>JAZQGX010000233.1:0-14516 GCA_045540275.1 Kiritimatiellia bacterium | reverse complement strand
ATCGACTACGGCACCATGAACGCGTTCGCCGCGCTTCTTTTTGCGAGGTATGGCGAGACTTGGTATGCCGTGGATGAATATTATTACAGCGGCAGGGAAACCGGCGAGCAGAAAACCGATGAGGAGTACGCCGCGAGTCTTGACAAATGGCTCGAGAAGTATAAATTTGCACAGCCGCTTTACACAATCATTGATCCGTCCGCCGCGTCCTTTATCGCGTTGCTAAATAAAAGGCAACATAGATACAGAGCGCACAAAGCAGACAACGACGTACTCGACGGAATCCGCGAAACGGCCACGGCCTTAAAAAAAGGGTATGTGAAAGTCACTGAGAAATGCAAGGCTTGGCGCAAAGAGGTTCAGGGTTATGTGTGGGACGACGCCTGCGTTGAAGACCGGCCGATTAAGGCAAATGATCACTGTCTGACCGGAGACACGCTTGTTATGACGGAATGCGGCGAACGTCATATTTCTGATCTTGTCAGTACGTCTGGCCACGTATGGAGCTACAATACAAAATCCGGCAAGGCGGAATTGAAGCCATATCATGATTGCAGAATGACTCAAAAAGAAGCTGATATATATGAAATTGAAACCGAAGACGGACGCATTATTCATTGCACTGGTGAGCATCCAATTCTTACGCAACGTGGATATGTGCAAACAAAAGAACTTGCAATGTCAGATAAAATTATAGACATTTCTGATACGGTTCAAGATCATGCAGACTTTTCCTGCGTTGGAATCCGATCAATTAAAAAGATAGGCCGCGAACCAGTTTACAACATGGAAGTTGACGACAATCACAATTTCGCCATAAATGGCGGCCTTATTGTCCATAATTGCATGGACGCGTTAAGGTATTTTGTAAAATCGAAGCATATCGTCAGAAAAGCCATACGGAGGTGATTGTTATTTACACATATCAGGATTTGCTCAAAATAAGAGACGACGAAAAATCCAAAATGGATTTTATTCGAGCTGTCATTTCGGCGCATAAAAGCACACAGATGTATAAAAATGCGCTTACGGCGCAAGAATATGACAGGAAAAGGAACGCCACGATCGTAGGGTATCAAAAATTGCTTTATACGATTTCCGGCGAGGCTGTCCCTGACAATTACAGCGCGAATTACAAGCTGCGGTCGAACTTTTTCAACAGGTTCGTCACGCAGCAGAACCAGTTTTTGCTTGGGAATGGCGTTTCCTTAACAGAAGAAAACGAAAAAGACAAGCTCGGCAAAGATTTCGACACGCGGCTGCAAGAATTGGGAAGATATTCCCTTGTTGACGGCGTTTCCTTTGGGTTCTGGAACAAAGACCACATGGAAGTTTTCCGGTTGACCGAATTCGCGCCATTATGGGACGAAGAAACCGGCGCGCTTATGGCCGGCGTCCGGTTCTGGCAGATCGACCAATCGAAGCCGTTTCGCGCAACGCTTTACGAGCTGGACGGATACACGGAATACATATGGCGGGAAAGCAAAGGCGAAACCCTGAAGCCGAAGCGCGCATACGTCTTGAAGCTGCTCGAAAGCCCCTCAGACGGCGTTGAAATATTAGATGGCAAGAACTATCCGTCGTTCCCGATTGTGCCTCTGTGGGGCAATCCGGCGCACCAGAGCGAGCTCGTGGGAATTCAAGAGCAGATTGACGCGTATGATTTGATTAAAAGTGGATTCTGCAATACAGTCGATGAGGCAAGCTATGTGTTTTGGACGATCCAGAACGCCTCCGGCATGGATGACATTGACCTCGCGAAATTCGTTGAGCGCATGAGAACCGTCAAGGCGGCTGTTGTGGAAGACGATGGCGCAAGGGCTGAGTCCCACACAATGGACGCGCCGTATGCAAGCAGGGAAACGCTCCTGGAAAGAATAAGAAACGATCTTTATGACGATTATATGGCCTTGGATACAAAGCAAATAGCAAATGGCGCAGTGACAGCCACACAGATCAAGGCGGCGTATGAGCCGATGAACAACAAGGCAGATATGTTTGAATACTGCATACATGACTTTCTCGGCGGCTTGTTTGGCGTGGTTGGAATTGATTCCGACGCAAGCTTTACGCGCTCCATCATGGTTAATGCGACTGAAAACATAACGACATTAATTCAGTCCGCTCAATTTTTGCCGGATGAATATGTCACAAGAAAGATTCTGGAAGTTTTGGGCGATGGCGACAAAGCCGAAGAGATTATTGCTGGAATGATTGCGGATAACTTGAACAGGCTCGGTGACATAAATGACGAAGAAGAGAATAAGTGACCCCGCGCACGAGGCCACAGACCGCATGATTGCGGATATAGAGAAAAAAGTCAAGCGCGAATATAAGACAGCTTCCGAGGATATACAGAAAAAGCTGGATGACTATTTTCGCCGGTTTGAAATCAAAGATAAAATCCATGCGGAAGAAGTTGCGCAAGGCAAAATGTCACGAGAAGAATATCTGGAATGGCGTAAAAATCAACTTCTTGTGGGTGACCGATGGACGGAAATGCGGAATAATCTTTCACGGGACTTGCATAATGCGAATCGTATAGCAAGAAGCATTGTCAATGGATACATGCCGGAAGCGTATGCGGAGAACTTCAATTATGGCGTGTTTCAAGTGGAAAAGCTGGCTCACGCGAATACAGCGTTCACACTGTATGACAGAGCGACGGTTGAAAGAATTTTGAAAGATGACCCGCAGATTCTACAGCCTCCGGGAAAGCGCATGAAGGAGACCTTTGGCAAGTTTGACGCATACAAAGCCGGTGAAGATGTGACATTGAAGCCGCAGACGAAAGCGGCTTTTGACAAGCTGATTAAATCAAATCGTGATATCCGCTGGCAAGCCAAAAAACTGCAATCCGTAACTTTTCAGGCTGTTGTGCAAGGTGAAAGCATTCCGAATATGGCAAAACGCATAGCGAACACGATGGGCGAACTGAATAGAAACGCTACGGTTCGCTATGCGCGTACTGCGATGACTGAGGCACAAAATGCAGGAAGGGTAAATAGCTATAAGCGTTGTCAGGATATGGGCATCGGCGTAAAACAGCAGTGGATGTCCACACACGATTCAAGGACGCGTGACAGTCATGTTCTGCTAGATGGCGAAATTCAAGAGGTCGGAAAAGAGTTTTCCAATGGGTGTAAGTATCCCGGCGATCCTGACGCAGAGCCCGCCGAAATCTGGAATTGCAGATGCACGCTTTTGCCAGTGCTTACGAAGTATAATTTCAGCACCGATATTTCGTATGATGGCAAAATCGACGATATGACATATGAGGAGTGGAAAGAATCACGGAGAAAGAAAAAATGAAAAAGACAACACAAAAACTGGGAAACGTGCAGGTAGAAGTTGAGTCAAATGTCGATGAAACTCTGGAAGAAATGCGACAAGCCATACAACGGGCACTGAATGCGATGGGCTTACAGATGGAACGAAACGCAAAAATAGAGATTCAGAAAAGTGTCTACGATACACCGCCATCGCCTTCGTATAAGCGCACAGGAAGGCTAAGAGCAAGCCTGACTTACGCCACAAAAACACAGCATAGCAAAGGCGGAAGTGAAGCCGAAGCGGGGGATTATGCGCCGATGGGAACGCCAGATGAAGATAAGGTCTATGTAGGCACGAATGTGGAATATGCCGCGTATGTTGAATTTGGCACGTCGAAAATGAAAGCGAAGCCGTACTTAAAGCCTGCAATCGCAGATCATTTGAGCGAATATGAGGAAATTGTTAGAACCGAATTAAACGATTGAGTGAGACACAATTCTATACAATTTGTTATGGCTAACTGTTGAAGTATTCGGAGTTTCCGAATACTTCAATTTTTTTAACTATATTTTGTGTAGGATAAGCCCGAAAAGTGTAGGATTTGTGTAGGAAGAACATTTGTTCCTACATTAAGATTATTCATAATTTATTAAAATTATTCTTATTTTTTATTGCCATTTATATATTATTTATATATATATTTATATCTTTTATTTATTTATGTATGATGTGTAGTATAAATAGGGTATAAAAAGGGTATGTAAAAAAATATATATATAGAAGATTATAGGAAAATGTATGAAGATTGTACAAGGAATTGTCAGACAATTTAAGGCGGCTGTTGGCAAAATATTTTTTCAAAAAAATAGTTGCATTTCGTTTGAGCCGTATGGTATCATGAGCGTATCTGAATGGCAAAGAACGCCACCGAAAGAAAGGAAGATTTGTTATGGCTTTGACGAAAGCACAGGTAAGAGAAATCCTGTCAAAAGCAGGTGTGTCAACAGAAAACATGGATGTGGCTGTGGGAGCGATTATAGACGGGCATGTTGCGTCTGTCGAAGCGTTAAGAGAAGAACGCGATAGATACAAGGCTGAAGCAGAAAAGCTTCCGGATACAAAAAAGGAGCTGGATGAGGCTCAGAAAAAAATCGCTGAGTATGACAAGTCTGCATGGGAGTCGAAGTACAACAACATGAAGACGGCGAAAGAAAAAGTTGAAAAAGAATTCAACGATTTCAAGGCTGAAACGAAAGCAAAAGAGGCGAAGGCAAATAAACAGAGCGCATATCGTGCGTTACTGAAAGAAATCGGAGTCACGGAAAAGCGGCTGGATGCCGTAATGAAAGTCACGGACTTTGATGGATTTGAGCTTGACGAAAATGGAACTCTGAAAAATGCCGATGAGCTGAAAAAGAACGCGAAAACCGAATGGGCTGATTTTATCGGCACGAAGCTTGAGAAAGGCGCGGAGACTTCGAATCCGCCGGAAAACAACGGCGGCAGCGACATGACGAAAGAACAGATCATGGCTGTGAAGGACAGGAACGAGCGTCAGCGGCTGATTTCTGAGAACCATTCGCTTTTCGGCTATTGATTGATGGAGGGCTAAAATGCCGGCTAAAGCTAATTTGACAAAAAGTGTTAATATTGACACAAGGGCACGAGAAGTTGATTTCGTTACGCGGTTCGCAAACAACTGGGAACATCTTAGGGATATTCTTGGTATCATGCGGACGATTCGTAAGGCTCCCGGGTCTGTGTTGAAATCCAAGTATGCTACGCTTACGCTTCAGGATTCTGTTGGTGAAGGCGAGGAAATTCCGTATTCTCAGGCCAATGTGCTTACGAAGGACTACGCAACAATCAACGTGGAGAAGTATGCAAAGGCGGTATCCATCGAGGCCATTAACGAACATGGCTACGACGATGCGATTGGACTTACGGATGACCAGTTTTTGTTTGAATTACAGACAAATGTTACAACGAAATTCTATACGTTCGTAAACACGGGAACGCTGATTTCCGCGAAAGCAACGTTTCAGGCGGCTCTTGCGGAAGCACAGGGGCGCGTCCGCAACAAGTGGAAGAAAATGCATCGCGGAATTACGGAGATTGTCGGATTCTGCAATATCCTTGATGCTTACGACTATCTTGGTGCGGCGGCAATTACGGTTCAGAATGCGTTTGGCATGAACTACATTGAGAATTTCCTCGGTTACTCCCGTCTCTTCCTTTGTGGGGATTCCGAGGTTGCGCGTGGGAAGATTCTGGCTACTCCGGTTGAGAACATCATTCTCTACTACGTTTCTCCGGATGATTCCGATTTTGCAAGAGCTGGGCTTGTGTATACCACGGATGGCGAAACGAACCTGATCGGCTTCCATGTTCAGGGCAACTACGGCACGGCGGTTTCCGAAGCGTTCGCGCTTATGGGCATGACGCTGATGTGTGAATATCTGGATGGCATCGCGGTTGTTGATATCGGCGTGGCTACGTTTACGGCTGTGGACAGCACGGGCGAGGGCTATTCCAGCAAGAATCCGGCGACCGAAGGTTGGTTTGAGAAGGATTCTAACAACGATTATTTCCCGACTACGGACACGACTCCGGCGACTGGGAAGACATACTATACAAGGTCTGTGGCGGAGGGCGCATGAGTTACATTGTGATTCACGATTTCTGCGACTTGCAGGATGGGAATTACCTTTACAGGGCGGGGGATGAGTTCCCCCGTCCGAGTAAGCAGGTAGACGAAATAAGGATTGGCGAACTTGCGTCTGGCAGGAATCGACTGGGCGTGGCGTTGATCGAAAATCGGATGCCCGCGAAAGGGAGGAAAAAGAAAAATGCTGGAACGAATCCTTCAGACGATTAAGAATTACTTTATCAAGGAGGTTCATTCCGGCATTTTTTCTATTTCCGACGGTGCGCTTGAAGATATCGACTTTCTGATTGACGGTCAATACTTCAAAATCTATGGCTCCGTGCTGAATGATGGCGTTTATCAATGGCCGGCTACTGGGCTGTCGGATGAGATTTTCAAAGGCGAAATTTGGGCGTTGGCGGTGCCGAAAGACCTTGCCGATCTTGCAGGTGAAGTGACCGCATGGACGCAGGCAAACGCGGATGTGATTCGTTCGCCGTATACGTCTGAAAGTTTCGGCGGCTATTCGTATAGCAAGGGCAGCGGAAGCGGTGCGGGTGCCGGTAGTGGCGGTGTGAGTTGGCAGTCCGTATTCGCGGACAGGCTTGCGCCGTGGAGAAAAGCAAGGTACGACGCAAGGGACGCCGACAGAAAGGGTGGCGGCGTTTCAAACGGTGATTCGCGGTATTATTGAGGGAATGGCTTATGTCTTTACTATCAGATGCAATGACAGAATGCGTGATGCTGGATAAGCGAACACGGGCTGACGGTTACGGCGGCTATATTACGGAATGGGTTGACGGTGCTTCGTTTAGCGCGGCGATTGTGCTTGACACATCCATGCAGGCAAGAATCGGAGAAAAGCAGGGAGTGACCGCTTTGTATACGGTGACGACTGGGAAGGCGTTGAATCTTCAATATCACGATGTTTTTCGGCGGCTTGAAGACGGGAAGGTTTTCCGAGTAACTTCGGACGGCGATGACAAGAAAACACCGCCGAGTGCCACGCTGAATATGCGGCAGGTGTCCGCAGAGGAATTTTCGCTTGCAAGCTGAGAGGTGTGTGGATGGCGGACAAATGGCAAGCGATACACAATTTCTGGTCTGGCTTTGGAATCCCGGCTTATGATGAATCTTCGGTTCCTGACAGCGCACAATTTCCCTATATTACGTATTCAGCGGCGGTTGGAGAATTTGAGCAAGTAGTCTTGCTTTCCGCGTCAATTTGGTATCGGTCTACGTCATGGGCTGAAATTTCCGCAAAAGCGGACGATATTGCAAGGGCGATAGGACAAAACCTGCTGTTAAAAATTGACGGTGGGTATTTATTCGTCACAAAAGGCAGTCCGTTTGCACAGCGAATGCAGGACGAAGATGATTCAATAAGAAGGGTATATTTGAACTTACAAACTGAGTTTTTTACGAATTATTGAGGTGATATTATGGGAATGTTTACGGTTATTACAGAAGAAGCATTTGATGAGCTTCAGGTTGATGCTGGTTTACTTTTAAAAACTTTCAATCCGGCGTCTCCGGTTGCGCCGACGGCGAATGATATTATTACGGCAACGACCGGTGGAATTACAGCATCTTGCACACCAACATATTCCGATTGGGGCGATGATGTGGATAATTGCCCGCCGAACATGAAGGAGCTGAAACATCTTGATGGTTGGGACTGCAAATTCTCCACAACGGCGATTGGCACATCGCCGGAAGTGATCCGTCTTGCCCTTGGTGCGGCAGACGTAACAGCCGCAAGCGGAAAAATCGAGCCGCGTAGAAACCTCGCGCAGACGGATTTCGATGACAGTCTGTGGTGGGTTGGCGACCGTTCCGATGGTGGACTTGTGGCCATTGAATTAAAGAACGCGCTTTCGACCGGCGGTTTTTCTTTGAAGACCACAAAGAACGGGAAGGGTCAGATTTCGCTTGAACTTACCGGCCATGTGTCGATCAATGCGCAGGATGTTGTCCCGATGGTGTTCTACAGCGTGGAGGGGTAAGTAATGCGTAAACTTTCAGAAATTCGCGGTGAGAACGCATTGGATGTGTTGGCCGATCTTCTTGAGCCGGTATCGGAAATTTTCACAGATAGAGAATTTACAAAAAAACTTCATGACGGTGATAAGATGTGTGCATGCGTGCTTGCTATTCGCAACCACAAGAGCGCAATATTGAAAATCCTTGCGATTCTTGAAGGTGTTTCGCCGGAAGAGTACAATCCGTCGCTTGCGGAAATTCCGATTCTGCTGTTGCAGCTTTTGAATGACCCGGATGTAGTCGCGGTTTTTCAGTAAGCAGGGCTAAAGAGGTTTTTTGGCTCTGCTACGGTGAATATCAGGGTGACAGGACGCGGATAAGGCCATTTTTGCACTATGTAAATGCACGGCAAAAAGCCGCAGATGAAGAGAAGGCATATAAAATATATGTTACGGATTCGCTGAAGGCGGCCTATAATCTGAATGTGCGATACATTGACTTCCTTGATCCGCAAAAGCCGGAAGACACGCGAACATCTGAGGAAATTATCAGTGACATTAGTGCAAAATTGGAGGCATTGAATAACAAAAATGAGTATATTTAATCTTGAAGCGATCCTGTCGCTGAATTCCAAACAGTACGAAGATGGATTAAACGATGCCGAAGGAAAAGCTAATTCCTTCGGCACTAAATTAGCTTCAGGACTTGGAACAGCGGCGAAAATCGGCGCGGCGGCTGTAGGAGCATCGGCAACGGCGGTTGGTGCATTAGCAAAGCAATCCGTAGATGCTTATTCTGAATTTGAGCAGCTTGCAGGTGGCGTAGAAACTCTTTTCGGGGATTCCGCAAACAAAGTTTTAAAGAACGCGGATAATGCGTTTAAAACTGCCGGAATGTCTGCTAATCAGTACATGGAAACATCCATTCAGAGTGCGGCGGCGTTAATAAATTCTTTAGGGAACGATCAAGCTGCCGCTGCTGATTTGATGAATGTATCTATTACGGATATGTCCGACAATGTGAATAAGATGGGAACTACGATGGAAGCCGTTCAGAATGCTTATCGCGGTTTCAGTCGTGGAAATTTTACGATGTTAGATAATCTTGCGCTTGGCTTTTCTGGCACAAAAGAAGGAATGCAAGAGCTTCTCGACAAAGCGCAAGAGATTTCCGGCGTAAAATTTGATATATCAAGCTATGCGGACATTATAAAAGCTATTCATGTCGTTCAGCAGGAAATGGGAATTTCCGGTATCTCGGCGGAAGAAGCTGCTGAGGCTGTGCGCACTGGTGCAATGACGGAAGAAGAGGCATTTGCCGCGATGGGTACGACGGCAAAAGAAGCGGCTGGCACAATAGCTGGTTCCGCCGGTTCCATAAAGGCCGCATGGGACAATCTTGTTACTGGAATTGCGCGTCCAGATGCCGATTTAGGGCAACTTATAGGTGATGTCGTAGCGTCAGCAGAGACAGCCTTAAACAATTTTCTTCCAGCATTTGAACAAGCTCTTAATGGAATCGCCACTTTCGTTGAAAAAGCCGCTCCGATTATTGCAAGAAGATTGCCGAAATTCATTAAAAATATACTGCCATCAATTTTAAACGCTGGGGCTTCATTACTGAATTCGATTGTAAAAGTATTGCCACAAACAATACAACAACTGATTACACAAATTGTAAATCTATTTACGAAATACGCGCCACAGTTGGTAAAGGCGGGTGTTGAGGCGATTGTACAACTTGCAAAAGGATTGTCGAAATCATTGCCGAAGATTATACCGGCTGTTATCGACGCCGTGCTGTTGATAGTGGATACGCTTGTCGATAACATCCCGCTTTTGGTGGACGCAGCCCTACAACTTATAGTCGGGCTTGCAAAAGGTCTGATTAAAGCGTTGCCTAGGATCATACAGAAAATCCCAGAAATCATAGAGGGTATCGTTGATGCGCTTCTGGATTCCATTGATCTGATTATAGATGCAGGCGTTGAGCTTTTCGTTGCGCTTGTGGAAAATTTACCGGCGATTATTGACGGTATTATCAAAGCTTTACCAAAAATTATTCTGGCAATTCTAGAAGGGCTTGCCGAACTTGGGACAAAACTTGCGGAGTTGTTCACAAAAGCGTGGGAAGGTATTAAGGAGATTTTCGCGCCAGTCGGTGAGTTTTTTGGTGGCGTATGGAATGCGATCACGGGTGCATTTGCGACTGTTGGCGAATGGTTCAGCAATACTTTCGGCGGCGCATGGGAAGGTATCAAAAACGTTTTTTCTGGAATTGGTGAATGGTTCCAAGCGCGTTGGAATGACATTGTAAACGTTTTCATCAATGTAGGCGCTTGGTTTGCAAAAGTTTTTGTATCTGCATATGAAGGCGTAACCAAAGCGTTTAGTTCAGTTGGGGAATTTTTTGCCAGCGTATGGAATACAATTAAGGGAATGTTTTCAGGTGTTTGGGACTTTTTCGTTAAAATCGGCGGTCAAATTATTGAAGGCTTGAAAGCTGGTGTTACCGGCGCATGGAACGGATTTGTTGAATTCTTCGCGAATGTCATGGGTGGTATTCAAGGTATAGCCATTCGTCAATTAAAAATCGGTTCCCCGTCGAAAGTCTTTGCAGAAATCGGCAAATTCATTGATCTTGGTCTTGCGGAAGGAATTGACGATAATATTTCCACAGTCAACGATGCGGTCGAAGACCTTTTGGATGCCACAATGGATGATGGATTTTATCAGGACAGAGAAATTGTGACAACAACATCCGTGGAAAGCCGGGATGATGGAACTGGAAGCATGTTTTCCGTTCCGCGATATGCCGCTCCGCAGTACTTGAATTTGACTGTCGAACTCGGAGGTCAAAAAGTGCAAAGCGTCATCTATCAGATGGTTCAAGATGAAGCCGGTCGCGTCGGAATGCAGATCGTTAGGGGGAATGCGTGATGTTCACAATCGACGGCGTACAATGGGATTTACCGTGTGATATAAAACGCAAGGCCGATATGCGGGCAAGCGACATTTCCGGGCTTATGCTGGATGGATCGTATTTCAATGACGTTCTCGGCACATACATGGATTATGATGTAAAAATCGTCGTACCTATTGGAACGGAAGAGCGATATAACGATCTTTATGAGTTGCTGACAAAACCGGTGGATGGGCATTCGTTCATTTTGCCGTATGGGAACAGTATCGTTTCGATTACTGGGCGCGTGGAAAGCGTTAGTGACTTATACACAAAGGTCGGCAATAAAACACATTGGCGCGGGATCGCATTTTCGATTAAATCAAATTATCCAACAAAAACATCTGATCTTGGTGAAGTTTTGACCGTTGGGCTTGCTCCGCGTCCAGACGTATTAAGCCCAGCGGTCGGCATGGCTTACGTGTATACAAGTACTGGATGGGCTGAAATGGAAGATGTAGACAGCGTTCAATTCTGAGGTGGCCGCATGTATGTGAAAATTGATGGGCGAAGCTATACAAAAATCAGTGACCTGTCTTTTGTTACGGAAGCTGACGTTACCGGGAACACAGTCCCCGCTGACGAGGCGAACGTGACGATTAAGACAAGCCGTGAAATATCAGCGGGTCAGTACATGCAGATCATCGACGATCAGGAAAATATCTGGACGCGGCTATGGATTGTCGATGCGCACAGGGTAGACGTTGAGCATGTTGAAGTGAAGGCGATGTCCGGCATTTTTGCGCTGGAACGCAAGAAAATGCAAGCCGTCATGTACAATGCGGAATCTGCCGCGAATGTGCTGGACGCGATTTTTGCGCGAACAATTATTGGAGTGAACGGGTATGTGCTAGACAGTGCTTTGCAAAGTGCTACAATCAGCGGTTTTTGTCCTGCACAGAATGCAAGGGAACGCTTGCAGTGGGTATGTTTCGTCCTTGGTGCTTTTGTGAAGCAGTCATTTACGGCGAATAATAAGATAGAAATTAAAAAAATCAGTCAAGACGTTGAGACAATCATCCCGCCGAAGCAGACGAAGTACCGTCCGGTAAGAGAGCAGGAGGACTATGTATCAAAAATCACGATCACCGCATATTCTTTCACGCTTGCACAAGGGGAGCCGGCAACGACGGATGAATGGGTGAAGGCAGGGTCGAATGTATATATTGTGCATAGTCAGGAACATTCGATTTCAAACCCGGATTTCCCGTCTACGCTGCCTGATAACGAAGTCGTTATTGACGGGCTGTATCTTGTCAACGAGAATAACGTACAGGAAATCCTGTCCTACTTCGCAGGCTTGTATTTTAATCGTCTGACGGTTTCGCTTGATGCAATCAATAACTTTGAATTCACTCCCGGCGAAAAGACCGTAGCATACACGGATATGAATGCGGTTGTATCTGGATACATAGCGTCTTGTGCGTATTCTTTCGGCTTGCAGGCCGTATCATCTATTCAGCTAGTATCCGTCGAGGACGAAGTAGCTTGCAAGCTGACGATCCGCTGTCTGTATGCGGGAAATGTTATCGCGAAATTCGTGTTTTATTTCCCGCAAGGGTACACCTATTCCGTCAAAAATCCATATATCGACCGAATTGACGCGGGAATGACAAACCGATATATCTATAGACCGTCTGACAAATACACAACCGGCAGGATCACTGAAAACGAAGAAATATCCACGCAAAACTACGGTCTTGCATTGCATTTTGAGTACGAAAATGGTATCTTAGGGATAGCGGACGTGGATGAAGTGGACTGGTACAACGGAAGGGAGATGGTCATGATTGGCTAAAGACATCACAATTTCTGAGGATGGCGTTGCAAAGTCGTTTACAGGTGTTGGAAAACTTGTCACAAGAACGCAAGGCGTCGGAACATGCCGCTGGGTGCCGGAGGACGAGTTGGGCGTGGGTACTTTCGTGGACAATGGGACGTATCATGCAGGATCCTTTTCCCTGAACGGCTTTGAGCGGGTCGTCGTGGCTATACCGGTCGCGGACACAAGACAGTATTGAGGTGATAGAACATGGCAAAAGTAGCGGTGACAAGAGCAAGCTTAGAGGAAATCGGAGACGCGATTAGGGAAAAGCTTGGAACATCCAATTCTTACGCTCCGTCCGAGATGGCGGCGGCGATTCGCAGTATATCCGGGGGTGATATCGTGGTTGATCCAACACTTACAATCAGCGGAGCGGCGGCAGACGCAAGAGTTGTCGGCCAGAGATTCGAAAGCGATGCAGCGGATATTTCGCGCTTGCAGGCTTTTGACGAACAGCTTATGGATACTACAATTCCGGCTGTGGCTGATCTGGGCGCGGCGACGGGAATTGTGCCGATTGTGGATTTTATCGGAGCGGCCTACATTCAGACGAATGTTGCCGCCGGAGCGGTTGTCGATATTAACAATCCGGGAAGTAGCAGTAATTTTTCGTATCAAATTATTGACTGCACTCCCGGCGAAATAATTACGCTGAACGGAAAGGGCGGCGATGCTGGCAGACTGTGGGCTTTTATCGACGCGGACAATTTGCTGATTTCAAAAGCCGATGTAAATGTGCAGGCGACAGGGCTTGTACTGACGGTTCCGGCAGGCGCGGCGAAATGCGTCATCAACATGCGCACATCGTCGATTGCGGTCTGCTACAAAGGTCGAAACCTTGCGGATGCAATCGCGGAGCTTGCGGCGGCGGTGAAATCGCTTTATCCGGCGATTCAGATTGTAGAAACAAGCATATATCCGAACGTATTAGCGATTGGAAGGACATACGACAGCATTCGGCTTGACTATACCTGCAACGTTATTCCAAGCGCCGTAACCGTCAATGGAAACAGCGTAGGCGTTCCCGTCAAAACTTTTAGCGGATCGGCATCACTGGCAAACTTTGCGGCGGTTCCGACTACTCCGTGTCTTCTTTCTGTCACGGATTCAAGGGGCGATACGGACAGCGAAAACGTTGAATTGCCGTTGGGGAATTATTTTTACTTTGATTCAGCGGCGATTCCTGCGTCCATTGACAGCGCATTTATTGCGTCCTTGTGGAATAAACAGGTCACGCTAACAAGACAGCATGAAGTGTCTGTGGATGTAGGCGCGAATGAATACGCATGGTTCGCGTTTCCGTCACGGTTAGGCACTTGCCATTTCAACGGGCTTTTAGTACACAAAGAGACTACGGTTGATCATACCAATGATTATGGGTATACGGAGCCTTATGATGTATACCGGAGCACAGATTCCGCTGTTGGACATCGTGACGTGACCATTTATTAACGGGAGGTCAAAATGTCAAATGTGCTGATTGAAGAATCGAATTTGGAGAACATAGCGGACGCGATACGAACAAAGTTGCGAACGGAAGACACTTTTTATCCGTCACAAATGGCGGCGGCTATTGGAGAGATATCCGTAATTGATATTGATCCTACGCTAACGCAGAGCGGTCAGGCAGCAGATGCGAAGGTCACGGGTGACAGGATTCGGGAAACCGAAGCGTTTATCCATTCGATGATTGACGATACGCTGTCAATTTATGGCAAAGCGGCGGATTCCCGGATTACCGGGCAGAGAATCGGCAGCGTTGAGTCGGATTTGTCAACGCTTACGCGGCGGCATAACGAACTTTCTTACGATGAAATGCTGGTAGCG
>JAZQGX010000232.1:0-5553 GCA_045540275.1 Kiritimatiellia bacterium | reverse complement strand
GGAGAGACGATCAACAGCGGGCAAAACAGGTAGAGGTTCTTCCTTCCCCTCCTGCTGTGCTTCGCGCCATTCCATAAACCGTTTATACATTCCCCAAGCCGCACGTACGCTGTTATGGTTAGTTGGACTATCGACCCAATCTTTGCATTCCTTAAACCTCTGCGGATCAAGTTCTCCGGCTTCGCCATCTTGTCGAAAGATTCTATCTAATCCTCCATACAGCTCATCAAGTTCCGCAAGACTATCAACGGCATATATCTTCTTTGCCGGCTTTTCATTGTAAAGATACTCTCTAAGTCCATGCCATACACTCGCCGTTCGCGGTGTTAAATCATCCGATATCGACGGAAGATATGTACCCGACGTGTCCTTGGCTGTTTTGGGAGATTTCTTCTCAACCCGAAGCATCCAATCGTAAAACTCGTTTCGCCGTATCTCTTCCTCATTAGGCCGGACAACCGAAATCTGCCCTAAGACCATCTTAGCCATTTTGGCCAAAGTACCAGCATAGCCATATTCAAAACGATCTATATCCGACTTGCCAACAAGTTGTTCTCTTATCACTTGTGACGGCGCATTAGGTGTTTTCTTGTAAGCCTCAATCCATTCAGCTAGCAACGCCTTTGAAATTGTACGGACTCCAACGCCGCCATTTGAAACCGACCTTACGCTATAGCAAAGCCGATCCTCGTCAAGAATGATGAGTGACCCATCTTCTGTCCTGTCACCAACCTTTAGCGTTAATGTGATCGTTTCACTCATCGACACAATCCTATTTTAGTTATCGATCTACCTGTAACCGCAACCATTCAGATTCGGTCAAGCCAACATGGGAAAACTCCCTTCCAACATGTTCAGACATACGTTGTACATGCAAAGGTTTCAATTCAGCAATCCATTCATACTCTTTAGTCTTACCGTTTGGTAATGATTCTTCAACAACAAAATGCTTATCTTTTTCAACAAACCGAACCACATCATTAGCCTTAAACGTATGCAAACTGAGATTTGATTTTATCTTACCTTTAACGCACAAGATTTTTTCCTGTCCGTCTTCACCCTGAACAATGATACCGTTGGCCTTCCCTTCATTATGCTTCGCAGCATTATACAACTTCCAGAACGGGAAATTCACTTTTGCTTTATGCAGCCGCCCGCAGTCACACAGCGGCATAACACACAAATAATAAACGTCAGAAACCCCAAGCTGTCTTACGACCGTTCCAAATTTCAAGATACGGTTTGCCCCATAAATCGTTCGTTGACAAAATAACTTTGACAAATCACCTGCCCGATATTTTTCGCTTCCAGCAGCCAAGACAACCAAATCGCGCAAGCGAGACAAAAGTTTTTTACTCACATGGCGCAAATTGCAATCTACATCTTTATATTCCAAGAACGGCCGCGAAACAGGGACGCGAATGTTACGCAACAAATCAACGATAAAACTCTTTAAAACTTCTGGCGTTACATTAGAGCCAACCAAATCTTTATCCGCCGCAAGATCATTAAACACGTCCGGCTTGAACAGCTCCACTTTTTCCGCCAGCATAGGGTATAACTTTGCATCCTCTAAATTATCATCCTCTAGGACAGCTCGAATCTCATCGGCTAATAGCAGAGTCATGTCATCAGCAACCGAATGATTGGCAACCGTCAATCCGCCATGTAGCGCTAACGCCGGATCCATTGTGGCAGGAAACTTATCAAGAATACGCTTAGTATTTTCCCGAATTGATGCGATGCCTCTCAAAGCCAATGCGGGCAGAATGCCCTCATACGTCTTTGTAAAATCCTGAACGATTCTGTTCGCCAAGCCCCCTGGACTAACTACTTGGCTTTCATCAATGTGACAAGATGCAACTTCCTGCCCATAAATAACGACTGTCAGATTATTCTTACGAATCGCGTACAATTCATTTGTTGGATGATCTTCTGGCTCCTTCCCATTAAGTGCTTTGCAAACTTTAGTGTAAACCGATGGCACATTCGCCTTGGTATAAATAACGCAAAATCTAACAGGCTGAGGGGCTCGCCCCTTAGCATCCGCATATTCCAAATAACACAACAACTGCGAAACCGCCGAGGCATTGTCCTTAAACAAATTCCAATCAAGAATAAACACGTCGGCGTGTTTACAAACATTCAATAACGTTTGGAAATTCTCATTTTGAAAGTCATCCGCAGGATAAGAGGTCGGCTGATAGACCCCGCAGATAACCCCCATCCTCGCAAAACCTTCTGTAACCGCACGAGCATCCAGCAGCTTAACATCGCTCAGCTGAAGAGTCCCCCCACTGCGCGCATTTCCGCCCGTCACCTCCAAGTCGGGAGCAGCATCCGAAGATGCATTTCCCCCATTCAGCACAAGCGTGGGAACACCATCCAATCTTAATGTCTCATCATCGCATGAAATTTTTAGTGTGTCAAAAATTGCGTCGTCAATCAACACAACCGAGCGTAAATATCGGCAAACAGCATCACGCGAAAATTCCGAAATCGTCATGTAACTCACACTCCTTTCTTCATCGGCAACGTAATTCGAAATGCCGCATTGTATTCCCCTGGCGGATCAACAAGCCCCAATGACATCTTTTCCTGCTCAAGTGCCTTTGCGGAAATATACAATCCAAGGCCTCTTCCACCCGGCTTTCGCGAAAAACCGCGCTCAAAAATACGATCAGCATCACGACGCTCTATTTTAGGTCCATTGTTGGCAATAACAATCGATCCATCTACGAAATCCAACAGGATCTTCCGGTCGCCTTGCACAGAAGACAACCAATAGAAAGCATTGTCCACAAGATTGATCATCACCGGATAAAGCGTCGAAGGAAAACAATTAACAGACATGTGTTTGAAATTATCCGTTACCACAAGTTCCACCTCATGCCGCAAAAAACGCCCCGAGAACACATCCTCCACATATTGCCTTAGATCTGTACCTGATATAGCCACCCGTTGCCGCTGGATACGCCGTTGTAACGGAGTGAACAACTTCAGATGTCCATCCAAGTGCTCGAAGTTGTTACGAATTTGGTCATATATCGGACGCACCGCCTTAGCACGAAGGGAAATCTCATGCAGGTCCCGCAACCCAGTCCTAATCTGAGCAACGGCCACCATGAACTCATGATTGATGATTGAAACGGCCGTTCCGAGTTGAATCATCTCAAAATCCTGATCCGCCTGAGCCTCAAGATCAAGGACTCGTTTTTCCATTGCCGAAGCAACCGCCGCAGCCTCTTCACCACCAGATTCATTCAACGTATTCGCGAGAGAAGACAACATTTCCTTAGCGGCATCCACGCCCTTTTGATGTTCCTCCTCAATCTGATTAAGTCGTGACTCCCACTTGACTCGCAACTTCTCAACTTCCGCATCAGAAAGTTCTTGAATCGGCGTACGATTCATCTCCGCCTGAATATCCACGATCACACCTTCCAATGCTGCATTTGCCTTCTTGGTGATATCCAGCACTGCCGCTTGCGCTGTATCCGCCGTCTTATTGGCTTCATTAATACTTGCCCTGAGCTGTTTCTTCCGCTCGTCGGCAAGACGCGCTAACTGTCGCTCCAGACGCTTGCGCTGATCGATATAGATTCTCGCCTGTTTTGCAACCTCTCCAATTCTTGTAACTATCGCATTTGCACATGGGACAAAGACGTTTTCTTCCATCCTCGCAAACTCTTCCTGATAGGTCTGCCAATCCTGTTGCAACCGTTTAGGCAAACCAACTCCAGGGGGTCTCTTAATAATGTATTTGGACTTGAGCAGGGCAAGCTCATCATTCGCTTCCTGTTCTACTGCCATCAGGCGAATTGCCGCTTCATCTGGATCAGAAATCGATGCTGCGCGCTGCATCTTATCATCCAACGTACGCAGAACTTGATCCGCCGCATCCTTGACCTTATCAATATCAAGAACATCGAAAAACGCTGTCAGTTCCTTCGCAAAGCGCTCAGTCTTAAAACGAGATTGCTTCAACTTCCGCTCTAATGCCTCAGACTCTTTCCTGTACTCTTCCTTCTGCTTCTCAAAAACGGACGTATTACGCCCTTCCCTGCGAAAATATTCAGCAGCAATCTGATCCAGAAGATTCATCATGATGGAGCGCAACTGCTGATAGGGTACATTCTTCTGCAGCCCCTCACGTCCCGCTTTCTCAACCAACGCACCATTGTCTCGATTGGTCAACAAAACAGCACCGAACATTCTACGATAGGAAAAATAGTAATACCCCGCACCGAGATTCCTTCGTTTTTCTATCTCAAGCCAATCAAAATCATTGTTGCCATAGGGCAATATCTTAATGCCATCTCGAAAGACGTACATTCCTCCGATCTGCGCCAACTTGGCATTAATGGTATTAAAGTCATCCTGCGATCTCCGAGCTATCATTGATTCGGACTTTGAGCCCTGAAGCGCAGCAAACACCACCTTGAATGGACCGCACTCGGTCTTCCTTCCTTTGACATTACGCCATACAATTTTCAGATCTGGATACTCAACATCAAAAATTCGGCAGCGGCCATAGAACTGACCGTATTCATCGACCTCGCCAACGAAATAGTGATCCGTCAAATCATCCAATTCATGCTGAGTGAAAAACACCTCGTCACTCAAATACTCTGTACCGACAAACGAACCCGGATTCCACACCTTGAAAGAGACTTTGAAATCCGTTATTACCTTAGAAAACACTGGATCAACAAATCCAAGCAGCAAACGGCGAAAGCTATAATCTTGTTCGCGGTTTTCCGCATCCAATTCAGCCGGAATGACACGATTAACAGATCCGATAAGGAATGTCGTTCCTCGAGCTTCACCTGACAAGGAGAATCCCTGTCCGTCGGACGATTTCTCAAAAAACGCATCTAGGGCTTTCAAATCTGGATTGAGCGATTCAATCTCCATAATGAGCTTATCGCAACGTTCAGGGGCCATTTTGTAGGCGGTGCTATTCTTGATACCAGACGTGAAGGAATCTCGCAGAGCCAAGATTGCATTCAGTTCCGGCAATTCACCACCCTTGAAGGTCTTAACCGGAATCTCAATATCGTCGAGATTCACGCCAGGAATTTCAAAGAGTCCCCAGTGGATCCAACAGACGACCAAATCATGCAAGCCATCCTCACGCTCCGCCCGCGTAAAGACAACCACCTGCCGCCCCAACAAGGCAATTGCCAACCGCCCGATGCCCTTCTCTCCCGTAATCTTACGAGGGGACATTCCTTCTGGGATATAGCCCGGTTCGCTATTGGCGTTGACCTTACTCTCGGTTCCAAGAACAAGCCATTTGTTCTCGAAATCATCCTTCGTCATTCCAATCCCATTATCACGTACCAAAAGTGTACCGTTCTCGTCCACCCCATTTCCACGGAGATAATCAACCTGCACCCGTTTGGCATATGCATCATACGCATTCTTGAACAGTTCTGCAATAGCATTCTGGACCGTCGCAATCTGCTGACGACCTAGCATGTCAACTGCACGCGCTCTTGTCCGGATCTTTGCCATAATTACGCCACTCCGCGTTTTTTACTACGTGCC
>JAZQGX010000231.1:0-5997 GCA_045540275.1 Kiritimatiellia bacterium | reverse complement strand
CCGCGATGATCAAGGGCATCCAGGCGGCCGTCTCCATTCCCGTGATGGCGAAATGCCGCATCGGACACATCGCCGAGGCACGGATCCTGGAGGCCATCGGGATCCACTACATCTACGAGTCCGAGGTGCTGTCGCCGGGGGACGCCCCGCACCACACCCACAAGACGGGGGTCGCCGTGGCGGGCGTGTGCGGCGCGCGCGACCTGGGCGAGGCGCTGCGGCGCATCGGCGAAGGCGCCACGATGATCCGCACGAAAGGCGAGCCCGGCACGGGCGATGTGGTGCAGGCCGTCCGCCACCTGCGCAAGATGCAGTCGGACATCCGCCGCATCGCGTCGCTCCGCGCGGACGAGCTCGGCGAGGCGGCGAAGGAGCTGGCCGCGCCGCTCGACCTCGTGACGTTCGTGCACGACAACGGCCGGCTGCCCGTCGTGAACTTCGCGGCCGGCGGCGTGGCCACGCCCGCCGACGCCGCGCTGATGATGGAACTCGGCGCGGAGGGCGTGTTCGTGGGATCGGGCATCTTCAAAAGCGGCGACCCCGCAAAGCGCGCGGCGGCGATCGTGCAGGCCGTCACCAACTGGCAGGACGCCGGGCTGCTCGCGCAGCTTTCGGAAAACCTCGGTCCCGCGATGGTCGGCATCAACGCCGACGAGATCGAGACCATCATGGAAGAGCGCGGGAAATGACCGTCGGGGTGCTGGCCGTCCAGGGCGCGTTCGCCGAGATGGCGGCGTACTGGCGCGCGCAAGGCGCGGCGGTGTTCGAAATCCGGCGGCGCGCCGACCTCGCGCGCGCGATGGATCTGCTCGCGCTGCCCGGCGGCGAATCGACTGTGCAGGGCAAGCTGCTCACGGACCTCGGCCTGTTCGCGCCGCTCAAAGCGCGCATGGACGGCGGGCTTCCCGTGTTCGCCGTGTGCGCGGGACTGATTCTGCTGGCGGAGACGATTGAAGCCGACGGCGAACGTGCGGAACGGCGACCCGCCCGCTGGTTCGGCGTCCTTCCCGTCACCGTGCGCCGCAACGCCTACGGACGGCAGCTCGGCAGCTTCAAGACGGTCGGCACGTTTGACGGTCGGCCCGACGTGCCGATGACCTTCATCCGCGCCCCGGCCATCACCGCCGTCGCGCCGCAGGTCGAGGTGCTGTCGACGTTCGACGGGCGGCCCACCGCCGTCCGCTGGCGGTCGATCACCGCCTTCACCTGGCATCCGGAACTCGGCGCAGGCGGTGCCGGTCAGGCGGTTTGTCCCCCAACCGCCGTGCGACGCGTTGAGGACAACGCGCCCTGCCATGCGGCCGTCCGTGAACACGCCCCGTAGCCGTGCCCGTGATTTGCCGTCCACAACTCCGGCGCAATATTTGGTAAAATAGCAGAATGAAAATTGGACTTGTGCTTGAAGGCGGGGGGATGCGCGGGCTGTTCACGGCCGGTGTGCTCGACGTCCTCATGGAACGCGGCGTCACGTTCGACGGACTTGTCGGCGTGTCGGCCGGCGCGTGCTTCGGCTGCAACTACAAGAGCGGACAGATCGGCCGCGTCATCCGCTACAACAAGCGGTTCGCCCGTGATCCGCGCTACTGCTCGTGGCGGTCGCTCCTGACCACGGGCGACCTCTTCGGCGCGGAATTCTGCTACCGGACACTCCCGATGCAGCTCGACGTCTTCGACGCAAAGGCGTTCGAGGCGAATCCGATGGCGTTTCACATCGTCGCCACCGACTGCGCGACCGGACGGAGCGTGTACAGGAAACTCGACAAGGCCGACGCGCGCGCGTTCGACTGGATTCGCGCCTCGGCCTCCATGCCGGTCGTCGCGCGACCGGTGGCGATCGACGGCGGACTGTACCTTGACGGCGGACTGTCCGACGGCATTCCGCTCCGCTACTTCGAGTCGCTCGGCTATGAGCGGAACGTCGTCGTGACCACCCGACCGCGCGGCTACCGAAAGTTCCCGAGCCGGCGCCTGTGCGTCCTGAAGCCCCTGCTGCGACAGTATCCAGCCGTTTACGAAGCGCTGAAGACCCGACATATCTGGTACAACAAGGCGCTCGACTACATTGACGCGCGCGTCGCGGCCGGCAAGGCCGTCCTCATCGCGCCGGACGAGCCGTTGCCGATCTCGCGCGTCTGCCACGACCCGGCTGTCATGCAGCGCGTCTACGACGCAGGACGCAAAGCCGGGGAGAAAGCGCGGGACGTGAAACGAGTGTCTGGCTCTGACGTTGGAAATTCACAAAGATGTAGAATTGTGAGTTGAGTCCGACAGGTCGGAAATGGTATACTAGAGACGTGACAGTCCGTGAAAGAAGTGTCGCGTCCGCGCGCGAGAAAGGAGCATTGAAAATGACAATCAAGGCAATCCGCATGTTCGACGGCGGCTTCATCTCCCAGCCCTTCGCCTTTGGCGGCGAGGAAGGCAAGGAGGCGTTCGCAGATCATCGCGCCGGGAGTTCGCTATATCTTCGCGCCGGGCCACACCAAGGGCAACTCAATCATCATCGCGGAGAACGACGGGCTCTTCTATATGATGCACGGCGACATCACCTACTGCGATGCCGCGCTCAAGGCGAACAAACTCAGCATCATCTTCGAGGACAAGGCCGCCGCACGCGACACCCTCGACCGCGTGCGCGCGTTCATCAAGGCGCGCCCCACCGTCTATCTCTCCACGCATTGTCCCGAAGGCTACGAGAGCCTTGAACTCAAGCGCGTCATGAAACTCGCGTGACGAGTCGGCGGCTTTTTGAGCCTTTGACCGTCATTTCCGGCGCAGCCAGAAGTGGTTTTTCCGCGACGCGATGAGGCCGAGCGTGGACAGGCGGCTGATTTCCGCTGAAAGCGCGCTCCGTTCGACGCAGAGGAAGTCGGCGAGCTGCTGCCGGTTGAACGGAATATCGAAATCGTCCGTGCCCTTCTGCTGCGCGACGGCGTGTAGGTAGGCCATCAGGCGGTCCTGGGTGGAGCGATGCGAAAGGATGTCGATCTTGCGGTTCAGCTCCAGCGTTTTGGCCGCCAGCGACTGCATCAGATTCCGCACGAGACGCGCATGGAACGCGCAGGCGTTTTCGCACGGCGCGAGAATGCGGTCTGACTTAAGCGTCAGGACATCGCTGTCCTCATCCGCTTCCACGTCGACGCTCATAGTGTCCGATCCCGCGAGTGCCTGCGCAGCGGCGACTATTTCCGCCGGGCCGATGCGTTTGATGAGCGTGCGGCGGCCGGAGAGGTCGTAGGTCGATACGGCCAGCGAGCCCGACAGCACGACGCCGATACGGTCGGCTTTCTCGCCCGTGTGCAGCAGCGCCTCGCCTTTTGCAAGGCGGCGGCGACGCGCACCAAGGCAGGACAGCAGCGCCGCGAGCTTTTCGGTGCCGATTCCGTCAAACAGCGCGGACCGCTTGGCCCGCGCCAGCAAATAGGTGTCTTCCTGTTGCATCGAGAAATATTATATCATTTTCCTTTGGATGGCAGACTCTGCGTTCTCCGCTTCTCTGCTTCTCTGCGTGAGATAAAAACACCAACGGCGTGCATCCCTTGCGGACGGTGATCAATATGTTGTCGTGCCAACATATTCTGTTCGGCGGAAATGCTATACTATGCGCCGTCATCACGAGAAAGGAGTCAAGACGACATGAAAAGGAAGATTGTTGAAATCGACGAAGCGAAATGCACGGGCTGCGGTTTGTGCGCGAACGCCTGCCACGAGGGTGCGATTGCGATGGTGGACGGCAAGGCGAAGCTCGTCAAGGACGACTACTGCGACGGCATGGGCGACTGTCTGCCGGAATGTCCTGCCGGTGCGATCACGATCGTCGAGCGCGAGGCGGCGGCATACGATGAAAAAGCCGTTCAGGAACGGAAGAGGACGAAGATGCAGGAACAGATGAAGGCCGGCGGAATGACGCTGCATCCAGATGGTCATACTCCGCCGCCCGGCGGATGTCCCGGCAAGGCGATGCGCACGTTCAATCGTGACACTACGCAACTTCCGCCCAGGCAAGACAACTCTCAACTTTCAACTCTCAACTCTCAACTTTCTCAGTGGCCGTGCCAGATACGCCTTGTCCCTGCGACTGCGCCGTTCTTCCAGGGCGCGAAGCTCCTCATCGCCGCCGACTGCACAGCCTACGCATACGCCGCGTTCCATCAGGAGTTCATGCGCGGCAAGGTGACGATTGTCGGCTGCCCGAAACTCGATCCGGTCGACTACTCGGAGAAGCTGACGGAGATATTGCGCGAGAACGACATCAAGTCCGTCACCATCGTGCGCATGGAGGTCCCGTGCTGCGGCGGACTCGAACTGGCCGCGAAGAAGGCGTTGCAGGCAAGCGGCAAGTTCATCCCCTGGCAGGTCGTCACCCTCTCGCTCGACGGAAAGATAATCGATTCGTGAGAAACAAGAGAAACTATGCATCGTTGCTTTTTTATGCCGCAGAACCCATTTTTAATGCCTTGTGAATTAATTTCTTCGCACCCCTTACGCCGAGGAACCCCCTTGCGAGAATGCATGCCTTGTTGTAGAAATAAGATTCTTTGGAGTTGATCCTTATGGCATCATTTATGTCTGCAAGCGCATTCTTGTAATCGCCGCCATCGAAGCACCCTACGTCCCGCACATTAAAACCGACGCGTATTGAACTCGACAAAAGCTGCCAAACACGAATCGCCGTCCAATCGGGCGGCGGTTAGTGTTCATTTTGTTCTAGTGTGTGTGTTTGCTACTTTATTTTCACGCGCATGAAGAAAGACGACGGCGAACATACGGGCGTAACAATCGCATTACCTTCACACTCACAAGAACAAAGACGAAAGATCTACAAGTTAAACGATCGCCTTGTCATTACCATTACCGTCGGTGCTACTCTAGAGGTGGCGACTTGCAAACAAGTGGGCCCCATGCTCCTGTCTTCGCGGAATTGGCAATGCATTCTAAATCATATCTCCACTTTTGTTATTTGTCTTTATCATGATGTCTCGTCGCAACTGCATGTATCGGCTTGTTGGAGGCAAAAAAAGCAATACGATTTGAAGCATGATGGGCACCAATGAAATAATCATCACAAAAACATCAAAATTCTCATGCCCTACGATCATAAGCAGAAAAACACCTATCAAGTCAGCCATAATTAACCCGCATGTTAAAATTCTGCACCATTTGCTACCATGCACTAAAATTCCGTTTAGCAATACAATAGACCCTATGATCAACCAAATGGCTTTGGGGCTGTAGGTGCCACTAATAATATTGCCCACACTCAAGATAAGTCTAACAAACATTATCACAACAAATAGTTTCATGCTCCATGGCGATTGAAGAAAACATCGAAAGAACTGTGTCTCATTGGATGCGTCAAGCTTGAAGCTTTTCATGTCTTTAACTCTTTAGTGCCCTCGTTTCGTTTCACTTCGCAAGGATTGGGCGTGTCCTCGTTCCGTGTGGCGGCGGCGTAGGGTCACGCCGCTCTACCGTTTTACCGCGCGGCGGTCGGACACGATTCAAGGGCATAATAAAACCTCTCTTCGTGTCTCGAGAGAGGCTGTAGAGATTGCCTTAAGTGAAACACAAAGAGAGGTAAGCGCATTGCGCTTCCTCTGCAAGGTGCCGTCACTTTCGAAACTCTCTACATTTCTCTCGACGACTGCTTTGCAGCATTGCAAATTGTCTTTGTCACTCCGCTTAGGCGACGGCGATTTCATTGAAACCGTCCTACCAATACGGCGACCGTGGCGGGCGTTGCCCACCTATGACCGTTTCACTGTCTTATGACTTTTTCCTTTCGTTTACAGTTTCCACGATTTGAGATTATTACGCTACGCTTTCCAGTACGCGGATCATCTGGTCGTATTGAACTTGATCATTCTTGTCGTACCGACCATTCCACGATTTGAATCCGTTCGCATTGTAAAACTCCAGAAGCTTGGCGCGATCCGCCTCTCCGACCGTCTTGGCGAATTTGTCAATACGCCAAACTGAGAGTTTCCTCATGCGCGG
>JAZQGX010000230.1:0-2490 GCA_045540275.1 Kiritimatiellia bacterium | reverse complement strand
AAATGAAAAGATTTGATAAACTTATATTAGTAACCCGCCCATATCTCCCCCAAATTGAAGACTTCAAGCGGGGGTGTGAGGAGATATGGTCGAACCAGTGGCTTACGAACAATGGGCCAATGCTACAGCGGTTCCAGGCAGAACTGTCGCGGTATCTTGACGTGCCGGAGGCGAATCTATCGCTATTCAACAACGGAACGCTTGCGCTTGAACTTGGCTATTACGCGATGGGGCTTGCTGGCGGTGATGTGATAACAACGCCATTTACCTTTGTCGCTACGAGCCATGCGTTGAAACGAATTGGCGCAAATCCAATTTTTGCAGATATTGATCCTGAGACGATGTGCCTTTCGCCAGAGGCGGCTGAGAAGTTGATTACGTCGAGAACGAAGGCGATTGTACCAGTGCATGTGTATGGGAATGTGTGCGACGTGGAGGGTTTTGAGAGACTGGGTGAGAAGTATGGCGTGAAGATCATTTATGATGCTGCGCATGCGTTTGGAGTGTTTAACCACGGAATACACGGAACACACGGAAATGATGTTGGTGGGAAGGGTAGAAGTATCGGATGCTTCGGGGATATGAGCATGTTTTCGTTTCATCCGACGAAACTGTTTCATTCGTGTGAAGGTGGATTGCTGGTGTTCAGGGATGCGAAGGTGCAGGAGAAGCTGTTTGAATTAAGGAACTTTGCGATTCATAGTGAGACCGAATGTGTGGATGTTGGATCGAACGCGAAGATGAACGAACTTCAGGCTTTGATGGGACTGGAGTGCCTGAAGAAGATTGACGAGTTGCTGGATTATCGCCAGAAGATTTATGCGGCATACTCAGAGGTCTTTGCTGATTGTCCTGAGATTAAACTAGTGCCGCATTCCAGAAACAAGGCGTATATTCCAGTTCTTTTCAAAGATTTCGCCACCCGCGAGCGGGTTTATACGGAGCTTAAGTCGAAGTGCAACGTTTTCTCGCGCCGCTATTTCTATCCGCTCTTGACCGATTTCGCGCCGTATGCTTACGCGAAGGGTATCTGCCCGTTTGCTGAAGACATTGCCGCGCGTGTTTTAACTCTACCGACCTATTATGGTTTGCCGTTTGAAGATGTCAAGTCGATTGCAGAAGATGTGAAGGAAATAGTTGCAGAATGAAACAAAAGAAACTAATGCTGCTTGGCGGTATACGCTATTTGCTGCCGGTCATTGAGACTGCGCACAAGCTGGGGGCGTATGTCATAACGGCGGATTACTTGCCGGATAATATCGCGCACAAGTATTCCGATGAGTATGTCAATGTCAGTATTATTGACAGGGATGCGGTATTAAAGGTGGCTATTGAGAAGCAGATTGACGGGATTCTTTCATTTGGCGTTGATCCTGGGGTTGTAACTGCTGCGTATGTTGCGGAGAATATGGGATTGCCATCGCCGCCTCTTGCATCTGTGGAGATTCTTCAGAACAAGGATCGATTCCGCAACTTCTTGGAAGCCAACGGGTTTAATTGTCCGAAGTGTTACCAACCAACGGATGATATTGAATATCCTGTAATTGTCAAGCCAGTAGACTCTGCTGGCTCAAGGGGATGCTCTCGTGTGAATTCTTCTGAACAATTATCGATTGCTATTGAGTATGCACGTTCTGAATCCCATAGCGGGCGTGTCATCATTGAACAATTTCTCGAGATAGTAGGGCACCAGTCTGGGTCTGACTGTTTCTCAATAAATAATAATCTTGTTTTCTGCAGCTTTGACAGCCAATATTTCGACCCATTTGCGTCCAATCCATACGCCCCAATTGCTCACATTTGGCCAAGCGATATGCCTGAATCTGCTCAAGATGGACTTAAGACAGAACTCCAGCGTCTTATACGTTTGCTCAATTTAGGGACATCTATATATAATGTCGAGGCTCGTGTAGCAATGGACGGGAAACCCTATATCATGGAAGTGTCTCCACGTGGTGGAGGCAACCGTCTTTCGGAGCTACTTAGGCTCGCAACAGGACAAGACCTTATTGAAAACAATGTTCGCTTTGCGCTTGGGATGCCGCTGAATGGACTTTCTTCGCCGATATACGATGGAGTATGGGTGGATTATGTTGTTCATTCTTCCCAAAAAGGACGATTTGCGGGCTTTAATGTAGATCGGAAGTTTGGATATGAGCATGTTAAGTCGTGCGACTTATATGTTAAGAATGGCGATGAAGTAGGTGAGTTTACTGGCGCCAACCGCGCAATAGGCTCCATTTTTATGCGCTTTGATTCGTATGACAAGGCCGTGGAAGCTGTTAAGAGTTATGGTGATTGGTCGCAAATAATATTAGTGGGATGAAAGAAATCGGTGGATATTTTGCCCTTGAATGTGGTAGAGAACCGCTCTATCATAAGGAGGGAATTTATCTGAATCTGGGAAGATCGGCGCTTCGGTATCTAATACGTGCGCTGAGAATAAGGCGGATGCATGTGCCTTATTATACATGTCCTTCGGTGCATACT
>JAZQGX010000229.1:0-2971 GCA_045540275.1 Kiritimatiellia bacterium | reverse complement strand
GGTAGGTGTGGGCAAGGTGGAGCTGGAGGACGGCCTGGAGCGGCGCGGGCTTCGCGTCGACGGACGCCGCGAACGCCGGAAGCCAGTCCTGCGGGAGTTCGTCGGTGAACTGGCGCATCGCGTCCTCGCGAACGAGGAACGCGCGCGCGGCGTCCGGCCAGCGCTCGGCCTTCGTCGCCTCGCGCTCGATCTCCTCGACAATGTTGGTGACTGTGCGCGGCAGCGCCTTCAGCTGCGCGCGAGACACTTCGCTCCACGCCTTGTCGAAGTCATATCCCGCCATGGCGTCTCCGCTCAGCGCGGCGAACGCGGACAGAGCCGCGATCGCCCGCGCAATCATCTTCTCAAAACTTATTTTCATGTTGGTTATTATATCATATTTTCGGCCTGGGCGCAAACATTAGAGACAATTGCAACAACCACGGAATACACGGAACACACGGAATAACAAGTCTCACACTTTCTGTGTATTCCACAACCACGACCATCGCCGCACAGTCCGTCACCCTGATCGCGGAGATAATCATAAGGTGAATGGCGTCATAATAACTTCGCATATCATAATGCGCATGGAGCAAAAGCACGGCTTAGAACAATGTTTCGTCAATGGAACGAATTGACATGTAGTTTCCCTCTCCGAGGACGAGGTGGTCGAGGAAGCGTATTTCCGCGATCTTGGCGAGGGCGGCGAGCCGCTCGGTGAACTTGAGGTCTGCCTTGCTGGGCTTGGGATCGCCCGACGGATGGTTGTGCGCGACCATGACGGCCACCGCGCCCCACTTGAGCGCCTCCTTGAATACGTCGCGGGCGAAGGCCGGAGCGGAATCCGCCGTGCCGCGAGAGATGCGGAGTGGCTCGCAGATAGGGCAGTTCTTGTTGTTCAGCAAAAGCGCGTAGAGGTTCTCTTTGTCGTCGCCCGGCGTGAGGACTGTCTTGAACACTTCATAGGCGACATCTGGATTGGTTACCTTCTTCGAGCGGAGTTCGTCGGGAGTGAGACGACTCCAGCGGCGTCCCATCTCGAAGGCGGCGGCGAGTTCAAGGCACTTGACGTGTCCAAGGCCCTTGATCGGACGGTCGGGGTGGGTCTTGTTCCAGTCCTTGATGCGCTCTTCCAATGTGCGCCAGTCGCCGGAAACGAGAGACTTCATGGAGCCAAACGCCTCGATGAGGCGGCGCGAGAGTTCGATGACGTTCAGCCCGTGAACACCGGTCTTGAGGAGAACGGCGACAAGAGCCTCGTCTGGGACGAGCGCAGGGTCTGCGGCCCGTTCCATCAGTTCGCGCGGCATGAGTTCGCCGCCGCGTTTGTCAAAGTTGTTCTTGTCGGTCTTTTCCATTGTTATCCAGTGGCGTATATTATACCATTTAACGGGGCTTGACGACACAAGGAGAGCTGAAAAACATCTTGTAGGGCGGTCTATGAGAAGTTCAAAGACGGCACCGTCAAGGACATTTCTGACAACATTCCCTTCGAGATTCCAAAGGGTTGGGCGTGGGCGAGATTTGGCAGCATAACCTTAAACCGTGATGCGGAAAGAATCCCGCTATCAAAGGAGCAGCGTTTCCACCTCGCAAAGAACTTCGATTATTATGGTGCATCAGGCATCATTGACAAGGTAGATAAGTATCTTTTTGACAAGCCGCTTCTTCTTGTTGGAGAGGATGGGGCGAACCTTCTTGCGCGTTCAACCCCGATTGCCTTTATCGCATCCGGGAAGTATTGGGTAAATAACCACGCTCATGTAATAGATGCTATCGAATTTGATTTGCTCAAATATTTGGAGGTGTTCATAAACGCCATTCCTCTTACGCCTTACATCACTGGCACAGCGCAGCCAAAGATGAACCAGGATAAGATGAATGGCATTGTGGTAGCTCTTCCACCTCTCGCCGAGCAGAAGCGTATTGTGGCGAAGATCGAGAAGTTGATGTCGCTTGTCGAAGAGTATGGAAAGATGGAAGAATCGAGGCTTCAACTCGATGCCGACTTGCCCACCGCTCTGGAGAAGTCGATTCTGCAAGAGGCGATACAGGGCAAACTCGTACCTCAAAATCCGAACGACGAGCCGGCAAGTGAACTCTTGAAGCGGGTGGCCGCCGAGCGCAAGGCGCTCGCCAAGGCCGGCAAACTTAAACGCGACAAAGGCGAAGCCGTCATCTTCCGTGGTTCCGATAGGCTGGCCTATGAGACCCGCAACGGCGAAACGGTCTGCATCCAGGACGAAATCCCATTTGACATCCCCGATTCTTGGGCGTGGGTGAGGCTGGGAAACGTAAGCACGATTGTTCGTGGGTCTGGAATAAAACGCTCCGAGACGGCGGGTAGCGGATTCCCATGCATCAGATACGGGGAAATCTATACGACATACGGCTACTCCTTCCTCAAAGCCAAGTCTTTCGCATCAGAGGGCGTGGCAGCGAAATGCAACAAGGCCCATTGTGGAGATTTGCTTTGTACACTGACAGGAGAATGCAAGGAAGAGATAGCCAAGGCCACCGCATACCTTGGGGAAGAACCAATTGCGATAGGTGGCGATCTGGCTCGGATTTCAAACCATCCGTATGATCCAATGCTCCTTGTATATTTTATGTTCTCTCCTTTTCTGCTGTCGCAAAAATCGGACAAGTCAAACGGCGACATCATTGTTCATATCGGGAAAGAAGCGATAGAGGACCTGTTGATTCCTCTTCCGCCTGCCGCCGAGCAGAAGCGCATAGCGGCCAAGGTCGCTAACCTTCTTGCTACGATAAAGTCTTTTACCAAGTGACAATCCGGTCGACGATGGTACGCTGCTCCGTGCTTGTGCGCCGAAGGTAGATGCGCGTTGTTTCGATGCTTTCGTGTCCCATGAGGTCGGCAAGGAGCGATATGTCGTTGAACTTCTCAAGAAAGTTCTTGGCGAAACGATGCCGGAAAGAGTGCGGGTAAACGACCGCAGGATTCAACTTGTACTTGACCGCCAGTTTC
>JAZQGX010000228.1:0-25583 GCA_045540275.1 Kiritimatiellia bacterium | reverse complement strand
TGCAGAAAATTAATATCCAATCCCTATCGCAAAATACGCATTCGCATTGAAATAGATGTGAAATTCTTTACATTTCCTCCATCGTACTGCCTAGCGCAATGCCGGCAAGGCGGGAAATGCGAAATAAACCTGCAAATTGCGGGGAAATTGCGCAATCTAACAATGTACTGATGGTGTAGATATTTATGTGAAATCAATTGTTTCTTCTCAATGGCAACTCGACGGGTATGTCTGTACGAACGAAAATGAGATTACGGTGCGGATGAATAAAAACCAACGAAAAATTATGTAAATGCAGGTACTGCAGCCGAATTTACTATGGTAAAACCCATCCCCTTTGCGATAGTGGAAGTTGCTCAAATTGGTCACAATATGATATACTTACGCCTGATTGGATGTTTTCTTCCGTGCGATTGGCTCTGGAAGAAATCTTCATTTCGATAGACCGTGAAGAGTCGAATGTCAATGTCATACTTCGGCATCATCGGGTTTAAGTCGCAGCCCATCAAGTTGCGCTGGTCTGATTGGCCTGATCTGCGAATGACTCGTTGTCAAAACCAATACCTGAACGAGAATTTGAAACCGAGTCACAGGATATGAAACAATCAATGGCGTTTGAGATCGACATGATGATAAGTTGAACAAAACAAGAGTAATACCATGAAATCAATATTGATTGCCGCACTGACATTTGCGCTCGGCGCAAACGCAATGGAATGCATAAGTCTGGATGGTTTGTGGGATTTTACCTTCCACGACAACTGTAAGCCTGAGAACATGCCTCGTGAGTACACCATCACCGACAAAATGCCTGTCCCCGCCTGTTTTGACATCATGCCCGGCTACTACGCAAAGCGCGGAATCGCCCGCTATCGCCGGAGCTTTACTCTCGAGAAAGATGTGCTCAACGCCTTTTTAGTCATCAAGGGGATGGGTTTGCGTGGGACATTCTGGATTGACGGACGTCAGATCGGTTATTCGAAACTCGCATACTCGACTCTTGAATTCGCAACCGGGCCGCTCGCTAAAGGCGAGCATGTAATCGAGGCGGCCATAAACAATCGCCTGTTCGCATCCTCGAGCGAAATCTTTCAACCATTCTATGATTTCTTCGCATCAGGCGGATTCTACCACGGCGTGGAATTGAAATTGCAGACGCGCCAGGTAGAGCTAGATCGAGTGTTTGTGCGGACTCGCGACTACTCAAAAGGACTGGTAGAACTGGAGCTTGATTTCAAAGGCGTAGACGCCGCCCCCTCGCTTCAGGCTCAGGTATCGTTCGACGGTGAAGCGCCGAAGTCTGTTTCATTCGTAAACGGCAGGGCACGTCTGACCGTGCCCTCCTTTAAGTTGTGGAGTCCTCAGTCCCCAAATTTGCACCGGGTTGAAGTAGTGCCGCACGGAAAGATGGGCAGAGCGTCTGCCCGGTTCGGCATTCGCCAGTTCACCTGCGGCAAGGGTCGCTTCTGGCTAAACGGCGCTCCGATATTCCTCAAAGGCGTAAACCGTCATGACGCCGATTTCCAGAATGGATACGCAACTACCGTCCAGTCGATATGGCGCGATGTCATGCTGATTAAAAAACTAGGGTGCAATTTTGTGCGTTCGGTACATTACACCCCAAGCGATGACTTCCTTTCCCTTTGCGATGAAGCGGGATTGCTCGTTTGGCAGGAGGCGCTGGGCTGGGGAAATTGGCAGGGACAATTGAACGATCCGGAATTCATCCGACTGCAGATCGAGCAGGCAAAGCTTATGGCTCGCAACTCCCTGAACCATCCATCAGCGGTGATCGACGCATTCCTAAACGAATTCGGCTCGAGCACCGCAGAAGGTAAAGAATTGGCGAATATGCTTATCGCCGCATTGCGTTCGGTCGATTCCGGGCGTCCGATTTCATATGCAGCTTCGCAAAACGCCAACGATATTTCAAATGAAAATACCGATTTTGTGGCTTTCAACATCTATCCGGCCTGGCACCAGCAGCAGGGCACCGGAACCACTCCAGAAAGTCTCGAAAACTGCATGAAAAGTCGCTTTGCTGAAGTGACGAAGATTTTCAGAGAGCGCCACGGTCCCGATAAGCCGATAATGATTGGCGAGACCGGGTGCTATTCGTTCTACGGATGCCACGATGAGGCGGCGGCGCAGTGGAGCGAAGAGTTCCAGGCGGAGTATTTGCAAAATTCGCTCCAGTTCGCTTTTGGTTCTCCCGACATCAGCGGAATCGCCATTTGGCAGTTCTGCGATTCGCGCACCTATCGCAGAGGCGGTGCCGATATCCGTACCAAACCGCTTGGAGTCAATATGGCGGGCTTGTTTGACATTCACCGCCGCGAAAAACTTGCGGCCGGAAAAGTGCGCTCATTCTACACCAAGGAGAAGCGGTAATGGGCTTGGTTTCGATCTGCGCGGCAGCCGCCCTCTGCTGGCCTGAACCTACGATCGAGATGAAACCCTGGGTCTACAACTGGTGGATGGGCAGTGCGATAAACGGACCAGGTATCGAATATCAGTGCAGTCAACTCAAGGAGAAGGGGTTTGGCGGATTTCACGTAATTCCAATTTACGGTGCTAAGGGGCACGAGCGCGAATATCGCCGCCTGCTTTCGCCGGAATGGATTGATAACTGGAACCTCGCCGCCCGCGCCGCTCGTAGCCATGGTTTGGGAATCGATTTGACGATGGGATCTGGCTGGTGTTTCGGTGGACCTTGGATCGGCAAGGAGGACGCCGCCTCCTCGCTGGTTCCGGTGAAACGTGCAGGCCTCGGCGGGGAGGGATATATGCTCGACCCGTTTTCGCCTAAAGCGGTATCCAACCACGTCGCGCAATTCGAGGTCGCCTTCGGGCGCAATGGTAGCGCGGAACGGCCCCGCGCTTTCTACCACGACAGCTATGAGTACTACAATGCTCAGCCGCGTCAAGGCGGTGACCCGGAAGAATTGCTGCTGAAGAGTTTTGCGGTATGGACTGAATGGTGCACCAGAAACGGATATCTGACCAGAAACGAAGCGCACGGCTCGCCGGTCAACTGGTTGGATTTTTACGCTCTGGCGGATATCCCCGAAACCGAGATGTTCGGCAAACGTGACCGGGACATCCTCATCTCCAAATTCGCCTCGTCGGCATCCCACGTCAAGAGAACAAAACTCGTTTCCGCGGAAAGCTGCACATGGATCGATGAGCATTTCTGCGAGCGCCCGGAGGAAATTAAAAAATTTATCGACATGCTTTTCCTTTCGGGAGTCAATCACATATTCTATCACGGGCTCTGCTATTCACCGGTGGAGGCGGTGTGGCCGGGATGGTGCTTTTACGCATCGCTGCAAATGAATCCGCGCAATCCGATATGGCGTGAAGTTGCGTCAATCAATGCGTACGTGACAAGGTGTCAATCCATCTTCCAAACCTGGGAGCCGGACAACGATCTTGCGATACTATGGGATTACAAAGCGCATCCCGGCAAAATGGCGAGGATGTCGGTGCACGAGCGCGACTTCTTCTACAATGCGCCCATCGGGAAAGTTGCATCACTCCTTTACGACCAGGGGTATTGCTTCGATTATATTTCTCCGCGTCAGATAAAAGCGGGGTTGGGCCGACGGTACCGGGCGGTGATCGATCCTCGCAAAGGTGACGACGGCAAGAGGGCGGGGCGCCCCGCCCCGTTCAACCGGCGCAATGGTCTGCCTTGCACCAGATGGAAAAAGGACGGGCGATGTTTGTACTTTGTGGTAAATACCAATCCCCGAGCAATGGAGATTTCCGCACCATTGCCGTTTACGGTTATGGATGCGCTTTCGGGTGAAATAAAAACCGCTACCATCGCTCGGCTGGAGGCGGGGCACTCGCTGTTTGTTAGCGATGTGGAAGAATTCAAGATTTCACCGGGCGGAGACGATTCGGAGAATTGGCGCACTCTTAACTCGGTCTGGTCAGTCGAGCCTGTGTGCGGTGGCCCCCGGATGCCGGAAAAGCGGATTCTTGAAAAGCCTGACGGGTGGGAGAAGTTCGACGACTCGTTTTCCGGGACAATGGCTTACAAGACCGTTTTCAAAGGGATGGCTTCTTCGATAGAACTCGGCAGAGTTTGCGAGATCGCAAGGGTTCGGCTGAACGGCAGGGATCTCGGTGTGCGCTTTATGGCGCCGTATCGTTTCAAGGTTCCGGAAAATCTTTGCCGGACGGGCGAAAACGAACTTGTGGTGGAGGTGACCAATCTCGGCGCAAACCGCATACGGTACAATGATCGCAACAAAATCAACTGGAAATATTTTCACAACATCAACATCGTGGGAATGAACTACCATCCGCTGGATGCGTCAAACTGGAACGTGCGCCCGTCGGGGCTGTTTGGACCGGTTCGCATTACGATCCCCTCTAACCTGAAAAAGTAATCGCTTTTTGACAAGCGGGTTCCAAACATGATTGACATTTGATAAAATAGACCAAAAGCGACAAAGGAGATGTTATGGCTAACGAATTAGATGAAATGAACCCGGTGATAAATCCTCGCGGACGCGATATCTCTGTAATCGAAAAACAGATTCCGGTAGAAGTAGGTTTCGGTTCGGCATTGTTTGAAATAATGCTGTGGCTGTGCGGAATTCTGCCCGGTTTGATTTTCCTCTTCATGAAAATCGGCGCCAAAAATTATTTTCGTAAACTTGAGCAGAAATTGCAGAGCGACGCCTCAACGATCGACAATTATCTTGAGCAGCGTGTTGTTATTCTTGAAAATCTGGCGGGACTTGTTTCCAAGGCGGTCGCCTTAGATTCGGATGTCATGAAGGCGGTCGCCGCCTTTCGCGGCGGAGCGCCGCGTGCGGACGATAGAAACCGCACTCAGATGCAGCTGGATGGCGCTTTCGCCCGACTGTTTCCGCAGGTAGAGGCATATCCCGAGTTGAAGGCACATGCTGCAATCGCCCAGGCGATCCAGCAGAATGCTTATCTGCAAAAGGAGATCACCGCGGCTCGCTCGTTGTACAACGATACCGTCGCCCAATGGAACAGCGATGTCTTCTGTTGGCCGACCAAGCAGATTGTAGCGGCCCGCAGCGGTTACACCACCAGAATTCCGTTCTCCGCTTCGGCCGAAGTGAAAGCCGCGGCCCGCAGAAACTTTTTTTAGGCGGTAAGCTTGCAGATGTCGGATGCAGTCTTCGATCCCTTGAGCCGTTACACCGGCGAACTTCGCGAGAAATTCTCGGATTTGACCGCAGACAAATTCGAGGAGATGACGAAGAGCGCCGGGGTGGATGTTGCCGCAAATCGACGTCAGGTGCGGTTGATAAAGAAGCTGCAGAAATCGATGTCTGCCGTAAAATACAAACTCGGCGCAATTAATTTTTTTCTGTTGCTGCTGACGGTGGGATTGGTGTTTCTGATCGTGTCAGTTGCAAATGCCGGCGATTCGGTCTCTATGCCAATGCTGCTGGCGACGGCTGCAGATGTCATATTTATCATTATGCTCTGTTTCGCCAAAAGCAAAAACAAAAAGGTGGCAGTCAGTCTCGCAGAGAACATCGAAAAAGAGAAGGACGTGGCATGGCGTCAGATGAAGTGCCTGAATAGGCTCTATTCGTGGACGACCACAACCTCGCTGATCGAACAGGCTTTCCCTAATGTCAGGTTCGATCTCTTTTGCAGCAGAAGACGAATCGACGAATTTGAGCGCAGATACGGGCTGGATATGGAATATTTCACCGGCAGGTCCCTGATATTCGCTCAGTCGGGCGTGCTTAACGGCAACCCGTTCATTCTCGCCGAATATCTTGAACAGTCCTGGGAGGAACAGGTTTATAGCGGCAGCCTTTCGATTTCCTGGAATGAATCCGGCCTGGATTCAAATGGTAAACACTGCGTCATTACCAGAAGCGAAACATTGACCGCCAGCGTTGTCAAACCGGTTCCAGTCTACAGTAGAGAGAAAATTCTCATATATGGAAATCACGCCGCCCCGGCGCTGAATTTTTCCCGCGTTCCCTCCGGACTTGCGGGGAAGAATTGCGGATTCGTGACGAAAATCAAACGACGCACACTTTGCAAGTCGCTCGAGAAACATTCGCGCAATCTGGATGACGACAGTAATTACACGATAATGGGCAACAGGGAGTTCGAGACGCTTTTCTGCACCAAGGATCGCGACAACGAAGTCGAGTACAGGTTGATGTTTACCGCGCTGGCGCAAATTCAGATGCTGAATCTGATTAACGACGGCGAATCGGGATGCGGCGAAGGATTCACGTTCGTTAAACGTGGACGGGTGAACTATCTCAAGTCCGGGCATCTCGACGATGCAGAGGTTGAGACCAGCCCGGAGTCGTTCTTCCATTGGAATTACGACGAGGCGAAAAGACGGTTTGACACGTTCAACAAGAAGTATTTCAAAGATTTCTATTTCGCCATTGCACCTTTTCTGGCAATACCACTGTACCAGTCGGCGAAGAGCGGTATGGATGCAATCGGTGTGACCGGCGGAAGCGAAGAGCTGTCGCAATGGGAATACGAGAGCATAGCCAACAGCTACGGAGATGGAATGTTCATGCCGGAAGGATGCGACACGCAGTGCGTGCTGAAGGCGGATCTGCATTCACGTTCCGGCGACGGATACGAGGTGGCGGTGACCGCGCATGGTTATGAGGGCGTCGGCGATTGCGATTATGTTGAAGTGTGGGGCGGCGACGGCCAGATGCATTCGGTGCCGGTGGAATGGATAGACTATCGGCCGGTCCGCCGCACAACGATGATGCGTGTCTGCCCGAGGGAGGATGCCGGTGCCGATACAATCGACGAGTTTAAAAAAGCGGAAAGTTTCAAGCTGAGGCGTTCGGTCCTGTCGTATTTGCCAACCCGGTAAACGACGGTGAACGGATTGCCCCGGCGGTAGTTCAGGAGTAATGCGGTGAGCGGAAAATCCAAGAAAAGAAAACCTGCGGGGATGGCTATAACCTCGTGGGATTTTATGCTCCACACCTGGGAGTCCCCAGAGTCGGAGCTGTTCTACACTTTGAGCCGGATTTCAAAACGCAACTGGATGGTGCTGATGCGCTATCACGGTCTGGTCGATGGAAAAAAATGGACGATGCGTGAAATTGCGGAGAAGGAGGGATTGGCTCCGTCCCGCGTCTGCATCATCATCAATTCCGCCACCGACAAGCTTGAAAAATTTCTGCTCAAGCGGGGATTGTGGGTAGATGAATAGTTCACGGGTTTGAAAATGAAATACGCCTTTATCTCCGATGTGCATGCCAATGAAATCGCGTTGAAAAACGTATTGGACGATGCGATTGAACAGGGCGTCGAGAGAATCGTCTGCCTCGGGGATGTTGTGGGATACGGCCCCGCCCCGGCAGAAACAATCTCATTGTTGAAGGTTGCGGCAACCGTCGTTCTGGCGGGGAATCATGATGATGCGGTATCCGGACGTTATGATGCGGCATCTTTCATCGAGTTGGCAAAGCATTCGGTATTGCGCCATCGGCAGACGCTGGGCAAGCAGGATCTCGCCTGGCTCAAAACCCGGCCTTATACCTGTGAAGGAGAAGGTTTCGTCGCTACGCACGGTGATTTCGTCAATCCCCGTGATTTCAACTACATCGACGACGCGTCGAGTGCGGCGTCGAATTTCAATGCGTGTCCGGCACAACTGATGTTCTGCGGACACACACACGAGCCGAAGATATTCGTCATCGGACGCAGCGGGGTTGTCCACGAAATGGCGGCGCAGGATTTTGCGGTGGAGGAGGGGAAACGGTATATTGTCAATCCCGGTTCGGTTGGTTTCCCCCGCGAACTCGACGGTCGCTGCCTGTCCTCCTATGCGATATGGGACAGCGAATTTAAAACCGTCGTCTACCGATATCTCCCGTTTTGCGTTTCAAGTGTCATGCAGCGCGGCCGGACGGGGCGGCGCGCAGGCGTGTGGATAGCATTAGCGATAGCGGCGGCCGTCGCAATCGCGCCTCTAGCGTTCAGACGACCGGGCGACGGTCTGTCGCTGGCAGGCAAAGAGATAGCCATTCATCCCGGAGCGCGCTATTTCAGAAGTAATCTGAAAGTTTCAGGCGGACCGGTTCTGCTGAAGGTGGTTTTCACCGACGGGCGCGGAAGGGAAATTGCCGTTGTTCGTGATACCGTAACTTCATCCTCGTCCCGGAAACGCAAGATTCCCGCAGGGGCGGTGAAGGCTAGGGTCGATGTTTTGAAATTCGACTCTCGCCAGAATCCATCCGTCCTGCAACTGTCGCCGGACGCCGGCGAGGATTGATGCGCTGCCTATCCGGCAATACAGATTAGCGCCACGCCTGCAAGCACTGTCGTCAGCGCAATTGCTTTTTTAGGAATGTTCTTCTCTTTGAAGATCACGGCCCCGACGGAGAATGTCACGATTACGCGACGCATCCGAAGACGGATGAGCACAGAAGAGTCGGAAGGACCGCATTGTTGCGGACACCGGCTTTCTTGAATAAATCGTATATCGCCAGAAAAAAAGCACTGGCGAGAATGTAATGCGTCCAGCCCATCGAATCAAAACGCATGCGCCGAAGATCCGCTCGGATTCTCCGGCGCAAGGCGATGGTATGTTTTATCTCTAGCTGTTGATGATCAGCGCCATGAAGACGATATCCTCTTTGCCGGCGGAATTGTCCAGACCGTGCCCCGAACCGTCGGCGGTCCAAGTGGAGTCTCCGGCCTTGACCGTGCGTTTGACCCCGTTGTCGTCATAGATGCCTTCTCCAGAGATGATGAAATAGCTTTCGCCGTTGCCGTGATGTTCATGGTAGCCGAGGACGGATCCGGCGGGAATGGTGACCTTGGCATAGAGTCCGCACTTGTCCGAAAGTTCGGCATCAAGAATTTTTTCGATGACGATTTCGCCGACATTGTTTGCGCTGGGCATGGTGATTGTCTTCATGATTTTCCTTTCTTTGGGATTCAACGTTGGTTTTTTTGGTTGAGCGAGTCAAATTCGGCGATGGTCTCATCCGATGGTTTCGCCGTCAACAGCGATACGGCGAACGTGGCGATCAGTGCAAACAGGAAACCGGGCGCCAGTTCATAGAGTTTGAAAATTTCGCAGGTGTCGGCAAAACGCGGTGAAACGACAAACTTCCAGATGAAGCAGGTCGTCGTGCCGGTAATCATGCCGGCTACCGCACCGGGAAGATTCAGACGTCGCCAATAAAGCGCAAGCAGCATCACCGGACCGAACGAGGCGCCGAAGCCACCCCAAGCGAAGGAGACCATTTTCATTACAACTTTGAAAAAGTCGCCTTCGGTGTTGAGAGCGAGTGCTGCTGCGATCAGTGCTACGCCTGCAACGGTGCAGCGGGAGACGGTGATAAGTTCCATGTTTGACGCATTGCTGCGGATAAAGCGTTTATAGATGTCGTTGGCGAATGACGAAGCGGAGACGAGGAGTTGGCTGTCTGCGGTCGACATAATCGCAGCCATGATCGCCGAGAGCATAAGTCCCGCAAAAATGCGCATGATCGCCCCGTCGGCAAATAGACGGTTGATCATAATCATGAAGCACCGTTCGGGATCGCCGCCGGTCTGTTCGAGCGTAAGATTGTTTCTGGCAAGAAAGATATGAAACACCAGACCGAGTGTTATGGCCGAGATGAGGGAGATTACCACCCAGATCATAGCGATGCGACGCGATCCTTTGATTTCTGCCGGGGATGATATGGACATGAAGCGCACCAGAATGTGGGGCATGCCGAAGTATCCCAGTCCCCAAGCCATGCTGGAGATGAGTGCGACAGTGCTGCAGGAAACGCCGGTTTGGGCATTTGTGAAGAAATCCAGAAGATTCGGGTTCACGGCGTTGAGCTGGTTGATTGACTGGGTTACGCCGCCGGCATCGGTCAGGATGATTGCCGGGATGATTATGATGGCGAAGAACATCAGCAAGCCTTGCACAAGATCGGTCCAGCAGACAGCCATGTATCCGCCCAAGAGGGTGTAGGAGACTACAACCGCCACTCCGAAAAGCAGGGCGCAGGTGTATGAAACGGGAAACAGCACGGAGAACAGCTTGGCGGCGGAAACGAAACCGGATGCGGTGTAAAAGGTAAAAAACACCAAAATGATCAATGCGGAAACCAGACGTGTCATGCCGGTTTTGTCGCGCAGGCGGTTGGCAAGGAAGTCGGGAATGGTTATCGAGTCGCTGCAGATTTCAGAGTAGCGGCGCAAACGGCCGGCGATTATTTTCCAGTTGAGGTAGGTGCCGATGCCCAGTCCGATTCCGATCCACGATTCACTTATGCCAGCCACATAGACCGCACCCGGCAATCCCATCAGGAGCCAGCCGGACATATCAGATGCCTGCGCAGACAGGGCGACGACCCACTTGTTCATTTTTCTTCCGCCGAGATAGTAATCGCCGAGGTTTTCCTGCCGTTTCGAGCAGGCAAAACCGATGGACAGCATTAAAAGCAGGTATAAGGCAAATGAGCCGAAAATAAACCAGTCAAATACCGTAGTCATCATATTCGTATATCGTTTCTAATAAAGTCGAACCCTCGCCACTGTCGGCATCATTATGCTTCAATGCGGCTGTCTGCTGGTCTTGCCGTTCAAAAACGCAACCGGTTAATCGTCAAACCAAACCGCATTTCGACATTGTATCACATTTTGCCTTACAGCAAAACACCACACTTGTCGCACGGGGTATTTATTCATCCGCACCGTAATCTCATTTCAAATGTTGCCAGCGTGAAAGTGTTGCCAATCCCAATTACCAATACCAATTGACAGTCTCCCAACCTCCTAATCTCCCAATCTCCCAGCAGCGAAAGCAATATGGAATGGGATATCTCTCCCAGAGACGCAGAGTGTACGGAGCCTATTACCTCTTACCTGTTACCTATTACCTCTAACCTAAAGAAAGGTAAGAAGTAAGAGGTAAAAGGTAAGAATTAGTGCCACGCCCGCGCTTTGCGCGTGAATGTTCATGGAGATAACGTTTTTGACAGGATTTACAGGATTGACGGGATTTAATTAGCACAATAATCTTGTAAATCTTGTTAATCCTGTCTGAAGTTATAGGTAAGAAGATATATTAAAGGATGTCTTTGATGGGTCTAGGTATATATATTTTACCTGTAAATAAAAATTGTCCCAAATTTCATTATTATGATATACTGCTTACCGAAAGGAAACATGGTAGTCTATGAAAAAAAATTGCTTGTGTCTTTTTTTGATTCTCGCTTCCAATATGTGGATGATTGCCGCCAATATGGGGCCGGTACCGCGTCAGGTCTGTGATTTCCCCGGCGTTAAAAACAATCCGCGCAACGGCGAAGGCGATTTCATCCGTCTGAATGACGGCGCAATCCTTTATGCGTACGGGAAGTTTACGGGCGGGCACAACGGTGATGATGCCGACGCTACAATCGTCGCCCGCATTTCTCGCGACGGCGGCGAAACCTGGTCCGCTGATCGCGAGATAATTGCAAAGGAAGGCCGGAAAAATGTAATGTGCGTTTCTCTTCTTCGTCTTGATGCAGCGCGTATCGCCATTTTTTATTTGCGGAAGAACTCCAATGAAGACTGCACCCTGTGGATGCGCGTTACCAATGACGATTTCAAGACTCTTTCCGCCGCAAAAAAAACCATGTCAGATGACGATGTCGATTACTATGTATGCAATAACGCAAGAGCGGAACGTCTCAAGAACGGACGTATCATACTTCCTTTGGCCCGCCATTCAAGGCGGTTGGATGGGGCCCAGTTCACGCAAGGACGCCTGTCTTGCGTCTACTCCGATGACAACGGCCAAAGCTGGAAAAAAAGCGAGGAATATATTATCAGGGATGCTGCGGGCAAGCGGGTGACCGTGCAGGAGCCTGGGGTTGTTGAGTTGAAAGACGGACGCCTTTATATGTATGCGCGTACAGATCGAGGTCGCCAATGGCAGATGTTCTCAAAAGACGGTGGACGGACCTGGGGTGATTTCGGGCCCTCCAATATCATTGCCCCCCGCAGTCCCGCCACGATCGAACGTCTCAAGAACGGAGACCTCCTGCTTGTCTGGAACGACCACGAAGGAAGACCTCATCTGCTCACATCCGGTCCTGCTTGGCTTAAAGGTATGCGCGCGCCGCTTGTTGCCGCAATTTCTCGCGACGAGGGCCGCACCTGGATCAAGCGCAAGGTGGTCGAAACGGATGAAAATGGCTTTTTCTGTTATTTCTGCGTCATCGAAACGAAAGATTCGTTGCTTTTAGGTTATTACAACAAACCGTATCTGACCGGTTCGTGCATAAAGAAAATTCCGCTGAAGTGGCTTTACGAGTAATTGGGGTGCGTAGTGTCAGACGCTGGCGGCTCTCAGCAAAATTAGCGCATTTCAGACCAAATATGGCGCAAAGCGATGCCGGATGAAAACATTATTTAAGATAATGCTTGACTCATGAGGCTTTTTTTGGCATAGTAAACGCGTTTTGCACCCGTGGTGGAACTGGCAGACACGTAAGATTCAGGTTCTTATGCTTAACCGCATGGGGGTTCGAGTCCCTCCGGGTGCACCAGTTCCAATTACAAGAACGGAAAGCACTACGCCCCCTTCGTCTATCGGCTAGGAGACCAGGTTCTCATCCTGGGAAGAGCGGTCCGACTCCGCTAGGGGGTGCCATTTTTTTGGCAATAAGCCAACATAGCTCAGTTGGTAGAGCAGATCATTCGTAATGATCAGGTCGTGGGTTCGATCCCCTCTGTTGGCTCCATTTATAAGGACGCAAGCTGGCGCTTGCGCCATTTTTTTTTACCTTTGGCAAAATGCCGAATGCTTATTTCGTATAGTATCGCTCAACTCGATTGCCGATTGAACAGAGTATGTCGTACGCATGGGTGTTTTTCAGCTTCGCCCAGTCTCCAATGCGCATCGCCTCGCCTTCACCGCCGAACAGCACCGCATCTGTGCCTACGGCAACGGGACCGTCGATGCTATCCAGTGAAACGGTCATGCAGTCCATCGAAACACGTCCAAGGACAGGGCAGGGTCTGCCCGCAATGACAACGTGCCCGCGGTTTGATATCGCAAGCGGCACGCCATCGGCGTAACCGGCTGCGATTACAGCAATTCGCATGTTGCCAGTTGCGGTATATGTGCCAGAGTATCCAATTGAAGCTCCGGCGTTAATGTGTCTGACTTGGACTACTTTCGCTTTGAGCGTGGCGACCGGCGCAATGGAGCAATCTTCGCTTTGCAGGCTGCCGTCAGCCCCGTACAGGCCAAGTCCGACCCGCACAAGGTTGAACGGGTCACAATAGGACTGCGGCAGATTGAAAAGAGCTGCGCTGGCGGCGATGTGGCGTTCCGCAAAAGAAAATCCGGCCGACTCAAGTTTCCAGATCAACTCCCGGAAACTTTCGATTTGCCGCATATTAACGGGATCCGACGGATCGTCGGCACAGGGAAAGTGCGATGCGATTGCGCTGATGTCAAGCCACGGCAACGACAAGTACGACATTGCGTTCTCAAGTGCCTGTTGCGCGGTCATTCCCAACCGACCCATGCCGGTGTCTATCTTCAAGTGCGCTTTTGCTCTGCGTTTCAGTTTTTTTGCGGTCTCGTTTATCTTTTTCGCCGCGTCCAAATCGCAAATCGGCAACTCCACCCCCGCTTCAATCATGGCGGGCACCTCATCGGGGAGAATGGAGCTCAATACAATTACCGGCCTGCGATATTTTATAAGAACATTCGCTTCGGAGGGAGTGGCAACTCCAAATCCGGCCGCGCCGGCATCGGTCAAAGTTGGTGCTATCCCATCCGCTCCCAAGCCATAGGCATCTGCTTTGAGGATGCAAAAAGGGCGGGAGGGAAGAACCCGGGCGGCAATTTTCTTGAAGTTGCCCGCAACTGCTCCGAGATTTACTTCCAGCTGAATCCTGGCAGGAAATCTACTGCAGGATTCATTGCTCCCGCTCATGTCTTACTCGCCTACGTGCATGACGCTGTTGAATGTGCCCAGCTGATTTTGAACAACGTTCTTGTTCAGAGGGTCTGCGCACCACACGCCATTGACGACGTATTTGTATTCGTAGTCGCCAGGTGCAAGAAGAATCGTAACCGCGTAGACACCATCGCCCTTCTTGTCGAGCATTTCCTTTGCGGTCGGATTCCAGTTGTTGAACGCGCCGGCAAGAAACACCTTGCTGCCCGCATCCGCACGGACCGTGAATGTCACGCGCTGGCTCTTTACCTGAGCCTTGGTCGTCTTGGCCGCTTTTTTCACGATCGTTTTCTTGGGGGCGGCAGCCTTTGCGGTGGTTTTTTTGGCGTCAGCCACCTTGGCTTTTTTTGTGGTTTTTTGCATTTTTCAGAACTCCTTTTTGTTCTTTGAAATTCAAAGAGTATGACAAACCGCTTTTTGGTTGTCAAGTATAAAGAACCTTGTTAAAATATGAAGGTTGGTGTTAGACAGGAAAAGTTCAAGATGCGGTGGTTTTCAAAAAAATCTCATCTGAGTAAAGTGCCCGCGGTGAAGCCCGGTCATGTGGCGATAATCATGGACGGAAACGGGCGGTGGGCCCAGCGGCGTTCGATGCCGCGCCTTTCGGGGCATAAAGCCGGTGCCGAGACGGTGCTTCGCGTATTGGGATATTGCAAAGAGGTCGGCATCAAGTACCTGACGCTTTACGCGTTCAGCACTGAAAACTGGAAGCGTCCCCAGGATGAGGTTTCCGGTCTGATGAAACTGCTTGGAGCTTTTCTGGACAAGCACGGAGCGAAGCTGATTGAAAATCAGGTGCGACTTCGTGTGGCCGGCGATATGGGCCGGCTGCCCTCCGAGCTGGCAGACCGTCTCCGGCAGTTTGAAGCGCAGACGGTCGGATTTGAACAACAGCTGATTCTGGCGTTGAACTACAGCGGTCGAAGCGAACTGGTCAACGCCATGCGCAAGATTGCGGGACAGATCAGGGACGGGGTGTTGAACCCGGAGGATATCGACGAGCAGACGATTTCATCGCAGACGTATACGCCAGACGTGCCCGATCCGGATTTGATTATCCGCACCAGCGGCGAGTTTCGCGTGAGCAATTTTCTGCTTTGGCAGTGCGCCTACAGTGAGTTTTTTGTAACGGATGTGTTGTGGCCGGATTTTGACGAAAAGGATTTTTCCGCCGCCTTGCATTCATATTCCAGACGCAATCGTCGGTTTGGCGGTTTGAAAGAAGAAAAGAAATTATGATTAAACGGGTTTTAACTGGTATTTTGGTTGGAGCACTGTGGCTTTGCGTCTTTTTGTTCGCCCCGGCCTGGGTGCTGTTTGCCGCGCTGGCTGCGGCGGTGGCGGTCAGCCAGATTGAATTTTACCGGATGTTTTCCAGAGGTTCGGTCAAGATTCCGTGCAGTGCCGTCTGGGGTGTCGGCATGGGTTTGGTATGGGAGTTCTTCTGCTTCTGCTGTCCGTCGGGACATCCATACTCTTGCTTTTCGACTGGTGTGCTGGCGGTTCTGGTCTTTGCATTTCTGTGCCGCGTGCTGTTCATGAAAAGAAGCGAGCGGGTGCTGGAGTATGCCGCAGTCACGCTGCTTGGATTTTTCTATCTTCCGTTTCTGCTCTCATTTATGCTCTGCCTCGCTCAATGGAACTGTCCCGACAGCATGATGATATCCCTCGATCGGACCGGCGTGTACCTGACGTTGTATCTTGTGGCAATCGTCAAATTCAACGACGTCGGCGGATTCGCCTTCGGTATTCCTTTCGGACGGCACAAATGTTTCCCTTCGGTGTCCCCGAAAAAATCATGGGAGGGGTGCCTGGGCGGAGCACTCTTCTCGGTGGGTTTTGCCGTCGGGCTGGTGGCGCTGGCGAAAAACTGGAGTCTGGTTCCCGAAGGTCCGCTGCAGCAGTTGAGCTGGGCGGACGCGGTTGCAATCGGTCTTGCGCTCTCGCTGCTGGGAATGCTCGGGGATCTGGTCGAGTCGCGTTTCAAGCGGGTGGCGGACGTCAAGGATTCCGCTGCGCTGCTTCCGGCCGGCGGTATTCTCGACATGTTCGATTCTCTGGTTTTCGCTCCGGTCTTTCTTTATTACTTCCTGCTCTGGGCGGTTTGATTTTCGCAAAGTCGGAATTTTTGGGATTTAAACCATGTCACTCGCGCACTCTGTATTCGAGGGATGTCCCAGGTACGATTGGGTCTGCAGTTCCGTGTCAAACGGTGACGATGTGACTTTTTCCGAAATTCGCAGCCATTTGCTCCGGTCCCGAAACGTGGCGCCAGATGCCGAAGCGGAATTTCTCGATCCCGATTTGAGGCGCGATTTGACCGACCCTTTTCAGGTTTTCCCCGAGATGGAAAAGGCGGTGGAGGTTATCTGGAACTCCATCCGCAACGGCGAGACGATAACGGTTTTTTCCGATTACGACGCCGACGGCGTCTGTGCCGGTGCCATCACGATCAGAGTTTTGAGAAGTCTGGGGGCAAGAGCCGAATCGTTTATTCCCGATCGGAAAACCGAAGGGTTCGGCATTTCCTCCGCCGCAGCGCATCGTTGTCTTAGCGAGCATCCGACAGCTAAACTCTGGATTACCGTCGATTGCGGAATCGCCGCCGCCGCGGAGCTTTCCGCCGTCAGGGCGCAAGGGGTGAAAGTCGTGGTCACCGACCACCACGAGTTGACCGGCGAACGTCCGCAGGTCGAGGCGCTGATCAATCCCCACGTCGAATGCCGCGATGAAAGGGCCGGTGATTTGTGCGGTGCGGGCGTGGCGTTCAAACTCGCTCAGGCTTTGGTGGTGGCGGGAAAGCGGAACGGATATTACGCCGGCGATCAGATGGCGGGGCGTCTGCTGCCGCTCGCCGCGTTGGCGACGGTCGCCGACTCCGTGACGCTCCTTGGCGAAAACAGATTGATCGTCAGCAGCGCATTGAAAAGATGGAGCAATGTCGCACCCGCGGGTTTGCGCGCCTTGCATCGCGCGATGACTCCGCGCTCGGAAGAGGTGGGCGCACGGACGCTCGGTTTCGCGTACGCCCCCTGCATCAACGCGGCCGGACGCATCGCGTCGGCCCGCCGGGCGTTGGATCTTCTCCTTGAGGATGATGACGAGAAGGCAAATGCGCTTGCGCTGGAGCTTGTCGAATATAACGAAAAGCGCAAGGAGTGCGAACGCAGAATCAGCCAAGAGGCGAAAGAATGCGCGAAGATTGAAGATGCAGACGCCCTGAAATCGCTTGGAGCGGTGGTGGTTTGCGGCAATGCCTCGTTTTGCCTCGAGAACGGATGGCATCCCGGTGTGATAGGAATAGTAGCGTCGAGAATCTGCGAATTGACCCGATTGCCGACGGCGATAGCGACATTGACTTCCGGTACGGACGAGGGGCGCGGACACGGTTCGGTTCGGGTTCCCGAAGGATATGATGCGATGCAGGCGCTGACCGAGTCGGCGGAAGCCCTCGAAACTTTCGGAGGTCACGTTTCGGCGGCGGGATTCACGATTCTGCCGGGCAGGGAACAGATGTTCAAAGATTTGTTCTGCGCCTCATGCCGCCGGCAGGCCGAACGGAAGGGAATACCCGCCCGGGCGCAGTTAAAGATCGATTTCAAACTTTCGGCGGCGCATCTGACGGTGGAGATGGGCAGAAGCGTGGATTCGCTGAAGCCGTTCGGCATCGGTAATCCAGAGCCGTGCTGGATGATGGAGGGGGTCCGTTTCGCGAATATTGAAATCTGCGGTAAGCTCGGCTCAACGCTGCGCTTTACGGTTTTGAAAGATTCAGATTCTTTTCAGGCGGTCTGGTTCGGGGCATCTAGGCATGTCGAGTTCATCAGAAGTGTCGGCGCGGCCGACATCGCTTTTTCGCTCGTCTGCGACACCTATGGATCGTATCAGGGGTTGAAGATGATGGTAATCGATGTCAGAGCACACGGAGGGGAGAAATAGCATGAAATTAAAGCAGATCGTCGCATGGTTGAACCGCGAGCTTGAGGTGGATTCTTTTTCCGATGTGTCGAACAACGGACTGCAGATTGCGCGAGAGGGCGAAGAGATTGAGAAGGTGGCATTCGGTGTTGATGCGTCCGCCGCCTTTTTTGATGCGGCGGCCGAGGCCGGTGCACAGCTCTGCGTGGTGCACCACGGCGTCAGTTGGGGCGGCGGCATCCGCCGATTGACCGGAGGCGAGTATCGCACGGTGTCCGCCGCGATAAAGAACAATCTGGCGCTGTATGCGGTGCATCTGCCGCTGGATGCCAGCCGCAAGTACGGCAACAATTACGAATTGGCGAGATATCTCGGATTGAAACGGCTGAAGCCGGCGTTTGTCTACCATGGGAATACCATCGGGGTGACGGGATACAATTCTAACGGCGTGAAAATCGGCATTTGCTCCGGCGGCGCCGGCGAGTTCGCATCGGCGGCGCACGATCTCGATTGCGAGTTGTTCATTACCGGCGAGGCAAATTGGGCCGATCGGATCGCCGCCGAAAATATCGGAATGAAGATGATTTGCGCCGGACACTATGAAACGGAAACATTCGGCGTCGCCGCCGTATCTCGAGCGATGAAAAAACAATTGGGTGTCGATACCGTTTTCATCGGTCGCGACTGATTCAAGCGTTGAGCAGATGCTGACCAGAGTCAACGGGTAGCACTGCGCCGGTCACGCCTTGCGCTTCAAGCAGGAATGCGACGGCGTGCGCCACGTTTTCTGGCGTCGGCTTCGATTCAAGCAGTATCTCGCCTGCCGCTTCGTGCACGCCTCCAACCGGAGGGAGCACCGGGCCTGGTGCCACGGCATTGATGCGAAGCGCCTCGGCGAACAGCCCCGCCGCTTTTCTCATCGATCTCCACAGCTCAAGCTTGGTGCGCGAATATGGGGTGAGCGCGTCGGAATCGTTTGCCTCGAGATGGTTGAGAATTCTGGTGTCGAGAATGTTTACCACCGCCCCGTGCGTCGGCAGCCGGCACGCTCCGTTCGCGGGTGATCCGCAGCTTTCATGGTTGGTCATCAGCCTCATGCCCAGCATCGAGGTGAGCTTTTCGGGAACTTCCAGATTGACTCTTCTCATCGCCGCTACCGATTCGGGGGACGGCGAGGACGCCGGATCGAACAATGCGGCGTTGTTCACGATCGCACAGATGTCGGGAGCGATTGAAATCGCCTTCGACAGCAAAACACCAGCGGCATTGCCGGTCGTGAAATCAACATTGATAAAGCCCTCGCCGGTTTGACGGTGCGAGTGCCGCAGCACGTTCCATCCGCGCTTTGACAGTTCCGCCGCAATCGCCGCTCCGATCCGGCATCCGGCTCCGGTTACCAATACGGTGCTCATTTTTTCCTTGCACCTTTCAGAAATTGCTTTTTTCCCTGACGGCGCAGTTTGCACGAAGGACACGCGCCGCATCCGTCGCCGGGAATTCCGTTGTAGCAGGTGACGGTGCAGGTGTCGATGTATTCGAAAATCCCGAGCTTTTCCGCCAGCGCCCATTCGTCGGCTTTGGTCATTCGCATCAGCGGGGTGCGGATTTTGATCGGCCAGTCGAGCGCCAGCGAAATTGAACGCGCAATTGAGCGGACGAATTTGGCGCGACAGTCGGGGTAGCCGGAGAAGTCGGTTTCGGACATGCCAGCATACAGAAGGTCCGCGCCGAGGGTCTTCGCCCACACACCAGCGGCGGTAAGAAAGAATGCGTTTCTCCCTTCGACCACCGAGTTGGGGCAAGAGGCGCCTTTCTTACGTTTGAAATTTCCGTCCGGGGCGAGCAGGGCGCTGGCGGCAAGTTCCCCCATAAAATCCATTTTGACGATTTTGTGCTGCCTGACGGCGAATTTTTTCGCGGCCGCCCGCGCGTATTCCGTTTCAGTCGCGTGGCGTTGCCCGTACTCGAATGTAATTGCGGCAACCTGTTCTGCGCCAAATTTCTTTACCGCCAGCGCAAGACAGGTTACCGAATCCTGTCCGCCAGAAAGCACAACTACGGCTTTGGTCATGATACCCCTCCCCCTTCGGTTTTGCTTATTCCCGGTTCTGCATGTCGCAGAGTTTTCGATAGACCCCGCCAGCCTCGTACAGCTCCTGATGTGTACCTCGTTCGACGATCTTTCCCTGATCCATCACCAGAATCAGATTGGCGTTGATGATGGTGGATAGGCGGTGTGCGATGGCAAGGGTGGTCCGGTTCGTCATGAGATTGGCAAGCGCGTTCTGCACCAGCTTTTCAGTTACGGTGTCTAGCGCGCTTGTAGCCTCGTCGAGAATGAGCACCGGCGGATTGCGCAGAATCGCGCGCGCAATTGCGATGCGCTGACGCCCGCCGCCGGAAAGGGCGAATCCCTTTTCGCCGACGTTGCGGGCATACCCTTCGGGCTGGGAGACGATGAAGTCGTGGGCGTTGGCCAGTTTGGCGGCGCGCACCACATCGTCGAACGTCGCGTTCTCTGAGCCGTAGCGGATATTGGCTTCAATGGTGTCGTTGAAGAGCAGCGTCTCCTGCTGAACCGATCCGATGAGGTTGCGGATGTCGCAGATTTCCAGTTCTCGCAGATCGATACCGTCAATGGTGATGCGCCCTTCGTGCGGATCGTAGAAACGCGCGAGGAGCGAACTCAGCGTGGTCTTGCCCGAGCCGGTAGAACCGACCACCGCCACAAGTTCGCCACGTTTGATGCTGAAGGACGCTTTGTGCACCGCATCGCGTTCGGCTCCGTCATAACGGAACGAAACGCTGTCGAAGGTGATTTGCGTGTCGAAGGTTTTTTTCGGCACGGGGTTGGCGGCTTCGGGAAGCGCCATGTCGACGTCCAGTAGCGAAAAGATTCGCGACAGGGATGCGGCTCCCTGTTCGATCTGCACCTGGATCGTTGCCAGCTGCTTGAGCGGCTTGTAGATGATCAGAAGCGGCGCGAGCATGGGAACGACTTTGGCAAGCGAGACCTTTTCGATGAAGCACCACATCACAAAAGCGCATATCAGAAAAATCCCGACGGTTTCGACGGCGGGACCGACCAGCAGTCCGGCGCGCACCGCCCGCAGGGTGGCCTTGAGCAGGTTGCGGTTTACCGATTCGTAGCTGCGGTTTTCACGCTCCTCGGTGTGGTACGCCTTGACCACTTTGATGCAGGTGAGCAGTTCGTGCATTTTCGATCCGACCACGCTGTTGCGTTCCATCGTCCGCTTCGACCACTTGCGGATTCGTTTTCCGATCACGACGATGGGGACCATGAACATCGGAAAACCGATGACGATCACCGCCAGGGTGGCGAGCATGTCGTTGGCGATCGCAAAATACACCACGAAAATCACCGAGACAGCGATTTCAAAGGGCGCTCGTCCCAGCTGGGCCAAGGTCACCTGAATGATGTGCTGCACCGCATGGGGGTCCGCTGTCGCCCGGCTCATCAGCATACCGACGTCGATGCCGGAGAAAAAGCGCATCGACTGTTTTTGGATATGCTTGAGCATGTCGATGCGCAGATCGGCGACCACCTTGCTGCCCGCCCAGGTCAGGCAGTAGTGGTTGAGGAAGACCAGCCCTAGACGCACTAGCGCCACCAGCGGCACCACCACCACGATGAGCAACGTCAGCGCGCCGCCCATCGCTCCGTCGTCGCTGGTAAGTTTTATGCCGAGCTTCGCCGCGAGTTTCTCCGCTTTCGGATACCAGCCGGGAAGATTAGTGTCGATCTTGCCGCCGTTGAGTGTCTTGTACTTCTGTTTCGCTTCGGTCTTCGCCGCTTGGGTCGACCCGCTTTCCCCGGCGTCGTTTCCATCGGCGACCGTCTCCTGGATCACGCTCACTTTTTCGAGGGCGGGCTGCACCGCCTGAAAAAAGGGGACCAGCGTACCCGCGGTCAAAATTCCGGACACAATGCCGACGATGATGCGGAAGCGGTATTGCGAGGCGTATTTCCACAGCCGTCCGTACGCTTGGCGGGCGGTATACTCCTTGTCGAAGAATTCTTTGCGGTATTCCGTCATTTTAGCTCCGTTGAAGATTTTTCGCCGTCCATCCCCCAGAGCGGAGGCATGGAGAGTCTCGCTTGAATGTCGCTGGCGATCTGTTCGCTCAACGCCGAAACCGAGTTGAATTTGATTTCGTCACGCAACCTGTCCAAAAAGGAAATTCTCAATTTCTTTCCGTAGAGATCGCCGCTGAATCCGAGCAGATGCGTCTCTAGTGTTTTCGGTCCGCGGGCGAATGTCGGGTGGACGCCGAGGTTGCTGACCGATTTGTAGGTGGTGCCGTCCTCAAGCGTCGACAGGGTGGCGTAGACGCCATCGGCGGGAAAAACCAACCCGGCATCGGGAATGATGTTGGCGGTGGCAACCTGCAACGCGCTGTGACCGGCCCCACGGCCGTGCACGATTTCGCCCTCCGTCGCAAAAGCCCGTCCCAGGAGCAGATTAGCCCCTTTGATGTCTCCGGCGAAAACGGCATCCCGAATTCTTGTACTTGAGATTTCGCTACCGCTTTCGATCTCGTAGGGAACGACCCGCACCTTCACCTTGGAAGCGGATGCGAGTTCGGCCAGCAGTTTAGGCGTGCCTAGCCCTTGTGCGCCGAACTTCCAGTTCGCTCCGCATCTGAATTCGGCCAGCTGCGGCAGTCCGCGCAGCAGGCTTTCGGCAAAAGCGCCGGCGCCGGTGGCGGCAAGTCCGTCGGTGAACCGGAGAATGAGCGCCGCGTCCACCCCCATCGCCTCCATCCGCGAAAGGCTCTCTTCCCTTGAACAGAGCAGGGGCGGAGCCGATTGCGGAGCGATGGTGCAAAGCGGGTGCCGGTCGAAAGTCATGACGCACGCTCTGCCGCACGCCGCACTCGCCGCCCCGATGGTGCTGCGGATCAGCGCTTCGTGTCCGCGGTGTATCCCGTCGAAAAAACCCGCCGCCAGAAACAGCGGCCCGGGAATTTCGTTCAGGGCGGTGATGTCGGAAAAAAGTTGCATGACGCTCAAATGCCGCGGCCGCAGCATTTTTTGTATTTCTTGCCGCTCCCGCACGGGCAGGGATCGTTACGCCCGATGTTGCCGGACGCACTGGCCGCCGGTGACGGATGCATGCGGCTGTTCATACGGTTCAGATGCTCTTCAAAACGGCGGGACGCCGATTCGGAAACCTCCTCCGGCGGCGGCATCGGCATTGCCGGTGACTCCTGCCGGGCGGCGGCATCGGCCGCTTCGAGAATGTTTACGTCCATGTGCTGCTCGATCATCTCTGCCGCCTCCTGCTGCTGCAGGAAGGAGCGGACCGTGGTGGCGCGGAACATCATGGTGGCGACTTCGCTCTTGATGCTGGTCATCAGGGTTTCGAACATGCTGAACGCTTCGCGCCTGTATTCGACAAGCGGATCGCGCTGTCCGTACGCGCGGAGGTTGACCCCCTGGCGAAGTTCGTCCATGGCGCGCAGATAGTCCTGCCATTCGTTGTCGATGCAGCGCAGGAAGATGCCGCGTTCCATGTAAGGGAGCACTTCCTGATCTTCCATCGAGCACTTCAATTCGTAAGCCGACTCGACTTTGGCGTAAATCACGTCTGCGGCTTTTTCCGGCTTTCCGGCGAACTCCTCGATTTCGGAGGCGGAAAGCGCCACCGGGAACGTGCTCATCGTCCATTCGACCAGTTCGCCGGGAGCGGAGTCCTTGTCGCTGGCCATGAACCGTTCGCATTGAGTGAGGATGATGTCGTTGAAGACATCCAGAACATAGCGGTGGACATTGTCGGAGTTGAGGATTTCCCCGCGCAGCTCGTAGACGACGGAGCGCTGTTTATTCATGACGTCGTCATATTCCAGCGTGCGCTTGCGAATCGAGTAGTTCTGCTGTTCGACGCGGCGCTGTGCGGTTTCAACCGAGCGGTTGAGCCACTTGTGCTCAAGTGCTTCACCTTCTTTCATGCCGAGACGCTTCATGATGTTCGAAATGCGGTCGGACCCGAAAAGACGCATCAGATTGTCTTCTAGCGAAATGTAGAATCTGGACGAGCCGGGGTCGCCTTGGCGAGAGCAGCGTCCGCGCAGTTGGCGGTCGATGCGGCGCGACTCGTGGCGCTCGGAACCCAGTACATACAGGCCGCACGGCTTCTCCTCCAGAAGTTCGCCGAGGGTTTTCGCCCCTTCGTAGCGGCTCTCGAGCGTCGTGCTGGAGCGGATGGTTTCCTGCGGCACCCAGACCACGCCGGGTCCGAGTTTGATGTCGGTTCCGCGACCGGCCATGTTGGTCGCGATCGTCACCGCTCCGGGCTGTCCGGCCAGCGCAACGATTTCCGCCTCTCGCGCATGGTTTTTCGCGTTGAGAACGTTGTGCGGGATTTTTGCGATCCGCAGCATTCTCGAAAGGACTTCGGACGTCGCGACCGTGACCGTTCCGAGCAGCACCGGCTGTCCGCGTTCATGACGCTGGCGAACGTCTTCGATAATTGCGCGGTATTTTTCACGCTGCGTCTGGTAGATGACGTCGTTTCCGTCAATGCGGCGGATGGGGCGGTTCGTGGGCACGGTCACCACATCGAGCTTGTAGATGTCGTGGAATTCGGCCGCTTCCGTTTCCGCCGTGCCGGTCATGCCGGCGAGTTTCTTGTAAAGGCGGAAATAGTTCTGAATGGTGATGGTGGCCAGCGTCTGGGTTTCGCGTTCGATCTCCAGATTCTCCTTGGCCTCGACCGCCTGATGCAGACCGTCGGACCAGCGGCGCCCCGGCATGATGCGGCCGGTGAACTCGTCGACAATGTAAACGTGGTTGTCCTGAACGACATAGTCGACATCGCGTTCGTAAAGGCAGAACGCGCGCAGCAGCTGTTCGACATTGTGGACGCGCTCGCTCCGGGTGCTGAAGTCGGCCTGGATGATCTGCTGACGGTGGGCGCGCTCCTCGGTGGTCAGGGTTTTGTCGCCGTCGAGTTTCGACATCTCGGAAACCAGATCGGGCATGACGAACATTTCGGGATCGCCCGGGCAGAGGGCGCTGCAGCCGTTGTCGCTGAGCGAGCATTCGCGCGTGCGTTCGTCGATGGTGAAGAAGAGCCCTTCGAGCAGTTGACGCGCGGAGGCCTTTTTCATTTCGGTTAACATGAGGTTTTCGACCTGCTCGTGCATCTTCCGGATTTCGACGTTTTCAATCATGTGCAGGAACTGCTTGTGGCGCGGCATGCCGTGGTAGACCTGATAGAGCCGTTCCATGGCGAGGTCGCGCTCGCCGCTCTCGATAGCGCTCTTCGCTTCTGCGACGAGGCGGTTGCAGATTTCCATCTGCTTCTGAACCAGTTTTTCGACCAGCGGTTTGAGTTCCTTGTAGTGGAAAGTCACATTGCGCCGGGCGGGACCGCTGATGATCAGCGGAGTTCTCGCCTCGTCGATGAGAATGGAGTCGACTTCGTCAACGATGGCGAAGAAGTGTCCGTTCTGCACGACTTGTTCGGGTTCGGTGGCCATGCCGTTGTCGCGGAGGTAGTCGAAACCGAACTCGCTATTGGTACCGTAGGTGATGTCGCAGCGGTACTGCTCGCGGCGCTGTGATGAGTCCATGTCGTTCTGGATGCAGCCGACGGTAAGTCCAAGCCACTCGTAAACCATTCCCATCCACTGGGCGTCGCGGCGGGCGAGGTAGTCGTTGACGGT
>JAZQGX010000227.1:0-2487 GCA_045540275.1 Kiritimatiellia bacterium | reverse complement strand
CTTGGCTCAAGCCTCAACGCCGGCATCCCCGAAGCGCAAAGCGCAATTGAGGTTCTTTCGGCGAAGATTTCGCTTGATCTTTCGCGGATAGCCGATGGCGTGGCGATTATATCTAACGGGAACAGCGAAGTCGTGGATATGAGCGGATGGACGCTCAGGCACGGCATTGATTGGACGCTTCCGGCAGGAACGGTATGCGATTCGAACGACTGCATTTACGTCGTCGCAGACAGGCGCGGATATGTTGCCGCTCACGAGAGCGAATTGACCGATCAGGTGATAATCGGCAATGCGAAGTTTGTGGAATCTGCCGCGGCAACTGTAATCGACAGTAGCGATGGCACACGCCTCGTCTTGCAGGGCGCTGTCGTCACAGATTCGCCCGATACGATCGAATTCGCCGCGGCAAGCCAGGCCGAAGCCGACGCACACGCTGAAGCGATCAAGCCTACCCTGACGCAAGAAGATGAAAAATCGGGACTTGACGCGTCGTATTTGAAAGTCGTAGCGAATCCTTCGTCCGTTTCTGGAATATACACTCTTGCGGTCGATATCGATTCAGGGAAAGTGCCGGCGCCAGCGATTTTGCAAAACGACCAAAGCGCCGCGCCCGGCGAGGAAGCTGTCGTATTTGCCGATGAAGCCAACGGGAAAACCGTTACAATAACCATCGAAAATGCCATCAAAGGGCTATGGTACGGCTACGAAGTATCGGACGCGCTAGGAGATGCCAGCGCATTCGCCAACGACGTCGATTCGTTCATGCGTGCGACCGATGCGAAGTTCAAGCTCAAGGCGAGTTCTCCGCGCGCAGAGAAAGAGGCTGGCTTCTACCGCGTAAAAGCGCTTCCGGCAAAACCTACGCGCTGACAGCGCGCAGGGCGATAAGACCGGTCAAGTTATTGTTGTCTTCGAAAGCAGACGATTGCTGTCGATTACTCTCGAAACAACAACCGGTCCATATACCCAGTGCCGCAACTGGTCCGCCGCGTTCAAAAGTAAACGCACGTTCTGAAAGTAAACGCAAGAAAGTTAACTCCGAGCGTTTGGGCTCTCGCGCGGGGCCTTGCGGCTGCTTCGCAGTTCGCGCTTTGCGCTCACCCAACCCGACGCCTTCATATCCCCCGGCCGACAGGCCGTCCGCGAAGCGGATGCCCTAGCAGGGGTGCGCGGGCGCATTCCCGCTCCGCAGCTTCGCGATGCCTCAACGGCATTTTAAGGCTTTGAATCACTACCATCCCATAGCAATGGAGTGAAAAGTCTCACGCGGAGGTGCGGAGACGCGGAGACTATTCCGCAACCGGTCTCTTGAAGAAAAGTCTCCTTGCCGGTTTTCCTGTATACTCTACAGGCATGAAAACAAACAACAACAAGTCGACGCCAAGAGTCTATCATACTTTGAGGCAGATTGTTCAGCGAATCCCCCGCTGGCTCATTGAAAAGACCGCGGCCAAGATGCACACGAGACTGTCCGTGGGGTCGTTCATCCCGTCTGTCGTGTGCGTCGAGGCCGGCAAGCCCCACGACTCCACGATGGCGGACGAGTTGACCAGGGACATGAAAGGTCGGACCCTTCTGTATCATGTAGAACTTTTGAGAAACTCCGACGGTTGAAAAAATTGGCTCCGTTACCACTTCGCCTTAGCTCCGCGTCGCGAAACCGCGATTATTGCCTCCTACTCTGCTTTCTTTATCTGGGGGCACCGCCCCCAGACCCCCAAAGCTGTCGCTGCGAATTTCATGCGGCTGAACAGCGCGAAGCAGAGGGCGCAACGTTAGTGAAGCCTCTTTGCCAGCCGTCGGAGTTCCAATATCCTCCCGACCCTTTATCCGCTTGATCGCCGCGTCGACTGCGGCCGAGCGCCGTGCGTCGCCAACTCGTTCACCATCGCGCCCAAATGCTGAATACAGTAATCAACAACTACTGGCGGATGTACGGTGTTGACCTAAGCGCGTCGTTCCGCGCCTCGTATCGGTCGGCAGTCGCGGAATCCGCCCCGCAGACGATTGCGACGGCAGCGGACGCTTCGACGACTTCATGATCAGACGGCTCTGGCTTGCGCTCCACCGCCTTGACGCGCACTTCGGCGGGCGACACCGCAACCAGCACATCAGGCGGCGGCGCTGGTTGCTGGCGGTTGCGCAAGGCAACGACAACGACAACCGCCGCCGATAGAAGCAGCGCAGTCATACAGACAAACAATACACCCCGTCTATTTCTCTTTCCGTTCGCAATTATCACTATATCACCTCACCCACGTCACGCAACCCCCATGTTCATCACCATGCCAAACATACACAGGCAAACCGTTTCAAACCGGAGGAAAGCTATTTACCAAACCACCGTTTCTACAACCCCACCACCCGCTTCCCATGCTCCACGCTCTTCTGCTTCATTCTCAAATGGGTTAAAGATTGATAAGACGATTTCTCTTTCTTTTTGACTCAAGCGGCGTTCAGCTTGAATATAAGTAGCATCTTCCCCCA
>JAZQGX010000226.1:0-3389 GCA_045540275.1 Kiritimatiellia bacterium | reverse complement strand
CAGGCAGCAACCCTGCTTCTCGCGATTCTGATGGAGATGGTCTTGTGGACGGCTCTGATCCTGACCCAACAACTGAAACATCCCTTGCAGATGCTGATCAGGACGGTATTCCTGACAGCTACGAGAACCATTGGTTCGGAGATATGGCGATATCCCATTCTGCAACAAATCGTGATGAAACGGGCTTTACACTTCAGGAGAAAATGCTCGCCGGAATCAATCCAACGAATGGTGCGTCGACTCTTCAAATGACGCCGTCTGGAAATATTGCCTCGTGGCAACTCTTTAATGCATTCGCCGCCGACAGGCCAGCGAATGCACCGGAAATTGTCTGGGAGCGTACATTCGCCATCGGAAGAACAAGCGCGTGGCAGCAGTTCTTCCTCTCTGCCGCGCCGACAAATGCCGCCTCTTGGAATCTGCTCGGAATGGAACTTGAGTGGGAGACGGACGAGGGGAATTCCGGCGTTCTTAAGGCTTCACCTATCGGAGATAGTTTCCGCATTCCGCTATCCACAAATGAAGTTCCATACGCGCTCACGTTCCGCCTACGTGCGATGGGCGCTCATACGGTTTACTCCCCCACGCCCATCCATCTCATCGCCTATATTCCCGAATTTCGCGTCGAAGGCGGGAAAGAAATAATTGGAGAGAGCGGACAGAAATTTCAAGTATTCACCGATGGTTCAGATTCCGTCATTCGTCTTCACATCGACTATGCCAAGCGTCCCTGCAAGTCTCCTATCGGAGAAGATGAATGTGACATGTCCATGTTTGAGCAGATGTCCGAATACAACCCGGACTTCGGTTTTACAGGCGATATGACGGGGGGGACAATAAATGCGAGCCGTCCCGGTGCGCTTGATTTTCCAGACTTTTCTCTTGGTGTGCAGACTTCTTCCACATTTAGAAGAACCCGTAGAGGAATGGGCGGTGGTGCGGTTGTCGTTCTTGATCCTTCAGCCTCTTGGGGTTGCAATGGGCATGGGTGCGGATACGATGGACTGGGATACGACTGGGGTGGCTATTACTACGAGGAAGATACCTACCCGCTTGACTCCAAGTGCTTGCGGAAGAGTTGGTATCGGGACTATGGCGGCGGATATTATGACGGTGACTGTGAAGTAACCGTAACGGCGGGAACTGATAGTGGCTATGTTTCAACTGATGTCAAAGATCACACAGGCTATGTCTATGTTGACGGCATAGAAGTCTGGTCTGATTCTCCTGAACACACATACGACGACGCCAGTTGTGGCGGTGGGTACAGTGAAGATTATTTGGGAGATGGATGTGACAGTTGCGATACAGATTGCTCAAATGGTAATTGCGATTCATCTGAAGGCCCTGACCTTGGTTCGCTCAAGTTCCGTATCCCTCTCGGAAATCCGGTCAAGGGACAGTTTGCAGGTTTTGCTTGGTTCTCTACCGACTATCCCATTTGGATATCAAGATCGATCTTTAATGTGCTCAAGCACCCATCTGCAACTGTTTCAGATACGACATCATACGGAGTCAGGCGGATTGTTTCATCTGACCGGCGTGGCCGAGATCTTCGTATTCAAAATATTTCGAACGGCGTTAGTATAACAATCTACGAAAACGATACCGGGAAGCTTGAACACACTTGGGAAATCACGAATGTCGATGGTGATTCATCCAAGGTAAGGCTTCGGAAGATCAGCCGTCAGAACAATATAATGACGGATGAGACGTACACCTACAATGAAGATGGGGATTGGATACGCTTTGATAACATCGCAGGAATCGGTACGCAGCTTTATATTGAAGATGATTTTTCTTACTATGGCGATGGTGTAAAACGAGAGACTTCGGAAACGACGGATGCAAATGGAAACGTCCTAAAGCGCGTAATGACGGAAAAGGCACGTATCGGCGAATGCGAGAATGCCGTTATGCGTGAAGTCTACCGCGAAGAGACAACCGGGAGAAATATTGTTTACACGCAGGCCGAGTATTGGAATGATCCGTCTCATTCGGGCCGTCATGCCCAGCCGCGCCTTGTTTGGGGAAATGCCCGCGCATGGGTGTATACGGACTTTGACGAAAAAGGTCACGAAACGCTTCGTGTCGAACAGCGCGGCAATGCAGACATCCCTAGCGATTTCCCATATGTAGATTCGAATGCCCTTTGTAACGCTTCATCCCTCGAAAACGCATTCGTGACAGTCAAGGATTATTCGCCCTTTGATGGAGATGATTGTCATGCCGATGATGCAGCGAAGGCAAGACAAGAAACGCGCTATGTGGTTGTAAATGGAAATGCAACGGTAATCGGCCGCACGTGGACACGCTATACGCGCCTCATGCGTAATGGATACGAAGCGATCAAGAAAGAAACATGGCGCGAGACAGGGGAAGATTCTTTTTTGACAGGATTAACAAGATTAACAGGATTATCAGGATTGGGAAATGCAAATCTTGTTAATCCTGTAAATCCTGTCAAAAACAAGTTATGTGCATACTCTTATGAAATCATCTACGCAGACACTGGCTCTGGAACTCCGCTTTTGATGCGCGGTGCAGTTGCAGAATCATTGGATGAAAATGGAAGCCTGACCGAAAACGCCTATTCATTTACAGACTCTGTTCTTACACAGATTTCTCGAAAGTCATTTAACGGCACTCCTTATCAGACATATACTGTAACCGAGCAAGATGCTACCTATGGCACGGTGCTTCGCCGGTCAGAACGGTTGACCTCGAATGATGCGATTATTTCAGACGAACATTCCTCCTACGATGAGAAGAATCGCCTACGCTCTACGACCTATCTCGACGGAACTTTTACGACGAATGCTTATTCCTGCTGCCGTCTTTTGTGGAGACAGGATCGCGAAGGACGCAAGACGCTGCGTTCTGCAAAGACCGGAACTGACCACCTCTACAATGCGGAGGAAGATGTGTGGCTTGCGGATGTCTCGTCAAATGGACAATATCGTGTAACGCAGCATTTCTTCGATGGATTGGGGAGAGAGACAAATACAGTGGTCTTTGTCGACACTACGCCTGGAGAGGCGGTGGAGGCTTCTGCATCCACTGGCAAAGCGTATTCGTCAACTTCCACAGAATATCCCTACGGCGGTAATGATTACGCCGTACGTAACGATGAGCGAGGCAAGGTGACGATATCAAGGACAGACATCCTCTGGAATATAATTGAAAATGGTGAGGCCGTATTCACGAACGGCGTGGAAGTTCTGAAGACTAAAAACCGCACCTATTTTGGAGGCGGCTCGTCCATGCGCCGTGAGTGGGATAACGACAAGTGGACAGAGGAACGCCGCTTCACTGATTATGCCGCCGATGGCAAGCGCATTGACTATGTCGTAACCGAATCTTCCGATTGCGGCATCGTTACCAACTCC
>JAZQGX010000225.1:0-2509 GCA_045540275.1 Kiritimatiellia bacterium | reverse complement strand
TCTATCCCGCAATCCGGCTTGAAGTCATCGAAACTGACACCATACGTTTTCATCTTATGTTCGGCAATTTTCATAAATGGACTTTATACTTGAGAAGTCGGAGGCCAAGCGGTCTTAGGAAGACAAACTGGTAAGACAACTCCTTGGCTCACAGAACGACATGGCTACGATCCGACTTTCTATCCCGCAATCCGGCTTGAAGTCATCGAAACTGACACCATACGTTTTCATCTTATGTTCGGCAATTTTCATAAATGGACTTTATACTTGAGGTTGCCATAAAATTATCGTTGCTTTCATTAAAGACACAGTCTCTCCGTCAAAAAACGTCGTTATTATATCATTTTCGCGTCGATAATGACAGACGCGAAAATTCTGGAGTTTGCCCATTTTTTCGGGGGTAGAGTGCGGAAGTAAATGCACCTGATCTGGTTCATTTACTCATGCGAACTGTATGGAATACCAGAGGATTGTACTTGTCTGACATATATCTCTTTTCTGATAACTTCCCTAGGGAAGTAAGGTGCGTTTAGTCGCGCAAACTGAAAGTATGGCATTCTTTCCGTTTCGGCACCCCTCTGGTCTGCGTGTGCGGACAAGGGATGTCGCAAAACAAAATGAAAGGACTGCCAATATGGCAAAACAAATGATCATCGACGACAGGAGGCGGATAGACTTCCTCATCCAAATGGGTTGGACACCCATACAGATCGCCGAAGATAGAGGACGCAGCAAATCCACTATCATCCGCGAGATCATCAACCGTTCCATCGTGTGCGACAGAGGCTACAAATGCTCAAATCGCATATGCGCCCTTTTTGACTGCTGCCCGCGAATTAAAGGCTACGGAAAGGACGCCAAACGTTCGTTCAATTGCACACCAAGGTGTTTTGAGGTCTGCCCTGACTTCATTGAACGCACCTGCGAAAAACTGAACACTCCCTCGCACGTGTGCAACGGATGCAAAGACTTCAAGTCCTGTCCGATGATGAAGCGTCTGTACGTTGCCGATGGAGCGCAGGCGAACCGCGAAAGCCTTCTGCACGATTCGCGCCTGGGCGTCCATCCGGATGCAGAGGCCATAGCAAGGATGAATGAGGTCCTCTCGCCTTGCATCATGAAGGGACAGTCGGTGAGGAACGTCATCGCAAACAATCCCGCGGTATTCGGCACCGTAAAGGAACGCACTGTATACGACTACATTGCGGGCGGGCTGTTCAATGTGAAACGCCATGACCTTCCTGAAGCCTGCCGCAGGAGAGCATGCAAAAAGAAAAAGGAGACCAAGACCAACGCAAAATGCCGTGTGGGCAGAGACTACAGGATGTTTCTGGAGTTCTGCCGCGCCAACGGCATCACCGAATGGACGGAACTCGACACCGTCATGGGACGCATAGGGGGGAAAGTGCTCTTTACGATGATTCTTCCCGGGGGACTCATGTTGATGTTCCTCCGAGACAGAAAGTCATCGCAAACCTGCACGCGTCTTTTCAACATGCTCTGGGAAGTGGCAGGCCCCGACCTGTTCCAGAAGCTCTTCCGCGTCATCCTCACCGACAATGGAAGCGAGTTCTCCGATCCGGACATGATCGAAAACTGGCGTCCTGACGTAGAACACAATCCGACAAAACTACTACCGCGCGGCATACGCCTGTTCTACTGCGACGCCTACTGCTCGTCGCAGAAGCCGCGCGTAGAGCGCGAACACCGCGAGGAAAGGCGCATCCTGCTGCACGGTGTCTCCTTCGATTCCCTTGAGCAGAAAGACATCAACCTCGTCGCAAGCCATGTCGCAAGCTACACGCGCGGCACCCTCGACAACAGGACTCCGTACGACTCGTTCGTCGAGAAGTTCGGCAAAAGCGGCAAGGACTTCCTCGACAGACTTGGCATCGTGAAGATTCCGGCAAACGAGGTCACTCTTGATCCGATACTTCTCGGCGAAAAGTTCAAGCGCCACGCTGACAAGGTAATCCTCAGAAAGGCTGGAGTAATCCCGACTAAGAAGCCCGAATCCCAAAAGTAAGAGAGCCTCCCATTGAGAGAGGCAATAGTCCACCTCCGGTCTCAGCCGAAAACTCACTCCGGATGCGGACAGCGGAAGCATTGTATCAAATCTCAGGGAAAAAGAACACACTATGCAGAATTTTCATAGAAAATGCCGAATCCACCTAAGAAAATCATCCCAAATCCCAATAACTGCGCTTCTTTAAATGAGATAAAACACCGACAGAACTGCCATCTCATAAGAACAGGTGCATTTACCTCAGCAATGGTGCATTTAGTTTCGCGCACTACGATTTATTTTCCGAAATCGAATTTGCGAGGGGCTTTGCGCCCCATTCGGAATTCGGCCATATAAGAAACGGACGGCAGAACGCCGTCCGTTTGATCCATGATTGGTGATATGGATTACTTCATCATCGCCGCAGCGACCTTCTTGAACGCCTTGACGTCCGCCTCGATGTGCTCGAGCGTATACGTCGGATGGGTCCAGAAGGAGATCGTG
>JAZQGX010000224.1:0-4853 GCA_045540275.1 Kiritimatiellia bacterium | reverse complement strand
TTTCAAAACAAGTCATGGGGTATATGTCTCCGGTGTGATTCCGGCTGGTATGCGCCAATTGCAGACTCTAATACGCTGGACAATTTTCTGTGCCTGTTCCTTGGTCCATTTTGCAACGTTGCGGAATCCCATTCTTTCAAGAAAACGGATCTGTTTCGGCGTGGACAGTCCTGCGGCACGGCGTTCGTCGTGCTGTTTGATGAGGAGTTCCGCTTCACCGAACGTACTTGGTGCGCCAAATCCAAGCTTTTCCAATTGCTCCAGCTGCTGCATGGTAGGATTCTGCGCATCACGACTGGTCATCGGCTGATAATTGGTGAGGTTGATGTCTTCGCAGGAATAAGCATACTGAAGCGGATCGACAAGACCGGCTTTGCGGCAGCGCATCTTCTCAAGCTTTGCAGCCAAGGCCTCTTCGCGCTTGCGCACGGTTTCAGACTGCGCATTGGCAAGTTCCTCTTCGGAAATCTCCAAGTCGTCAGTACCGGCTTTCTGCTCCTGCTTCTCGGTGATGATGGCAGCAACCTCCGCATCATCGGTCAAGAGACATGCAGGGCGGCAAAGGTCATGAGTGGATGTTGCCCAAAGGAAGTCAAGCAACAGCAGATTCTTCTTTCCTGTAGCGGGTGAAAGACGAGTGCCGCGTCCAACCATCTGAACAAACAGGGCGCGAACCTGTGTAGCGCGAAGTATGCAGATGCAGTCTGCGGACGGTTCATCCCAACCTTCAGTAAGAAGCATTGAGTTCAGGAGTACGCATCCCTTGGGGGCTTGCTCAAACCATTTGAGCGTTTCAGCGCGATCATCGGATTCACCATTCACCTCACGGACGGCATTAAGACCTTCTTCCTGAAAGATGTTGAGCATTTTGCGCGATGTGGCGATAAGCGGCGTGAACACGACAGTCTTACGGTCGGCGCACCGCTGCTTTATTTCGCGGCAGATCTGATGCAGATACGGTTCAAGCGCAGAGCCAAGACCGGCAGCCTGGTAATCACCGCCTTGATTCTGAACGGAAGTAAGGTCAATCTGCAAAGGGATGGTCTGTGCGCGAATAGGACAGAGGTATCCGTCACGTATTGCATCGACAATGGAATATTCGAATGAAATCTTTTCAAAAACCTCTCCAAGGGAGCGCATATCGCCGCGATCCGGCGTAGCGGTCACGCCAAGAAGTTTTGCATCCGGGAAATGGTCGATTACAGCACGGTAGGTATTCGCCAGGGCATGGTGACATTCGTCAATGACAATAAGGGAAAATTCATCGGGCTTGAATTTTTCAAGCCGTTTAGGGCGGCACATTGACTGAACAGATCCGACAACAACGGTATAAGGCGGCTCATCGGGATCGGTTACTGCAGAAACATCCGCTTTCTCCATTCCCGCGACAATGCCTGTAGCAGTACGGAGTTTGGCAATAGCCTGTTCAAGAAGTTCGCCGCGATGGGCGAGGATAAGCACCCGACCACCGCGCTGAACCTCACGAGCGGCGAGGAATGAAAAGATGATAGTCTTTCCACACCCTGTCGCAAGGACAATCAGGGTTGAACAGACTTCCTTGAAAGCCTGTTCAACGGCCGCGATTGCCTCATTCTGATAAGGTCGAAGAGTCATGATTAGAAATCAATCGTATTCTTCATCAGACGTTTGCTCTTCAACTGGATCAAGCCACTTCTTGACGGTATTGACCGTCCGGTCACTGCCGTCTTTGTGCTTGTAGGTACGTACACCGATCTTGCAGCGGCCGGTAGCGCCAGCAACCTGGTCCCACGGCATCTTTGTAGAGCCGTCACCATGCTTACGCAGTCCGAGACAGGTGAAAAACTGCAAGAGCTGCCACTTGTTGCCGCCATGCACAAAGATTTTCTCATGGACGTAAGAAGTTTCACCTTCGTCATTCTTGATGAGGAGGGAGATTTTTGCAACGGGACAAGATGGGATCTTCGCATCGGGCTTGGCGGTGTAAAAGTCCTTCTCGAATTTGTGAATCTTGAAGTCGTATTCACCTTCAGGAAGGAGAACGAAATCGTTTTCCTTCTGCTGTTCGATAGCTTCCTTTTCGTCAAGGTCGCTATCCCATGTCATTTTTTCTATTTCAGCCATTTTATTTCTCCTTGGTTATTTGTTGAGAATAGTTGCGATCTTGTCCATGCCTTTAAGCAGCCAGTCGACAAAACCGTCAGACCATTCGGAAAGTGACGAAACCTCGCCGTAACGTTCGGTGTGTTTCGGGTTGTACTTGTTGAACATCTTCTCCTCGGCAATGTTGTAAGCACGCATCGCTTCGCGAAGCTTGATGATTTTCTCTCGTTCCGTAGTCTCCGCCGGTTCGCTTTCAGGCTCGGACTTTGGGACGGGCTTCTTGGCTTTGGGTTTTTCCGCTTCAACCTTGATCTCTGCCTTTGACTCAACTATGGTTTGAGTTTTCGGCTCGGACTTCGGGACGGGCTTTGCCGTCCTGTCGGTCGATGCGTCGATAATCCCTGCAAGGTTTTTTTGGAACACATCAAGGGTCATCTTCTTCTTCATGGGCGAACCATCGGGCATGGTGATGAAGTTCCGGCATTTGCCGTCCCACATGGAAGAATGCTCGGTGTAGATCATGCGTGTCTCATCAACGCCAATCGTCACCTTGGAACGCTCCTTGCCCTTTGTCTCCGTCAGAACGTCGTAGATGCCCGTAACGTAGAAGTCGGTGGCTTCAAGGATGGTCGTTGCGGCTTTGGGCGGCATACGCATCGCCCAACGGTTCCATGTCTTGCCGGAAGTCTTTTCGATGAACGATTTGTTGCCGTCAATGTGGACGGATGTAAACACATCGATGCCACAGCCACGCGCAATATCGACTTTCAGAATCTCCCAAATCTTCTCCCATTCTGGCTTGAAGATGTTCCAACACTTGCCGTAATCGAACTCTTCCATGCTTGCCCATTTGTTGCGGGCGCAGAGGTCCGCAGCGAGAACAGAGACAAGCTTGTCGGAAGTGTCGATACAAAGCGTGCGCATATCGTCAGGGCCTTTGCCTGACTTGATCTCCTGAAGCACCAAGAGCAAACCGGCATATGTACCGTCAAACTCGATGCAAGGGACATCCAAACCGAAACTGCCTTCATCAACATCGAGGAAGTAAGCTCCGGGCAACTGCGCCATCGTGGTGGATTTGCCAAAGCCTTCAACGGCGGCAATTGCGGCAAGAATGCCGCGAGGTTTCTTCATTTCACGCCTGATTACCATTGTCAGCCTCCAGTCGAGATGCCGCTTTTCTGATACACTCGGCAAGGTTGTCGATTTTTTCGCAATTGAACCGAATTAAAGGCAAACGGTTCACATCCTGTTGGATAGATGCAATCTGATCCGCCACGATATTGAGAATGCACCTCTCTTTAGTGGTCGATTTGTCGAACTTCCACGGAGTTAAAGATAAGGTGTCAGTTTTTCTGATTCCAAACGAAACGCCATTAGGCATGAAATTCAGAGTGTAGAAGATGAAACCATCTTCCGAAAATGCCATACCTTCATTTGTAATGGAAACATCCCTGAAAGAGAGAACTTTGCCAAAACAAATGGTATTGCTCTGCATTGCCTTCTTTAATTCGGGGCGATCATCAAAGTTGTCAGCAATGAAGTGCGAAAGACGCCGGAACTGTTCTTGTAGGTTTTTGATATTCAGAATTTCAAAAAGAACCTTTTCCTGTTCTTTGGTCGCTACACCGCACTTGCAGCAAGAGTCTACTTTGCCGCTTATTGTCGATTCGGGCTTGTCGCCTGAAAACATCTCCAATAATTTTTCTTTTATAGTCATTGTTTGTTACCTTTCTTTGTTTTTGGGGTTATTCGTAATCATCGTCGCCCAGTTCCTTGGTAATGGGCTTTGTGGCCTTTTTCGGCATGGGGATCGTGACCTTATCGCCAAGCGCTTCGCCATCTTCGATGATAAGAGAGCACTCCTCACCTGTTGAAACACGCGTTGCAATGCACTGAAGGTCGTTTTCCTTAAGCCAACTGTCGAATTCGGCCAATGTTTCAAGGTCGAGCTGTTCAAGTTTGTCGAGCAGCACGAACTTGCACTTCGGATTAAGGCGTGACGCAATAGCGCAACCGACAATCATCTGCTGTGCGCCGGAGCAACAATCCCACGCCTTGCCGTCGAGAAGCAACGTGCCGTTCTCCACGGTGAGGCCGGGGTATGGCAGATCGCATCCGTCGAGGAGCTTCATGCGCTTGGCGCGGATTTCGTCGATCTCCTGCGTGAGCGTGTCGTACTGGTCGCTCAAATCGTCCGCCTCTTCCTCGCGCTGACGCTTTGCGGCGTTCTCGGCAATCTTGCGGTTGGTTTCCTCGAAGTCGGCAATCTGGGCTTCGAGTTCCGAAGTGTCCTCCATTTCAAGGTCGGCGGATTCAGCCTCAGCGATGTTCGCCTCCAGACGCTTGACGGCTTCGGTGATCTCCTTCAACTGCGCCTTGTAGGTTGCAAGGTGACGCTTGTTAGCCTCAAGGTCATCCGCCAACTTCTGCTTCACGCCGTTGCGGCCAAGAATCTCCTGTTGCTGGGCGATAAGTTCCTTCACGGACACGGGTTCGTCCGGCACATCGTCGTGATACGGCATGTCGGCAGCGGCTTTCTTCTTCTGCTCGGCCATGCGCCCAACGGTCGTGCGCGTGTCGTACTTCGCCTTTTCCTCGCGCTCCAGTTTCGCCAGCTCATCGCCAATGCCAAGAATCTGCAAAAGAATCTCAGCTTTCTGCTTGTCGTTCGCGTTAAGGAATTTAGGCAGATCTATCGCAAGTTTGCCGATAACAGCATCAAGGATGGCTTGACCGTGCCTCTTGCCTTCCCTGTCGGTGACGGTGAG
>JAZQGX010000223.1:0-38640 GCA_045540275.1 Kiritimatiellia bacterium | reverse complement strand
ATAGGTAAGAAGATATATTAAAGGATGTCTTTGATGGGTCTAGGTATATATATTTTACCTGTAAGTAAAAATCTTTGCTCGGTAAATAGCAAGTAAGGTTCCCGTATTGACATGTCGAACCATATAAGATACAATGAGCCGAAAATTGATTTGTGTATGCACTTTTGGCTAACGGTTCCGGCTTGTTTTATGCTCGAATTCCTGGTCGCACCGGGAATCATCGGCGGTAGAACCGTGCATCGGATAGGATGAAAATTGAATGAGTAAATTGCCATTTGTTCTTGAAAAAAGGAACGGGACAACGTTGATCAAGCAGTTGGTCGACGGATTTCGGAATGCCATAGAGATTGGTATATACCGTCCGGGAGATCGCTTGCCGCCGTTCCGCGAGGTAGCGCGCGAGTCGGGGGCCTGCATGATTGTTGTTCGCGAGGCATTCAAGCGTCTTGCCGCAGAGGGACTCGTAAACCCGCGTCGCGGCGTCGGCAGCATCGTCCTAGAATCAGATGTGAAGTTCTGGCGTGGCCATATCGTCATCGCCTCGTTGGAGGTGCGTGAGAATCATCTTATTTCTGCAATGACCGGAGCCTTGCGTCAGGCGCTGATGAAGGCCGGATATCTTGTTTCTTTTGTGCCGTTCGGAAACGAGTCCAATAATTATGATTTTACCCATCTCGAGATGGTTTTGCGAAATTCCGTGACAATGGTGGTGGCGACCTCAATTCCTTCCAAGCTTGAATCGCTGCTGGTCCGCCACAAGGTGCCGTTTATCGCCTTCGGACAATCCGACCGCGCAAAAGGATGCGTGCAGCTTGATTGCTCAAGCGCGGTTGCCGCTTTCGTAAAACACTGCCGCAAAGCAAAGGTGAAAAAAGTGATTGAGGTTACGGTCGGCAGTACCAACGCATAGGTTTCCGATAAACTTCGCGACGAGGGCATCGCCTGTGAGAAATGGGCGATCGTCCGGAAGGGCGGGATCGAGGAAATCGTCCGCGGAACCCTGAAGGCGTTTTATGACCGTATCGAAAAGAGCGGGCGCAAGTGGCTGCCTGATGTCATTTACTTTAACGACAATTTCGCCAGTCAGAACGCGCTTCTGGCAATGCTTGAATCGGGGTTAGACATTCCCGGGGATGTCGGTTTCGTGACATGGTCCAACGCGGGCGAGGGTCCGTTCTGGCGCAAGCCCCTCACCCGCATTGAGATCGATCCATTCGAGACAGGGCGGGTTTTTGCCAAATACGTTCTTGATTACTTGAATGGCAAGAAGATAAAGGGGAACGCCAAAATCTCTCCCAGGTACATTCCGGGCGAAACCTTCTGATTGTTCGGGATAAATTTGGCGATTTGAACTATGCTTGTTGACCACTGACGACATCAATGTCAGTCGGTTCGTACGGTTGTGAGTTTGCGCTTCTTAATTTGAGTAACGGCGAAATCTCGTTTCCAGTGCGACACTTCACCTCCGCGGTTTTCGTGGTCGCGCCATCGGCGCAATGTACGTCCGGCCGAGCCCAGATTGCCGATTGCCGATTCCGTTTTAATACTTGTACTATTGTGCATGTTGTGATACCTTATAAAAAGTGAAGATGGAGATGTCATGTCCAGTTGATCGGAGGTTTATATGCAAAATAATTTCCTTAGAGCGATTTTCATGGCGATAATGCTTGTTCTTACTTGGTCTTCTTTACATGCGTCATGGGTATACACGGAGACGAATACCGTTGCAAACGGAGTGAGCAAAGGCAGTCTTACGGACGGAGTGTGGACATTTTACGCTTACCGCGAAAAGGGGGCTGTTACTGAGTTGACGGTCGATGCTTCAAAAGGCGGCGTGTCGATTAATCCGGCTGCGCCTGCAAAAATTGATTTCTCCGAAATCGAAGGCGGGTATAAAGTTGTCAAATTTGTCGGATGGAGAAATTCGGCCAGTCCCTTATGTCTTTATACGACGGAATTTATCGCCCCTCATTGCACGACATTGAGCGGACAGGATGTTTTCAGCGGGAATCTCAACCTGATCAAGGTTGAATTTTGCAAGGATGAGCCTCTCTCTACGGCTGGATCTCCCGATCGCTGTTTTAGAAATTGCACGAATCTTGTTACATTTGAGCCGAGAAGAATAAAAGGCGTATTAGGGGATATGTTTCTAAACTGTTCCGGCCTTGAAGGGGCTTTTGAGGTTGTCGACGCCACGACAATTGTAGCATTCAACGGATGTTCCAAACTGGGTGAGGTAACCTTGAGAAAAGTTAAAACGATTGGCCAGAGCGCTTTCTACGGATGTACGAGCCTATCGAATATCGTCATCGGCACGCCGATTACGCATATTAAAAATTATGCGTTTAAGGACTGTAAGAACTTAACAACAGAAATTGTACAGCGTGTTTTAAGTAAAGACTTGACCATGTGGGGCAACTCCGTTACTGATCGAATCGGCTGTTTTATGAACTGCACCGGGCTTACCGGTACACTTGTTATCGATCTTCCAAATCTTGTGACAAATATTATTCCGGCAAGTTGCTTTAGCGGATGCCAATTGCTTGAACGGGTCGAAATCAAGAACGAGGAGCTTGTGGACATTGGAGCAGACTCGTTTTCAGGAATAAAAACCGGAGCCGAGGTTGTCATGCCGAAGAATGTAATCAAAGGTGTTTTCGGGGCGCGAGCGGTATGGAATAAGAACGAAGGGTATTGTGTTCCATATCCTAAAATCTGTCTTAAGGGCGATGTCGAGGCATGGTTGCAAAAAATCAAGGTTAATCATTATATGATTGAGAAGAGCGGATTTGAAGACAGTACATGGGATCAAGCGGAAATATCAGGCGTATACAAACCGAAGTATTCGGATTTGATAACAACGATGGGCAAGGACACCTCGATGTGTGAAATTTCGCAAAATAACGGGGAGACGAAAGTTCGCGTTTTTGACAAGCGGGTTGTCGCGTTTATTTATTCTCGTACGAATTCCCAGAGGGTTAACGGCTGTTGGGTGATTGACGACCAGATGAAAGGCTTTTCACTGATAGTTAGGTGAAGAAGTAGCATTTTACGTTTCAGATTAAATATTATCGGGCGGTGGTTTTTCAGAGCCGGTTCGACGGGGCGATGCGGCGGATCTCCTTATACGGGGAAGTCTCTCGTCAATTTGAGATTTTTCCGAAACGCTGCAAATTCTATCAAATTCTCTCTGAAAACTACGGGGTTTCCCGAATTATTGGATCAGATTGCTGGACTAAGCGCAAGGGCGGATGGCCCCCCTGAAATTAAAAACTTTTCCCTTGAATAAGTATGAAGTAATTTGTTAAACTGGCGACACTGATAGGGAAGAGGTGTTATGCCGGTGTGCCGTTAAGTATGCTTTGAAAGGTGCGTTGTTGCGTATGGCTTGGTTTTGCCCGATAGGAAGTGTTTGCGTCGTAGCTTTGGCTTTAGCCGGTTGCCGCATTAAGGTCTCCGAAGACCCGGCGAGCCGGAAAGATTATTATTTCGCCACATATTCTCAAGATGAGAGGGTGAAGAAAAATGTTTTTCTCACCAATGAAGCGACCCGAGCGGAACTTCCTCCCTCTTCCGCGTGGACGGAGCGTGTTCCGCGCGTCGTCTGGGATGGTCATGAAGATGCGGTTGCCGCATTCTCCAACGCCTGGATTATGGTCGGCGGCAAGATCAAACGCCCCGAGCCGGGGACGAATTTCAAAAAGAATTACGTCTACACGCCGTTCGGGAAGAGCGTGTTCGTCTGGGGCTCGTGCTTTATCACGATGTTCGGGCAGTATGCATCGAACGTCTTTCCGTTCATCGAACAGCTCGACAATTTCTATGCCGCGCAGACGCCTGACGGCTTTATTCCGCGCCAGCTCGGCATCTACGACGGACGCAGCCAGTTCGAGCGCAACGACCCCTCGTCCACCGGCGGCAACATCTTTGCCTGGGCGGAGTTGGAATGGTACCGCTATTCCGGCGACAAGACGCGCCTTAAGAAAGTTTATCCGGTCCTGATCGCCTACCACGAGTGGATACGCAAGAACCGCACCTGGAAGGACGGCACGTATTTCAGCTCCGGCTGGGGATGCGGGATGGACAATATTCCGCGCATGGATACGGGCAAGTATTCCGCCGAGTTCCATCACGGGTTCATTTCCTTTTCGGATGTCACCTTCCAGCAGATATTCGATGCGAAAAATCTTATCAAGATTGCCGAAATTTCCGGAATTGAACCGGATCCCGTGTTGAAGGAGGAGATCGCCGCGCTTACCTGGCTGGCGAACGACAAGATGTGGGACGAGGATACCGGTCTTTATCACGACCTCGATCGCAGCGGAAACCGCGTGGGCGTCCGCCACATCGGGAGCTTCTGGGCGCTTCTTGCGGGCGTTGCGCCGTCCGGACGGGTGGAGCGGATGGCGGCGGAGCTTTTCGACTCCGGCCGTTTCGCCGCTCCGTGCGGAACGCGCTCTCTAGCCAAGGGAGATTCGGGCTACGAGCCGGACGGCGGCAACTACTGGCGGGGCGGCGTGTGGTGCATCACCGACTGGGCGATCGTGCGCGGGCTTTCGGCGTGCGGCCGTTCGCAAGATGCCCACAAACTTGCCAAGCGGCAGGTTCTTGCGGTTGCGAAAGTTTTCAGGGAGACCGGCACCATCTGGGAGAGCTATGACCCTGAGAAGTTGGCGCATGGCAAACTCTACGGAAATCCGGTGCGCAAGGACTTCGTGGGGTTCTCCGGCGTGACGCCGATATCCATGCTTATTCGCGACGTGTTCGGGATCGACATTACGCCAAAGGGCATCGTCTGGAATGTCCGCTTGAAGGAGCGCCACGGAATCGAGAACCTTACGCTTCCGGACGGCAATGTGGTGTCGCTCGTCTGCGAATACGATTCCAAGATCGGAACTCCTAAGCTGCAAGTCTCTTCGTCGAGGCCGGTGGAAGTGAAGGTTATCCACCATGCAGATTGAATAAAAGGTTGTGATAAAAACGTTGTTCATTTTCATTTTTTGCGCTGCGGCGCTTCCGTTGATGGCGGGAGAGCTTGAGATTTTTCAGCCGGAAAAGGGCGAGAGCGTAAATCTTCTTTCCAAGCGCAAATACGAGTATCTCGCCATGCCCAGAGCCGAACGGGTGGCCGCCTTCGCCGATGCGGGCGAGCGAGCCAAGCTCGCGCTCGACAAGAACGAACCGGTTCCGCTTCTTGTCTCGTGGCGATGGACGCCGGAGGAGGGAGAGATCGCACCCGTGTTCACCGTCGAATTGCGCAAGCTTTCTGCAGATGGCGACCGGGCGGTCGCCTGCCGGAACTCCCGCGAGCCGTACGCTTTTTTCGACAATCTCGAAATCGGAACATCGTACCGCGCAATCGTGTCCGCCGTTGCCGGCGGGCGCGTTGCGGCTTCGGCATTCCGCGATTTCAAGACGTCAGATACGCCGCCGCGTCTCATTCGCGTGCCGGGTGTGCCGAATGTGCGCGACATCGGCGGACGCAGGGCGATGGACGGCAAGCGGATCCGACAGGGGCTTGTCTACCGCTCGGCCGGGCTCAACGACAATCCGGAGGATATCGATTTCCTGACGTGGGAGGAGTGCCGCAGGGAATTTGCCGACGGCACGCTCACCAACCGCGCTCCGTGGCAGGCGAAGCACATGGCGAAAATCTATTCCGGCGTCTGGCCCTCCAACGACTGGCATCGCGTGCCGATCCAGACCGCCCGCGGACGCGAGCGCCTGACGGACGAATCGCGCCGGATCATGCTGGAGGATCTCGGGATTCGCACCGATCTTGATATCCGCGGCGACAAGGAGGTCGAGGGAATGCGCGTCTCTCCCCTTGGCGACAGGGTCAAATGGATTCATGTTCCCGCGAGCGCCTATTCCGGGCTTGGCCGCCCGCGCGGCAAGGAATTGATGAAGAGGTGTCTTGAGGTGTTTCTCGACGCCTCCAATTATCCGATTGTTTTTCACTGCATCGGCGGGCAGGACCGTACGGGGTCGCTCGCTTTCGTGATAGAGGCGCTTATGGGCGTGGAGGACGAGGAGCTTTATCGCGACTGGGAGTGCTCGGGGTTTACGAATCCGGGGAACTGGTTCTGCCACAAGGACCTTTTCTTGCAGCTTTACGACAATGTGCTTGATCGCTATCCCGGCGGAAGTACGCGCGAGAAGGCGGAGGCATACGTGAAGGACTGCGGACTTTCCGACGGGGATATCGCCAGACTGCGCGAGATTCTTCTGGAGACGTATTAAATAGGAAGGAAATACCATGAAATCGAAAATGCTTGGGATGTTCTTGGCTTTTGGCACATTCGCCGCAAATGCCGCAAACTTCTATGTAGATGCGAATTCAACGGCCCAAACGGCTGACGGGTCGGAGGAAAGCCCGTTCAAGACGATTGTCGAGGCGGTGAATGCCGCCAACGCGAAGGGGGCGGAGACCGGAGAGAATACCTTTGTGTACATCCGTTCCTTGGGGAAGGACGATTCCGGAAATGATCTTGCCTATGTTTTCGACGACAAGGACGATCTGATTCTGGTGACCGCGACAAATATGACGATTACTGCGTGGGGCGAGGAGAAGCCGCTTATCGAGCTTGCTCAAGGGCTTGGCGCCAGCGTGTACGATGCCACCGGCAGCGATCCCAATGCGATAACGCTTGGCGAGAAGGTGAAAATAGCAGATAAAAAGTGCGACTCCATCGATCTTTATTGCGAAGTAAAGAATCTCCGCTTCTGCTTCTACGGCAAGAATCAGGATTCAAGAGATGGGCAGTCTCTGGGCAACGGCGGAAAAGTCATCAGGGTCAACGGCAGGAATTGTGTCATAAACGGGTGCGAGTTTTTGGCATCCGGGACCTTCAAGTCCGGCAAATCGGGCAGGGGCGTGGTCGGGCCTGACAATGGCGATACCCCGGAGGGCAGCACTTCCGAGAATGACAAGGATACGGTCGGAAAATCTCTTGTTGTGAAAAACTGCCTGTTTGAAAATATCAAGAATCTGACCGTCGGCGCAATTTGCGTTTCAAACAACGGCAAGGTGCACAATAACATCTTCTTGAATTGCGATTGCGTGTTTTTTGCCGTCAAGCAGGCAACCGGCGGATATTTCGTGTCGAACAAGGTCGTCAACCTTTCCAAGGCGTTTTCGAGCAAGGGCGAAGGTTACGGTGAGACGGCAAGCGCCGAACTTGCCTACAATATCTTTGTTTTCCCGAATGGAGATGTTGATTTTTTCAATAAGGTTTTTCGTGGATTTACGGGGGCGCCGAAAATTCACCATAACACTGTGGTCGGCGCAAGGAATTTCATAAATATTGAAGAGATTATCGCTTCGAACGGCAATACAACTACATGGACACCATGGATTTTTGACAATTTGATAGTACTTGCCGGCGAAGGCGGCGTTATCTGCGAAAACACCAAAAGTCTCAGTGATTCGGTCAAGACATCTTTTAAAACCGGATCATCCTTCACCGGAAACGTCTACTTTGGCGCTTCTTTCAACACGGGCACGGCATTGGATTGCGATTCGTACGATTTGTCTTCAGGCTTGAGCGTGTCAGAGAACGTGCAGCTTGAAGAAACCCCGTTCTTCATCGAGACGGAGGATGTGTTCAGCCCGGACTATTACAGGTTGAACGAAACGAGATATGCATGGGTTCGCACGGCTGCGAGAGGGGCCGAGGGTTATGCCGCCGAATATGTAGGCGCCGTCGAGCCAGTTGCGCTCGGGCTGGGGTTTGCCGTCGATGATTTTTCAGTGTCGGCAGAGGCATTTGTGGCGGGGCGTGAAATCGTATTCTCCGCAGTATGCTCGCAGAATAGCGGCGATATCTATTACTGGTGGGATTTTGACGGGGACGGTGAATACGATGCCGAAGGTGCCTCGCCCACATGTACGCATGTCTACACTTGCGGCGGTATTTTCAACCCGGTGGTTAAAGCCAGAGATGCGGGGACGGGGGAAACCGTAATTAAGGAATTTTCTGCTGCATCGTTGACGATCAAAGGTTCGCTCTTATATGTCGATTCGCTTGCGCAAGCAGATGGTGACGGTTCGCAAGAGAGTCCTTTCCGCTCTATTGCCGGGGCGGCCAAGGTGGCGGTGGACTCGTCTACGATTTTTGTGCGGGGCGGGGCGGACCGGCGTTATTGCATCTCCGGCGGGGATGATCTGGTGATTGTCGACAAGCCGAACGTTGTGATAAAGGCGTGGGGGGGCGACGGCAATGCGCTTGTAGAGGCGGCGGCTGGTCTTGCTGACGCTATCGGTGGCGCACCGTCCGTTTTTACCGTTTCGGAAGAGGCTTCCGGTGTCGTCATTTCCGGTCTTGATTTTGTCTGGTACGGCGACAAGATCAGCGAGGACACAGCCGGATCTTTTCATCTCTCCTCTGGCGGCTATGTGCTGGATATCTACGGCGACTCGGTTTCGGTGGAGTCGTGCTCGTTTCGTCAGGAGGGGGAAATAAGCAAAAATGCGGATAAATGCTGGGCGGTTTACGCCCACGCCGGGCAAAATTCTCCCGAGAACGGCATTGGAGAGAATGTAAAAGTCTGGAATTGCCTCTTTGCCGGTGCGAGCGGCGACAAAAAGCAGCTTCAGGCGGTTCATTGCGGGAAGAATCCGGAGATGGCCGGCAATGTTTACACAAACTGCGGAAAGATTTTCTATCCGCTCAAAGGCAATCTGTGCGATTTTGCATTTGTTTCCAACAAGATAGCAGAGTGCTCTTCCCTGAACTTTCACGGCGGAAACTGGAAAGAGCTTCAGAAGGGGACGATAGCCTACAATACGTTTGTCACCACAAAGGGCGATCCTTTCATCGTGCGCGAGAATTTCGGCTTTGATGGCGAAGAGAGCTTCATTCATCACAATACCGTCGTAGGATCGACAAACTTTATCCATGTTACGAGCGTGGGAATCGGGATTTTCATTCCATGGCGCCCGAAGATGTACGACAATCTTGTCATTCTCGGCAAGGATGGCGTTCTCTTCAGGGAAGATGGAGGGGCGCTGAAAGACACTTTCGCCTCTTCGTTCAAGACGGATGGCGGCGCGACATTCTCCAACAACGCCTATCTGACGTCCGATACCATCAGCATCGGCACCGCGACCGGACTGGAAGGTTACGACCTTTCAAAGGGTCTTGCTATTGAAAACAACCGTACCCTTGCCGACGCGCCGCGTTTCATTTCGACGGATATTCAATCCCCCGACTACTATCGCCTCAGGTCCAGAAAGGGCGACTGGCCCTTTGCCGCATCTTCCGTCGGCTACCCCGGCTATGTGGGTGCACTTGAGCCGCTGTTGATGCCCTCCGGGATTTTGATTATGGTGCGCTGACGGAGGAATGCGATGCGCATGTTGATTCTTGCCGCGGCGGTAGGAGCCGCATCAATGTCTTTTGCCAGGATGTGCCAGTCGGCGCCGGACCTCAAGCCGGATGTTATGCGCGTATACGGTGTGCGCAGCGCCGTTTCGCTCGACGACACGACGGTCAAGGTGGTGCTCGGCTCGTCCAGTACGCCTGCGCGCGCCAAGGCGCAATCGTACCGTATTGTCAGCGATGCGGATGAAGCATACGCATACTCCAAATTCGTCACCGCGAAAAGCGTTGTGCGCGCAAAACCGCCGAAGCCGGAGTTTATTCTTCCGGGCAAATCTCTTCCGAATCGTGCGGTTGCCGGTTTGACGAGGGGGGAGGTCGTTCTCACGCTCCCCTCTCCGCTCAAGAAGGGCGTCAAATACAGCATTGTCGCCCAAGGCGAGGGCGGTACGATGGTGACAGCCGGGACGTGCGCGGCGTCGTTTACGCACGGCGGCGCGGCGGATCAGAATGGAGATGCGCTCGCCGCGAGAATGCTTGGCCTCAGGCGCGTCTCCGGCATCGGCGACGGCAAGCTCCTTTGCGAGTTCGGTCACACGTACTCCCCCGGCGCAGGACTTGATCTTTCGAACTGGAACATCTCCGTAAACGGCAAGCCGGTGAAGGTCGCGGCGATCGGGCGCCGCAGCCGCGCCGAATGCTATCAACCTACCGGGTGGCCTTTTCAGGTCTATCTCGAACATCTCGTCTATATCGATCTCGGACGCACGCTCAAGGATGGCGAGAAGGTCTGCGTCCGTGTGAACGGGGAAATCACGTCCGGAAACAAGGAGGCGGAGTTCGTTTTCGATGCGGCCAGGGCGCTTTCCAGATCGGTCAAGACGAACCAGATCGGCTATCTGCCTGACGGAATCAAGATCGCCTACGTCGGGCAGTACCTCGGCTCGTTTCCCGAGAATGCCGCCGTTTCCGGCAGTGCCGCGAAACGCCCCGGGATCGCCGCCACGAAGGAGGCGTATTATTTCGAAGCCGGCAAAGGCACCCAGGAGGATCGCGAGCTTGCGGCCGCCGCGCAGGCCGCACAGGCGGCGGTTCCCGCCGCCGCTGCCGCTTCCGGTTACGATGCACTTGCGCCGTATGCGCTCCGCTTCCGCGAAGATCCCCGGTTTTCGGTGCTGGATGCCGGAAGCCGCCGCAAGGTGTTTGAAGGCGCCCTTTCTCTGGTGCACAACGGGCTTGAGAACGACGGCAAAAACAACTATTCCGGCGAAAATGTCTATGTCGCCGATTTCACCGCCTTCGACAAACCCGGCAGATATGTTCTTTCGGTTGAAGGCGTCGGATGCTCGCTTCCGTTCGATATTTCGTCCGATGTCTACGAGAGGGCTTTCAAAACGCAGGCGCAGGGCATCTATTCGCAACGTTGCGGCTGCGCGCTCGATCCGGCCTTGAACGGCGGCTGGGCGCGTGTGGCGTGCCACACGTCCGGCGTGATTACGACGACGGTGCAGAGACATTCGGCAGGCGAGTGGGGCGCGTTCGCCGAAAATATGGAGATGCTGCCCAATCCGCTCCATCCCGCCGTCAAGGCAAAACGCGAAAAGGTGGAGAACGATCCGGCGCGCGTCCGCGCCGGGTTCAGGACAATCGGCGTGACCAAGCGCATCAAGGACGCCGCCTTCACCGAAGTTTTTGCCGCCGGCGACGCCGACGACGCCAACGGCATAGAAGCATTCTTCAAGTTCGACCCCGCCCGCGGTGCGACAATCTCGTTCATGGCGCGCCGCGACGATTCCATCGCCGGCGGAGCCTGGGGCGGCGAGCTTCTGCGCGCAAGCTGCGCAAAGGATTCGGTCGCCCTCGGCGTGAACTGGGGTGTTGTGAGGTTTTCCTCGAATTATTCGCAGCGGATAAACGACCGGAAGTGGCACAGATTCCTTCTGAAGATTATGCCGGCGGGAAAGGATGGAAAGCATGTCGTGCAGCTTTCCGTGGACGGGCGCCTGTATGATTCGCGCAAGGTTCTGCAGCGTTTTGCGAATGCGGCGCAGGAGGAGATGCGTGTCGTCTTCGGGGCGGCCAAGGGTGATGCCGAGGGGCTTTTCGTTGCGGACCCGATGATTTTCTCCCGTGCACTTGACGAGCGCGAAACTTCAGACATGGTTGCGGCGGTACCGGAAAAGCTTCCCCGTCGGCTCTATATAAGCGGTGGACATCACGATGCCGGGGATTACAATCCGAGATGCCATATCGATGTTGCGCAGCAGCTTCTCAACGCCTACGAGCTGATGCCCTCCAATTTCTTCGACGGACAGCTTTCGGTTCCCGAGCGCGGAAACGGTATTCCCGACATCGTCGACGAGGCGCTTTGGGCGCTCAAGATCTGGAAGGGTCTTCAGGACGAGGACGGCGGCGTGAGGAACGGAACGGAGTCGCAGGGCGACCCCAACTTCATCCAGACCGTAGAGCTCGACGACAAGGGAGACTACGCCTGGGCGAAGGACGCCAAGGGCAGCTATCTCGCCGCCGGCGCATTCGCGCAGGCGGCGCGCATTCTCAAGAAGCTTGGTAAAAGTGGGGAGGCGGCAGATTATTTGCATCGTGCAATTCGCGCATACGATTGGGCCGTGAAAAATCCGACGCGCGGCATAGGAAGTCTTCCGAAGCACGGCGAATACACCTATGCGCTTCGCGCCTACGCCGCCGCCCATCTCTACGGCACTACGGGCAAAAAGCGCTACCACGAGGATTTTATCGCCTCCACGCCGTGGCGCGAGGTTCCCGGTGCGGAGCTTGTTCTGCATGGGCACTTCGATCTTCAGCTTGCGGCCTACGCCTACGCGCTTCTGCCGGAGGAGAGGGCCGATTCCGCGATCCGCAAGGCCGTGCTGGGCGCAATCCGCAAGGAGGCGGATATGTACATCCGCACCTCGTCGAAGATGGCATACAAGTTCGTGAAGCATCCATACGCTCCGATTACGTGGGGTACGGGTGCGTACCAGAATTTCGCCGTGCCGGTGGCGTGGATGTGGTGTCTTACGGGAGAGAGATGCTATCGCGACTGGTTGATCCGCTCGTGCGACAATACGCTTGGCGCGAATCCGCTGGGCTTGAGCTGGATTACCGGTCTCGGCGAGCGGACGATCCGCTGTCCGCTCCACAACAGCCGCTATCGCGCGGCCGGCGTTGCCGCGACAGGTCTTCAGGGGCAGGGACCAAACCGGTCGTTCGCGGGCTATTCCTGCGCCGAAACCGCGTATCCGAGGCTCAAAGAGCGGTTCGCAATCATGCAGAATTTTGCCGATCTGCATTTTGCAATCGCAATGAACGAGCCGACGGTGGCGAATATGGCAAATACGATGTTCGTCTTCGGCTTGCTTGCCGAAGGCGGAAGCGGGGAGGGGAAGTGATGCTTCGCGTTTTCTGTACTGTACTGTTCGCTTCGGCTGCCGCGTACGCTTCGATCCGGGTCGATGCCGACATTCCCGCCGGGAACGGCGAGGTGTGCTACATACGCGGAGACGAAGTCTGCATCAGGCAGGAGCAGCGCGACAGTCTCTGGTGGTTCTACTGGGCGTTTCGCATCCGCGGCGCGGAAGGCCGGACGGTCAAGGTCGTATTTCATCCGTCATATAAAGAAGGTCCGGTGTCCGCAAGGGGGCCGGCGGTTTCGCGTGACAGGGGCAGGACGTGGGAGTATGCGGCCAAGACGCATGACCATCACGGTTTCGTCTACGCTTTCGGCGAAGACGAGGACGAGGTCTGGTTCTCGCAGACGATTCCCTATCTGCCGGAGCATTGGAATGCGTTTCTTCAAAAGCACGCAGAGAAAAACGGACGGTTTTTTGTAGAGGAGGAACTTTGCAAAAGCCGGAAGGGAAGGAGTGTTCCCAGGGCGCGTTTCGGCAGGATCGACGGCAAAGGCAAGTACAGGGTTTGGCTCTCTGCGAGGCACCATTGCCAGGAGACGATGGCAAGCTACGTTCTTGAGGGACTTCTCGATGCTGTTCTTTCCGGCGGCGAGATTGGCGATTGGATGCGAGCGAATGTCGAGCTGATGGCGGTCCCGTTCGTCGATCTCGACGGCGCCGTGGCGGGCGATCAGGGCAAGAACCGCAAGCCGCACGACCACAACCGCGACTACTATCAGTTCATTTATCCCGAGACCCGCGCCATTCGCGATTGGATCGCGTCGTACGCCGGCGGCGATATCGATGCCTTCATCGATATCCACTGCCCGTGGGTGCACGGAGAATACGAGGAGCGGGTTTTTCAGGTGTACGGTCCGGGTGAATCGGCCGCTGTGGCGCAGGCGGGATTCGGGGACATTCTTGAGAAATGCCAGACGGGAGGACTTGCCTACCGGCGGTCGCAGGATTTTCCGTGGAATTTCAGATGGAACACGGAAAAAAACTGCAAGGCGGGGTGCGGCATCAGAAAATGGGCGATGCGGGAGCTGAAAAAGACGCGTCTTGTGACGACTTTCGAAATTCCGTTCGCCAACGCCAACGGCAAGGTCGTGGATGCCGCGAGCGCCCGTTTGTTTGGCTGCGACATGGCGAAGGCGCTGATGAGGTTTTTGAAAGAGGCCCCTCAAGTTGCGAGTTTCAAGAAGGAGGAATCGGCAGATGATTAAAATACGTATCGGACTTGCGTTTGCCGCATGCGCGGCCGCGTTCGGCGACCTGGGCGCGGCGGAATGGCGCACCACGGCTTTGACCCCGGAATACATTCTCGTGCAGGCAGACGGTTCGGACGACGAGAACAAGGTGTTCTTGTCCGATGAGCGATACCGCAACATCGACGGCAAGATGCAGGATTGGCAGATAAGACGCCTTTACGCCACCATACAGGGAGACGTGGAGAAGAATGTACGCGCTTCGCTCGCCGAGAGCATGAAGAAGATTCCCGGTTTTCTTTCGTATTGGCCGGAAGCGAACGGCGTTAAACGCATCAAAGCGGAGAATGGGAAGTATTTTTCGTTCAAGTCAGCCGACATGATCCATAACGCCTTTGTGAAAGTGCCGGCCATGCGCAAGGGCGACAAGATCGATCTTGGAGTCGCCGGCAAGTTCGTGTACGATCCCGCCAGACCGACGCCTGTATTCAAGATCAATCAGGTCGGCTATTCGCCAAAGGCGCGCAAGTATGCATACGTGGGCGGCTGGCTGGGGCTTTCGGGACCGCTGCCGCTGGCGAAAAAGTTCGACGGTCGACCTTTTTCCGTCCATGCGGCGAAGACCGGAGACAAGGTTTTCGGCGGCACTCTTAAGGCGCGTTGCGAAGACCCCGAGCGCAACGGAACGTCGTTTACCGGCGAGGAGGTGCTGGAGATTGATTTGACACCCTTGACCCGGGAGGGCGAATACTACATCTCTGTCGACGGGATCGGTCGCAGCGGCAAGTTCAAGATATCCGCTCGCGCCATCGCCGAAGCGTGGGGGCATCACATGCTCGGTATTTTCAACAAGCGTTGCGGAATCGAAAAGAAACAGCCGTACACCAAGTGGCCCTCCGAGGCTTGCCATTTGAACGTCTACCGCGGAGTCCATCCTTCGGAGGAATGGCATTACGGGAAGTATGTCTTTCCGGCCGATGGCAAGGAAATTCTCAATAGAGACGGCAAGCCGTTCAAATTCAAGCATTTTCCGGTGATTGCCGCGAGCAGGTGTCTTTGCGATATGGAAACTCCTTTGCATCTTCCCGGCGGATACCACGACGCGGCCGACTACGACCGCCGCCCCATGCATCTTGTGATTCCTCGGGCCCTTGCGATGATGTATCTGCTCAAGCCTGCCAATTTCACCGACGGCCAGTTGCTCATCCCGGAATCGAAGAACGGGGTTCCAGACATTCTCGACGAGGCGCTCTGGGGCATCCGTCATCTTGTCAGGGCGCAACAGAAGGACGGCGGTGTCGGAACCTGGATTGAAACGCGGTGCCATCCCGGCGGGGAGCGGGCAGGTCCTGCGCAGGACAGTACAAATCTTACGTACTTCGTTGCGCGGCCTACGCACAATTCGTGCTATGATTTCGCCGGCACGGCGGCGCTCGTCGCACGTGCGTTCCGCGCTGCAGGCAAGGAGGAGGTGGCGCGCCGCCTTCAGGAGAGGGCGCTCAGAGCCTGGAACTGGGCCGAGAAGAATCCGCCGGTGGTCCAGAAGATGAAGTGCTTCGTCACGCATCGCTGGGACAAGGACCCGCCCGCGGACGTGGTCTATCGCGAACCGGAGGATTATTCCGCCAAGCTCATGCTCACCGCGGCGCTCAATCTCTCCGCGCTTACCGGCGAGATGAAATTCTTCGAGCCGGTCGTCCGTCGGCTCAAGGATCTTAAGACGGAGACGAACAAAGGAAGCTGGGGGTGGAATCCGATCGATCTGCTTGAGTTTGCGCTTCCGGGGCAGCCGCTTGCGCCCGAGCTTGGAGATTACCGCAAGAACTTTATCCGCCGCCGCGTCGGCGAGGCCGATCAGCTTCTGGAGACGATGGAGAGCGGGTATCCGTACAGAACATTCTGGTTTCCGCCTGCGCACGGTTTTGTGCACACGATGAGCTGGGGAAACAGCCATCCGCTCCGCCGTGCGCAGTTCCTTCTGGCGGCCCATGTATTTACCGGAGAGGAGCGCTATCTCGAGGGAATGTATCTCGCGAACGATTTCCATAATGGCGCCAATCCCAAGGGAGAGACGCTCACAAGCGGCATGGGCGAGGTGTTTCCGGTGAAGTTTCTCGATCTTCAGAGCATAGCCGACGATGTGGCGGAGTATGTGGGCGGCATTACGCCGTACCGCTGGACGTACGGCGTGAACCAGGACGCGAAGAAGATGGTCTACGGCGTCGACAATATTCCGAGCTGGCCGATCTGGCGGCGTTACGCGAACGTCGAGCAGTATTCGGTCGCCGCGAGCGAATACACGGTATGGGAGACGATGCTTCCGCCTGCGGCGGTTCTCGCGTATCTGCTTCCGGGGCCGGAGAAGGTGCCTTCTTCGGTCTATGAACGAGAACCTGCGAGCGATCTGAGAACGCTTCCCGGATATTGGGTAAAGCCATGAGAAATATCGTTTTTTCCGTTGCGGTGCTCTTTTGCGCCGCCGAATGTTTTTCTGCGCCGCCTTCGCCGCGCGCGGCGGTCGCCGGGCATACGCACCTCTGTCGCAACGGCAAGGTGGGGCTTGATGTTGTCATGAGCAACCTGACGGCGTGGATTGAGAAGCATGATGTGCGCGCATTCGGAGTCGGCTCTCCGTGGACGCCGAAACAGGCTGCCCGCATGCGCCGTTGCGAGCGCGAAGACCGCGATCGCTACTTTGCGGGGAAGATCGAGGAGGATCTCATCGATACGCCCGATCTTTACGCAATGCTTACGATCCTCTCGAACGCTTGTCCCCGGACGACGTTCTATCTGGACAACGAAACGCCCAAAAACCGCTATGGGCATTTGTGGTTCATAGGTTACAAGCCGGTTGTCACCGGTTGGCACGATTACAGTCAGGACAGGCGCGTCGCTTTTACGACTGACGAAGCAGAGGCGGCGGGACCTGATCTTAACAAGGAGACGGGTCGCCGCCATCTCAGGCGCAGCTATGCCGAGGCCGTCGCCGAGCAGCGGCGTCACGGAGCGCTTGCCGTATGGGCGCATCCGACGAGCTGGTGGACGCATAAAGGGAAGTTCATAACAAACATCGCCGCCGACATGCCGGTGCAGCTCTTTGCCGACGGTGGGCTTGATGCGCTTGCGGTCATGGGGTATGATGCCTGTCATGCCGCATATCAGGATCTGTGGTTTGCAATCCTTGATATGGGCTATCGCGTTCCGGGAGTGGCGGAGCAGGATTGCTCGCCCGGGCACGGAATCATCGGCAAGAAGGACGAGAGCCTTTTTACTTACATTAACGGTTGCGGCCATGCGCCGGGCGTCGGGGAGATCTGCGATGCCGTGCGCAATTTCGCCGTCACCATGTCGTCGGGCCCGGATTTGAGGATTCTTTCGTTCGATGATTCCGGCGAAACGATCAAGATTGGCATCTACGCGGCTCCCAAGCCGGGGGAGAGGATGCTTTCCCGGATTGAGATCCTCGGACGCGGTGGCAAGGTTCGAGCCGTTGTCGAGAATGCCGCAGAGGGGGAGTATTTGATTTCCCTGTCGCGGAAGATGGGAGATACATGGTTTGTGGCGCGTTGCTTCGGCGAGTTTCCGGGAGGATGGACGGGCGAGAATCTGCAGCGGACGGCAAAATCGTTCGCCATGACCAATCCGGTATGGCTCAAGACGGCTCCGGAGCCGCCCAAACCTGTGCGTACGCGTCTGATGATCGTAGACAAGAGCGGAACGAACGCGCGCTGGCGCATCGATAGCGCGGGCGGCGATGTCGTTTGCGATGGGCGGGGCGCACGAGTGCTGGACGTTTCGCCAACCGATGTTCTGACCATCGATTACGGGTCCGGTCGCAAGCGCCGTCTTCCGCTTTACATGGCCAATGCCAAAGTGCGAAAACTCATGGACTATCTTGCCGATGGCGGGTTCTGGCTTGATTCGAACAAGACGCTTTCGCCAGGCGAAGTGCCTGTGTCGGCATTCAGATTCGCCGAGTTCCGCGAGGCACTTCGTGAGCAGCAGATTGATTTTTAGGAGTTAATGCGAAATTAAAAATAATCAAAAATTTTGCTTGCCAAGGGTAGGGTAAAATGATACTATTTAACACGTTTTGCGACACGCAAGACTTTGGGCGAGCTTAACTCAGTTGGCAGAGTCCCACCTTGCCAAGGTGGTGGTCACGGGTTCGAACCCCGTAGCTCGCTCCATTTTGGGAGTGTAGCTCAGTTGGTAGAGCAACTGACTCTTAATCAGTGGGTCCAGGGTTCGAATCCCTGCACTCCTACCATTTTCAGAAGAGGGGAATCGGGAAATTATGCCGGTTCCCTTTTTTCGTGCAAAGACCGCACGGTGTGCAGAGAAAGGATATAGCGATCATGATAATTCTTCCCGCAATCGATTTGAAAGGCGGTAAATGCGTACGTCTTCGCCAAGGTTTGGCCGATGCCGTTACGGTCTATGCGGATAATCCGGTTGAACAGGCCTTGGCCTGGCTCAAGCAGGGGGCGGAGGAGCTTCATGTCGTTGATCTTGATGGTGCGTTTGACGGAGAGCCCCGGCATACCAGGATAATTGCTGACATTATCCGCTCTATCGGCATTCCCGTAGAAGTAGGCGGCGGTTTGCGTACCGATGCGCACGTAGAGGCGCTGCTCAATGCCGGTGCGCAGCGGGCAATCATTGGAACGAGAGCTCTCGAAGATACCAGGGCGCTGAAGGCGTTGGTCGAACGCTTCGGTTCGCATATAGCAGTTGGTATTGACGCCCGCAACGGATTTGTCCAGACCCGCGGATGGGTGGAAACCAGTTCGGTTACGGCCGTCGATCTTGCCCGCGAGGTGGTTGAAATCGGAGTTCAGACCATCATCTATACCGATACGGCGACGGATGGAATGCTTAAGGGACCGAATGTCGGAGCGATGGATGCAATGTGCGCATCGGTGCCGAAATGCAAAATAATCGCATCCGGAGGTGTCAGTACCCCTGACAATGTCAGGGCGTTGGTAGCTCTGGGGCGTGAAAATCTTTATGGGGCAATTGTCGGCAAGGCGCTTTATGACGGTTGCGTAACCCTGCAGGAAATGATTGCTGCAACAGCCAGGTGATATTATGAAAGCCAATATTAAGATAGATTATAACTGCATCGGTTGCGGTGCTTGTGTTCGTGATTGTCCGATGCGCGTATTGACTCTTGACGCAAATCGCCGCCCGGTTGTCGACGAAGGAAAGTTCGGCAACTGTATCGCCTGTCAGCACTGCATGGCGGTCTGCCCCGCAGGAGCATTGTCAATCAACGGCGTCGCCGCGTCGTCGGCAAAATCCGCCTCGTTGTTCAATCTCCCCTCGGCTGCCCAGATGGACGATCTCTTTCTTAGCCGTAGGAGCATTCGTCAGTATCGCGGCGAAGATGTCCCCCGTGAAACAATAGACGAGCTGCTTTCACTGCTGGCAAACACCCCCACCGGATGCAATGCAATGGGATTGACCTTTTCCGTGGTCTCCTCCGGCGCGAAGATGGACGAGCTGCGTTCGGCGGTCATCGACTCGATCGCTTCAGCGCAACTCGATCACATGCTGCCTCGCTTCATCGCAAAACCTGCGATTCTCTTCAGGCGTAAGCGCATTGACGAATTTTTCCGCGGAGCGCCACATCTGCTGATAGTTTCAGCCGATGTCAGCAAGTCTACAACGCCGTACGAAGATTGCATCGCCGCATTGTCGTACTTCAGCATGTTGACGGAGGCGCGAGGAATCGGAACGACCTGGTGCGGGTATTTGAAGTTTATCACCAATCTGGTCCCTTCGGTCAAGGACGTTTTCGGTATCCCCCGTGAACATCCGTATTATGCGATGCTCTTCGGTTATCCGGCGGTAAAATATCCAAGAGCCGTCAATCGCTCACGGGCCGCCGAGATACGCTATATCAATTAGGTGGAGTTTCGCCGATATTCGATCTCGATAAAAAAAACCGCCGGTTTCCCGGCGGTTTTCTTTATCGAGACAGGGTGGAATCAGGCTTGCTGGCCAGAACCTTCGCCGCTGCCTTTTTCTTCGGCTCTTTTGTCGATTACTGCGGCAATGCGCTTCTCGATTTCACCGGATACGTCATTGGCAGCCGCAGCAGAACCGGCAATGACCGCATGGTAAATCGCAGTTGCATGAGATGAACCATGAGTGATGATTACGGTCTTGGGTACTCCCAGCAAGGGAGCGCCGCCGTATATTTCGGGATTCATCTTGCGCTTCAAAGCCTTAAACGCGCCACGGAGCAAAAGCGCACCCATGAGCCGAATTGGATTCTGGCGAAGTTCATGCTTCAACCAGTCGCCCACCGCGTGAGCCACGCTTTCCGTTGTCTTGAGCACAACATTGCCGACAAACCCGTCGCAGACCACCACGTCAAGCTCGCCCCCGAATATATCATGACCTTCAACGTTCCCGCAGAAGTTGACCATCCCGTCGTTTTGAATCAGCTTGAAAGCTTCTTTTGTGACGGCATTGCCTTTACAGTCCTCGCTGCCGATGCTAAGCAGACCGACGCTTGGAGTATTGCGTTTGAGTACTCCGCGCGAGTAGCAGTCGCCCATGATTGCAAACTGCGCCAGCCAATCTTCGCTGCAGTCGGTATTCGCCCCGGCGTCCAAAACCAGTACCGGGTGTTTGTGCCGGCTGGTGGGAAGCACCGTGGCAATAGCAGGGCGCATAACGCCCTTGATTCTACCCAAATGCAAAATGGCCGCCGCCGAGACCGCGCCAGAATTTCCGGCTGAGACGAATGCATCTGCCTCACCGTTCTTGACGAGTCTCATTGCAACGTTAATGGAGCAGTCTTTTTTTTCGCGCACCGCCTTGGCTGGTGTCTCGTTCATGTTCACCTGTTCGGAGGCATGGACGATTTTGAGCCGCGACATATCAGCCTTGGGGAATTTTTTCAATTCTCCATTGATGATTTTCTCGTCACCGACCATGTAGATGGTGGAGACTGTCTCATGCAATTGCCCGGCCGCCTTAATCGCGCCCTTGACAATTTCGTGCGGGGCATTGTCGCCGCCCATCACATCTAGAGCGATGCGTGTCATAAAAAATTATTCCGCGCCGTTGTCGATAACTTTGCGACCGTTGTACATGCCGCAGGAAGCGCATGCGCGGTGTGCCTGTTTGGGAGCTCCGCAATTGGGGCAGGCGTTGACGGAAGGAATGACCGCCTTGACTTGGCCGCGACGTTGACGAACTTTCTGTTTCGACACTTTCTTCTGAGGAGAAGCCATGCTTAACTCACTTTCTCTGCTTGTTTCGGTTTTTATCCGATTTTTCTTTAATCATAGCGTCCAGGTCCGCGAACGCGCCGCCGGCAACAGTGTTGATGCATGTGCAGGTCCCGCGATTCAGATTTGCTCCGCAACTTGGACACAGCCCTTGGCACCCCGCATCGCAAACGGGATAACTAGGGAAAGCCAGTATAATAGCTTCCCTAGCTTCATCGGTCAAGTCTAGAAACTCGGTTTTTTCATTTATTTGATAAGATCTGACGAAATCTTCGTCTTTTACGGTGGTTTCAAATTGTTCGCCGCACCTTGCGCAAACGCATAGCGCATCTTGTCCCACTGATCCGCGGACCAACAGTTCGTCACCGAGCTGGGTGACGAAAAGATCGTAGAATATTCCACCCTCGGGCTTGATGTACGGATCGTTGTCCAGCTCCAGCAGCCCCTCGTCGGTTTCTCCGCTTATGTTTTCACCGTCGCGCTCGAGCCGGGCAACGTCAATTACCAGTCTGTTCTCGTCACGGGGCATATTCTACTTCCCCTCCGTTTGTTTCTGCGCCTCAATCCTGGCGCGAAGCCGTCTTTGCACGGCGGGTGGCACGAATGCGGCGGTATCGCCTCCGTATCGGGCAATCTCTCTGATCATGCTGGCGGTCACATAGCTGTACGCCTCGTTGGGCATCATGAAGAGCGTTTCCACTTCGGGATTCAGCTTCCGGTTGGTAAGCGCCATTTGGAATTCGTATTCGAAATCGCTGTACACGCGGATTCCTCTCACCACGACGCTGATATCGCGTTTGCGGCAGTAATCCACCAGCATGGAGTCAAGCCGGTCGACTTTGACGTTGTTGATACCTGCCTCGGCGCAAGCCTCTTCGACCATTGCCATTCTCTCGTCGATCGGGAAAAGATTGCCGGGCTTCATCGATACGCCTGCCACCGCCACCACCACTTCGTCAAAGCGGCGCGCGGAACGCCTTATCAGATCAAGGTGACCTTCGGTCAAAGGGTCGAAGGTTCCGGGATAGACTACTCGGTTCATTTCGTTCTTCTCCAAATGTGCAGTCTGGTTTTGCCGTAAAGCCGGTCGCGGATGCTTTCCCACCCGTCGATGTCCTCGGGGACTTTGTCGGCCGGCATTTCGCCGATGAAAAGTCCGCCCACCGCCACGGTCTCGTTTCCTGCCGCCAGTTTCAGCATTTCCGAAAAACCGTTGTCGCGGGCCGCCTGATACGGAGGATCGGCGAACAGCACGTCAACGTTTCTGGTTCTGCCGCCGCCGGAAAGCCACGCGACGGCATCGCATACGCATATCTCACTTCCCGGCGAAGAGATCGGAATCGGGAACGGCTCGATTCTGCCGTTCGGGCGTCTCATTTTTCGGTGCGGAATGCCGCGCCCGGGGGCGGGCACCTCGGCGGCCTTTTCACCGGCAAGCGTCTGGGCATTGTCCGCGATAAGGCGCGCGTTGAGCGGATTCTTCTCCACCCAGATCGCTTTTTGTGCACCACGGCTGAGCGCTTCAAGCCCGACCGATCCGCTTCCCGCAAACACATCAGCCCAGACCGCATCGGCAATGCGGTCGGACAGCATTGAAAACAATGCCTCTCGAACGCAGTCCTGCGTCGGCCTGATTTTGTCGCCCGGCGGGGTTTTGATTGTTCTGCCGCCCCATTTTCCGCCTGAAATTCTCATAGGTGCCTTCCTTGGCGATATATTAGCACAATCTGCGCCATCTGCGCAAACCGCATATCTCGCAAATCGTGGTCAACGCCAATATCCACTTGTCACCACGGTAAAATTGAGCTATAATAACGTCACTTTTTGTATGGAGGAAATTCGTGAACGTAGAACTGATCGAAAAAGCAAAAATCCGTATTCCGAGCGTTCCGGTTTTGGTGAATGTCGTCTCCAAGCGCGTCCGCCAGCTGAATGCGGGAGAGCGTCCCTATGTCAAGCCGTTGTCCTACGATGAGGACAAAGCGGACATTGCGTTGCGCGAGATTGCGGAGGGCAAATTGATTTCCGAGGTGGATTTCACTGAAATCGCCAAGGCCGAGGAGGCGCATTCCCGTTGGTCGCAGCCAGGTGCGCTCAAGGGAATGGGGATGAATTCTTGAGTGCGGATAAGAACAAAAAAAATCGTCAGGGAGGAAACCTTACCGTCAATCGACGGGCTACGCACGATTATTTTGTTCTTGAACGGCATGAAGCTGGTATCGCCTTGGTTGGAACCGAGGTCAAGGTCGTAAGAAACGGAGAGGCGGGACTTAACGGATCTTATGCAGAGGTCAAGAACGGACAGCTGTATCTGAATGCGGTTCGTATTCCCCCGTACGCCTTCGGCAACCGCTTCAATCATGATTCGCTTCGCACTCGCAAGCTGCTGATGCACGCCAGGGAAATACGCAAGCTGGCGGCATATCAGGAGCAGAAGGGGTTTACCCTTATACCTTTGCGTTTGTACCTTTCCCCTAAGGGACGGGTCAAGGTTGAGATTGGCGTTTGCCGTGGCAAGCAGCAGCAGGACAAACGCCAGACCATAAAGAGACGAGAGTTGGATTTGGAGGTTCGCCGTGCGATGCGGCAGTATTGAAGTATAAAAGGAGATTGTTGTTATGTCTTTTGCAAATATCGGACCGTTACAGTTGTTGATTATTCTGGCGATCATTCTCTTGCTGTTCGGCGGTAAGAAGCTCCCCGGGTTGGCCAATGCGCTGGGCAAGAGCATGGCCGAGTTTAAAAAAGGCCGTCGCGAAGGCGAGGAGAGCGCAGAGAAGGCGGTCAAAGAAATCGTGGATGCCGCGAAGCAGGATCTTGCTCAGGAAATCCCCGCAGCCAAGGTTGAGTCTGAAAAGGTCGAAGGCGCAAAATAAGCGTTTGTTCCGGCCGGGGACCGTTTCGCGTCGGACGCGATTGTTTGTGACCAGATGGGTCGTTGCACAAGGAGTTTGCCATGAGTCCTGAAAACGACAGGAATTTGCTGGTTCTCAGCTCTTCTCCGCATGCGCATTGCGGATCCTCAATTCGAAAAATAATGGCGGAGGTGCTGGTCGCGTTAATGCCCGCGATGGCTGCCGCCATCTGGTTTTTTAAACTGGACGCGCTGGCGCTGATAGCCGTATGCACGGCAAGTTGCGTGCTTGGCGAGTGGGGGTGCCGGGCGTTGATGCATCGCGATTCCGGAATCGGCGACTTGAGCGCGTGCGTTACTGGGGTGCTGCTCGCTTTGACGCTTCCTCCTGCCACCCCGCTCTGGATGGCGGTAGCGGGTTCTCTTTTTTCGATTGCCATCGCCAAGCAGGTTTTCGGCGGATTGGGATATAATCCGTTCAATCCGGCATTGGCGGGCAGAGCATTCATGCTTATCTCTTTTACCGGTGCGATGACTACCTGGAGCAGGTCGGGTTGGGTATCGGGTATTACAAAACATGGTGCGGATGCCGTTACGCAGGCTACCACTATCGCGGTTGACGCCACCACCCGTGCTACGCCGTTGTCCTTCATCAAATACGGAGGCGGTGGGTTGGATTGGAACAATAGCGATTTGCTTTTGCGTATGTTCTGGGGCGAGACGAACGGAAGCATCGGCGAAGTCTCGGCAATAGCACTACTCATAGGTGGCATCTATTTGATGGTGCGTAAGATAATATCCTGGCATATTCCGGTTTCGTATCTGGCGACAGTGGCGGTTTTCTCCTTTGTCATGAAGTTGTGCGGCGGCAGCGACGCCGGGGTGTTGGTGCATCTGATGTCGGGCGGATTGTTGCTAGGCGCGTTTTTTATGGCCACGGATATGGTTACCTCGCCTATCACTCCGAAGGGGCGTTTGATTTTCGGTATCGGTTGCGGTCTGCTTACCATGGTTATCCGCACCTCGAAAACTGGGGCGTATCCCGAAGGCGTATGTTTTTCAATTCTTATTATGAACTCATTGGTTCCGCTGATCGACCGCTTTACCCGCAATCGCGTTTTCGGTACGGGTAAGCGAGGGAGACGGAGCGAGGCATGAGGAGGGCACGGTGAAAGAGATACTGAAGCTTACTATGACGCTCGCCGCGGTTGCCTTGTTCTGCTCTGGGATTCTTGCTTACGTCTACACGGTGACGAAGGAGCCGATCGCCAAAACCGCAGAGTCGGGGCGGATTGCGGCGGTCTCCTCGGTGGTACCAGAGGGATGTACGACGATCGATTGCAAAAAACACGGGGATTTTGAATATTATCTCGCCGTTTGCGACGGTAAGCCCGTCGCCTACGCTTTTGAGGGAGTATCGCACAATGGGTACGGTGGTGATGTACGACTGATGGTCGGCATCGGCGCCGATGGCAAACTGGTCAACTTCGAAGTCCTTCAATCCGCGGAAACCCCCGGATTGGGTTCCAAGATGGCCGACGATTCATTTCGCGCCCCTCTGCGCGGTCGTTCGGTCGACGGCAAATGGAAGGTGAAGAAAGACGGCGGAGACATCGATGCGATCACTGCCGCTACCATCTCTTCGCGCGCCTGTGCCGAATGTATTCGCGATGCCATTGGAAAGTTTCGCAAAGTATGTCCTCGTTGAATGCTACACCGCGAGCCAATCGTTTCCACATTATTTTTCTCGGTTGCAGAAATGCCGGTAAATCCAGTTTGATGAACGCCATCGCCGGGCAGGAGGTTTCGTTGATTTCTCCCGTGCCAGGCACCACGACCGATCCTGTTTACAAGGCGATCGAGCTGCCGTCGCTCGGTGCGGTTGAGCTGATTGACGCGCCGGGTTGGGATGATATCGGAGAGCTGGGAAAAATGCGCGTAGAGGCGACACGCAAGGTGTTGCGCCGCGCAGATGCGGCGGTTCTGGTGGTGGATGCTACCATCGGCATGAGCCGCTTCGACTGCGAATTGCTCAAAATGCTGAACGCCGGTGCGATCCCTTTCGTCCCAGTGCTTAACAAGTGCGATCAGGGAAGCTACGGAGAAGGGGTGTGCGCGAATCCTGAAGGGGCGATTCGCATCAGTGCAAAGAGCGGTGAAGGCTTGCCGGAGCTGATAGCAGCGCTCTCGAGGCTGGCCGTGTCCGAGAATCGTTCGCTTCTGCCCGACGGCATTTCGGTCGGGGCGCTGGCGGTGCTGGTTACTCCTATCGATTCGTCGGCGCCGCAGGGCCGGATAATTCTTCCTCAGCAACAGGTTCTGCGCGAATTGCTGGATGCGTCGGCCGCGTCGCTGGTAGTCCAGCCTGACGGCTTGAAAAGCGCGTTGGATTCGCTGAACAGGGCGCCTGACATCGTGATAGTAGATTCCCAGTGCTTCGCCCAGGTGGAGAAGATTCTGCCGAAGTCGATGCCGTTGACCTCGTTTTCGATATTGTTCGCCGCCTTCAAAGGTGATTTGCCGATGTTGGTGAGGGGGGCGAAGGCGATTTGGAATCTGAAGGATGGAGATCGCGTTCTCATCGCGGAAGCATGCACGCACGTCAGGAAGGAAGAGGACATCGGCACGGTGAAGATACCGGCATTGCTTAAAGCCAAAACCGGCAAGCGCCTAGAGCTGACTTTCTGCCGCGGGATGGATTTCCCCGAAGATCTTGACGTCTTTTCGCTGGTAATCCATTGCGGCGGATGCATGATCAACCGACGCGAGATGATGCATCGGCTGAATTTGCTTTCGCACACCGGTGTTGCGGTCACCAATTATGGCATCTGCCTGGCCGAATTGAACGGAATTTTGGACCGGTGTCTGAAATGTTTTCCCGCAAACGCCAGATGAGTTTTGGATTTTCGCCCGGATGCCCCGTCATACTTGCATCAAGTTATCCTTTTCCGTCCGGTCTCCGTGGAGGAACAATGATTGAAGGGGGAGAAGACCGGCTGAATCGGTTTTGTCGAATAGGACTTGCGAATACAATTGTCAAGATAGGCAAAGTATTGTAAAATGAGCGGGATTTTGTTGTACGGGAAGAGACTTCTTCCGTAAGAATGTGTGCTTCGCGGAAAATACCACGTTTTTTGAAGATCCGCGAGACAATACGGAGCAATTATGATGCATGAGTTGGCGATCACCTTGAATGCGGAGTTGGGGAAAAAGGGTAGTCCGCTGTCGGGGATGCTTTCTAAACGCGGCCGGGCCGCCTATTTTCCCTCTCGGGGCATTCTGGGGCAAAGCGCGCAAGCGCGCGGCAAGGGTATCAACGCCACCATCGGAACTGCGTTGGAAGATGACGGCACTCCGCTGTGTCTGAGCTGCATAACCGACTCCCTCAATATTGAAAAAGACTCGCTTCTGTACAGCCCCAGCGCCGGTATGCTCAATTTGCGCAAACGCTGGCAGGAGATGGAACGCGAAAAGAACCCGTCGCTGGCGGGAAAGAAATTTTCGCTTCCGGTGGCGACCAATGCTCTCACCCACGGACTGAGCGTGGCGGCTTACATGTTTCTTGATGCCAACGATTCGGTAATCACCCCCAACCTCTACTGGGATAACTACGAGCTGGTCTTCTGCGAAGCTACCGGTGCGAAACTGAAAACGTTTCCCATGTTCGACAAAAAGGGGGCGTTCAATGTCGAGGCAATGGAAAAGCTGCTGCTCGCTCCCGGACAAAAAAAAGTGCTGCTTCTGAATTTCCCGAACAACCCCACCGGCTACACCGCCACGGAAAAGGAGGCGCTCGCCATCAGGCGCGCTGTGCTCAAGGCCGCCGAGGCTGGAAAAAGTATCGTGGTCTTCTTTGACGATGCCTATTTCGGTCTGGTATATGAAAAAGGGGTTTGCACCGAATCTCTTTTCGCCCAGTTTTGCGATCTGCACCGCAATGTGCTGGCGGTGAAGCTTGATGGCGCGACCAAAGAGGATTATGTCTGGGGCGTCCGCGTCGGCTTCATCACTTTCGGGGCCAAAGGAGCGACCGACGGCCAGTACAAGGCGCTTGAACAGAAAGCGGCAGGACTGGTGCGCGGTTCCATTTCCAATCCGACCAACATCGGTCAGCGCATTCTGCTTCGCGCCTACAACAATCCCGGCTATGCTCGGCAGAAAAATGAGAAATTCCAATTGCTCAAACGTCGTTACCACCGTCTGCGCGAGATTCTCGCGGAAAATCCGCAATATGCCGAAAGCTTTTCTGCAATGCCGTTTAACAGCGGCTATTTCATGTGCATAAAGCCGATCGGTGTCGATCCGGAGATGGTGCGTCTGCGTCTGTTGGAAGCATACGATACCGGCGTAATCGTTCTCTCCGGTTTGATTAGGCTCGCCTTTTCCTCGGTTCCGCTCGGTGAGCTGGACCGTTTGTTCAGCAATGTCGATGCCGCTATACGAGATCTGAAAAAACAAAGGAACACAAAATGATTCTGGCAAACGAAAACTATTCGAAACTCAAGGCGTCCTATCTCTTTTCGGACATCGCCAAGCGCATCAAGGTTTTTCAAGCTGAAAATCCGGACAAGCCGATTATTCGCCTTGGCATCGGAGATGTCACCGAACCGCTGCCGCAGGTATGCGTCGAGGCGCTGCACAAGGCGGTCGACGAGATGGCTTGCCGCGAGACCTTCCGCGGTTACGGTCCCGAGCAGGGGTATTCGTTTTTGCGCGAGGCGATCGCCAAGAATGATTTTGCCGCGCGCGGCGCCAATATCGAACCGGATGAAATTTTCGTCAGCGACGGCGCCAAGTGCGACACCGGAAATATTCAGGAGCTTTTTGGGCCGAAGGTTCGCGTCGCCGTTCCGGATCCGGTTTATCCTGTGTATGTCGACACCAATGTGATGGCTGGACGTACCGGCAAAAACAGCGGCGGGCGTTATTCCGGACTGCATTATCTCGATTGCACCAGCGAAAACGCCTTTGTCCCCGCCCCTCCGAGCGAGGTGTTCGACGTGATTTATCTTTGCTATCCAAACAATCCGACCGGGGCGGTGGCCACCGCCGACCAGCTTTCGGCCTGGGTGAAATATGCGCGCAAGAATAAATCGATAATTCTCTTTGACGCAGCTTACGAAGCGTTCATCCGTACACCGGGAATCCCTCACAGCATCTTTGAAATCGAAGGGGCGCGCGATTGCTGCATTGAATTTCGCAGTTTCTCCAAGACCGCCGGATTTACCGGCACGCGTTGCGGTTATGCCGTGGTGCCCAAGAGCCTTAAAGCCTACGACCGCAAAGGGAATGCGGTTTCCGTCCACGCCATGTGGATGCGGCGGCAGACCACGAAGTTCAACGGATGCTCATACATTGTGCAACGCGCCGCCGAGGCGGTTTATTCGAAGAAGGGCAAGGCGCAGGTCAAAAAGCTGATCGATTTCTATCTGCGTAACGCCAAGATAATCCGCAATGCCTTTGCCAAGGCCGGTTACGCCTGCACCGGTGGAGAGAACAGTCCCTATGTGTGGGTCGATATCAAAGGCGGCAAGTCGTGGGACTTTTTCGACAAGCTTCTGCACGAGGCGCAGGTTGTTACGACCCCGGGAGCGGGCTTCGGCAGAGATGGCGAAGGGTTTATCCGCGTCTCGTCCTTCAACAGCCGTGAAAATGTCGAAAAGGCATGCAAGCGCATTGCCGCAGTGCTGTAACACTGTAGCTTGACGCCTGTTGGCATGAGAAATTGCCGTATTGTTTATAAAAGCGTTTTGTGATATAATCAAGCTTTTATGAAACTTTTACCGTTGTGTAAGCGGCAACGCCAGATGCTCAAAGGTGATGTCGACGATAGTTCGAAAGCTTCAAGGAAACAAGAATGAATACAAAAGAGAGAGACTCACGTTTAGACGGCAAACCGGTTCCCGAAAACCTTCCCGAAGAACTCCTTCCTTTGTACGATTGGTGGATGCTAAACGGGCAAAAGTTCATTGTTTGCCTCGTTACGGTTGCCGTAATCGCGGCCGGCGTATTTGTTTACAGAAACCATCAGGTGGCCAAAGCAACCGCCGTCAACTCCGCGCTGCTCAATGCGCAGAGTGTTGAGGATCTTGAAATCGCCGTTAGCGAAAACGGCGGCGCAAAGGGTGGAAATGCCTTGCGTCTCCGTCTTGCGAAAGAATATTTCAACAGCGGCAAATACGAAGATTCGTTGCGTATTTACGATGAATGCCTGGCAGGCGGAAACTTCACCGGATTTGAATCGATTGCCATTCTTGGACGCGCCCATGCGCTTGAAGCCGTTGGCAAGAACGAAGAAGCGCTGAAAGAGTATCGCTCTTTCCAGAAGGAGTTCGAGAATTCATATCTCATTCTGAAGGCGCAGTTGGGCGAAGCCCGCGCGCTCGCTTTGCTCGGCAAAAAGGCCGAGGCAAAAGAATATCTTGAAAACCTCAAGGTGAAGCTTGCGGACGACGGCATGGCGGAAGCGCGCATCAATGCTCTGATCAAGCTTGTCGACCGCTACACTCCGCGCGCAAAGCGCTCCTTGTTTGAGATGAGCGATGAGATTCTCAAGAAGGGAGAAAAGGCTCCGGCAATTCCTGCGGTGGCGGAAAAGCCGGCGGCAGTGTCTACCAACGCACCTGCGAAAAAATGATTTCATCAGCCGGAGCTGGAGCGTATTCCAGGTGGCGCGAGGCTTGGCGCAGGGTGACAGCCTTGGATCAGGTCTTTGCCGATGGGGCAGAGCCGAACGCCGCGTCAATTGAAGAGACTGCAAAATGGATGGCCGGACAGGAAGATATTCCGCGTCTGGCCTTTTTGCATACTCTGTTGGTGCCCGGTATCACCCGGCAGGCTCTGTGGTCGGTACTGGTGCCGATTGAACGGCAGATATCAAAATTGAAAATCACCGATTCGCAAATCGTCGAGAATGACGACGATTCCGGCGCGATGCGCACCGTCTTTCCCATTACGGTCGTGTTGGATTCCATCCGTTCCGCATTCAACACCGGTTCCATTTTCAGGACGGCGGAATGCTTCGGGGTGGGCGAGTTGGTCCTGTGCGGCTATACCGCGACACCCGAACACCCGGCGGTGTGCAGGGCGGCGATGGGAACTGAAAAAAAGGTGCCGTGGCGCAGCTCGATGGATATTTTGCTTGAAGTGCAGAATTTGCGCCGGCGCGGTGTAAAATGCGTGGCACTGGAAACCGTGGAAGGCGCCGAGACCGTTGATTCTCATCGCTGGGAATTTCCCTGCGCAATTGTGTTGGGGAATGAACGTTTCGGCATTCGTCCGGATGTGGTGGCGCTTTGCGATGCGGTAATTCGTATTCCGGTTTTCGGCGCCAAGAACTCCCTGAATGTCGGCAACGCCTTTTCCATAGCGGCGAGTTCCGCCGCGATGGCGGCAAGCAGGAACGACGGTATTAAACAATCGTTTGAAAGTAATTTGACATAGTTTGACCCATGATGATAAATGCATTGGACCGGTTGCTTGGCGGATTGAACGAGCGGGCGATCAGACCGGGATTGGATAACATCGCGGAGGTGATGGAGCGGTGCGGAAACCCGCAACGGAAGTTTTTTTCACTGCATATCGCCGGTACCGACGGCAAAGGAGCGACCGCCGCAATTTGCGAATCCGTATTGAGACATGCTGGATTCCGCGTTGCAAGATACACCTCGCCCCATTTGATCAGCATCAACGAACGGTTCTGGATCGACGGAAAGACGGCAAGCGACGAGCAATTGAACGACGCGGCGGAATCGATATTGGCGTGCAGCCCCGAGAAGCTTTCCTATTTCGAGCGTTTGACCGCAGTCGCATTCAAGCTGTTTGCCGACAGCGGTGTGCAGATTGCAGTGGTCGAAACCGGACTGGGCGGCAGATTGGATGCAACAAATCTTGTAACTCCTTCAATTTCGGTAATCACGCGCATCGGATTGGATCACACCGATATTCTGGGAGGCACCATCGAAGAGATTGCCGGTGAGAAGGCGGGGATTATAAAGAAGGGCAGTGCGGTGGTATGCGCCAAGATGCCTTTTGAGGCGAGGGCGGTAATCATGCGGCAGGCCGAGAATATGTCTGCCCGTTTTGTCAGTGTACCCGAAACTGTAAGCGTGGGAGCAAGCGCGAGGACGTTGAAGGGACAGAAAATATCGCTCTCCACCTGGACGCGCGATTTGAGCGGGATCGAATTCCCTTTGGCCGGTTCTTTTCAGCTTGAGAATGCGGCTACGGCCGCGGCCGCTCTGGAGGTTGTGCATGATGCCGGCATTGAGCTGACCGATGCCGCATTCCGCTTGGGATATCAAAATGTGAATTGGCCCGGGCGGTTTGATTTGATAAACGAAAATCCGCCGGTGATTGTTGACGGTGCGCACAATCCCTGCGCGGCGGAGGCGCTTTTAGAGGCCTTGCGCTCCTGCGGGGTCAAGCGGAAAGTGGCGATGGTGTCGGGCTTTTGCGGAGATAAAGATGTTCCCGGCTTTCTTGCGACCGTTGCCCCTGCGGTTCAGTCGTATTGGGCAGTCCCCGTGTCGAATCCGCGTTCGCTGCCAATAGATCGCAATGAGCAATTCGCCAAGGCCGCTGGCATCATGCGGACTCATGCAGCCACCGATGTGAAACGCGCATTGTCCGAGGCTTGCGACTGGGCGGTGGAGCACGACATTCCCGTTGTGGTTTGCGGATCGCTTTTTCTGGCCGGCGAAGTGCTGGCGGCGAGGAAGGCCGTCAAGGTGTGATCCTGCTTCAAGATTTAGCCGCAGGTGCGGTGGCACCATTAAATCTGACACTGAGGGCAGTAGACGCTGCTCCTGCCGCCAATCGTGACGTTTGCAAAACGCCCTCCGCATCTGGGGCAGGGGAGCCCTTCCTTGCCGTAAGCTTTGAGCTGTTGGGCAAACTTTCCCTCCGATCCGTCCACATTGCGGTAGTCGCTGATGGTGGTACCGCTCATTTTAATCGCTTTGCGCAGAATCGCCTTGGCTGTTCTGGCAATCGCGTTGTAGGTTTCAAGGTCGATTTCGTTTGCGGGATGAATCGGTGATATGCCGGTTTCAAAGAGGATTTCGCAGACGTAGATGTTTCCGATGCCGGTCACGACGGAATTGTCCATCAGAAAGTTCTTTACCGGGCCGGGGCGTTTGCGCGCACAGGCGAGGAGAAATTGACCGTTGAATTTGCCGGAAAGCGGCTCAATTCCGATTTCTTCAAGACCGACCGGCCATCCGTCCGCTCCTAGGGGCTGCACTTCAACCATTCCAAAGCGGCGGGGGTCTTCAAACTTTAATATTTGGTCATTGTCAAGGTGGATGAAAATATGTTCATGCTTGCGTCGTGCTATTGCTCCCTCGACTCTGACCACACCGCTCATCCCAAAATGCAAGACCAGCGCTCTGCCGTCGTTAAGGTCGCATACGGCGTAGCGTCCGCGCCGGCGGACGCCGGTAAACTTCAATCCTGCAAGCTCCGCGTCAGTGAGACGGGATATACAGGTGCGAAGACGCGGCGTGAAAATTTCCACGCTGCGGATGGTTCTTTCGGTAATCGCTTTATTCAAGGATCTGACGATTGATTCTACTTCGGGGAGCTCTGGCATAATCCTCCTGAAATATCCTTATTGCTCATTTGTTTTAACATAAAACATAAGCGAATGAAAGGCGAAAAATCGGGATGAGCGTGAATCCCGGCTGGACTGGGGTTGACAAGCTCTATTCGATAATGTAATCTATAATCAATGAATACGAAAAAAACTTTTGTTTTTGGGGTCGCTGTCATTTGCGCAGCATTATCCTCCCATGCGTCGGATCTGACCGTGAATTCGGGCGAAACCGTAAACCTGTCATCTGAGGTCGTCTACGATACGGTGACGGTTCACGGGATTTTGAATATTGAAAACGGGGCCAAACTGAGCGCGACCACGCTTGAACTTGGGCCAGACGCGGGCGATACGGCGCAGATCAATGTGCTCGGCGGCGATGCGACTGGGCTTGAGGTCGTAACTGTCAATATCGGCAGGAACGGTGGCTCGGGTCAAATTGTGGCGCTTGCCGAAAATGCCGGCAAAGATGTGGATATCGTTGACATGACCACGGTCAATATCTGCCAGAACGCTGCCGTTTCGCCCTCCGGCTTTATCGATTTTCTGAAATTGGGTCCGGAGAGCGTGGATTTCAAAAATATGTACAATCACTCCGCTTCACGAGCGCGTATTCTCGTAAAAGACGGCTGTATTGGCGGCAATACCCAGAACTGGGGGGCGGATATGTTTGCTTCGGGCGCATTCCGCATCGAATCGTTTGAAGGCGGCAATATCCGTATCGGAAGTGATTGGAGTCAACGGAGTATCAATAAATCTTCGTGCAGCGTTGTGATCGATGGCGGTGGACATGATGTCATCTTTTGCCGGTCGGCGAATGGTGAAAACCAGTTCTATGCATTGCACGAAGGTGTCGAATGGACCAATGTGCGCAATCTTTACATAACTTCAAAACATTCGGTAGTATTGCCGGACGACAATCTGCTTCCTTACGGGCCGGGCAATGGCGGCGTTGTTTTGCAGGAGCCGAATCCTTCGTATGTTCTTTTGCGCATTAAAGATACGACACAGCGCTTGAATTGGTTCTCATCGCCGTTTCCGCTTGATACGGAGTCTCTTACGGGGACATCTTCGTCGAAAGTGTTTTTCGGTGAAGGCGATCAGGACGGGTATCTCAAAGGCCGCATTGCGGCGGATGTGGGCGTATTCAAGGTCGGGACGGGAACTTTCAGCATAACCAATGCCGCGCAGGTCGGATCGTTTACGGTTTCGAACGGAACAGTCCGCATCGCGGCCGAGTTCAATCTTGACCGGCTTTTCGTCGAATCCGGGGCGACGCTGGTCATTGACGGAGTGACGGTAGCGCCGTCTTCGGGCTTGGCGGAGGTAAGAGGTTCGCTCGTACTGCTCAACGGCGGCAGGCTGAAGACTTCGCGCACGGTCGAGAACGACGAGCGAATCTCCGGCTTCACTTCGGCAGGCGAATGGACCAAGGACGGCTTCGGCGTCATGATAATCGAAGACCCCTCCGTTATGCCTTCGAATGTTATCGTCAAGGCGGGGACTCTCGCTTTTTCCGCCGTCGGATATTCGTGCGACCTTTTCAAGTGGAACGTCACCGACTGGAACAATACCGGCTATTTCGACAGAAACAATGGAGCTCACGATTACAGGTTTTATCTCGGTGAACTCGGTTTTGTAGGACCTACCGGCACCCGTATAGGGGAAAATGTCATCAACACGGCGCCGATAGGCACTTCTCCTGAAATGTTGCCGAGCGGTACGGCGGCGTTTGCAAGCGGAACGACATTGATTGCAACAGGCGGCAGCGGAAATGCCGGAGGTCTTTTCGACAATAATCAATGGCCGCGCGTGGGAGTGGAATCGCCGTCGACCACCAATGAGAACGGGGTTACGCTTTATGTCCGGCTACCGTCCGATTCAGGGCCGGTGTCGGCGATAAATTTCCAGCCTGCATATGGAGGGTGTCCAAGAGCATGGACTCTCAGCGCAAGTCACGATGGCGGACTTACATGGAAGGTTCTCAATGATGAGGAGCTTGTTGTTGATTACAACGAAGTGCAGAATCATCAGGAAAAGTGGTTCGGTACGGCCGAAAGCGGGGTGCCGCTCCGCTTCCGTTTCTACAGTGCGGACCTCAATTTTACGGTTCCTGGTGTTCGGAATATGCCCAGTTCACTGCAGGTTGAGGTGGCCGCTGGCGCGGTTCTTGACTTTACGAACGTTGTCGGCGCTCAAACGGTGGATGCCGTCACGGTCAACGCCGAAGATGGCGGCGGCACGATAATGAATGCGAGATTTGCCAAAAACGGAACAATCTATTTGACCGGTGTTTCCAACAGCACTGGCATAGATAAACTGTCAGTTCCGATTACTTATGAGAACTGCGCTTCGGTGAATAATCTTCGCTCGTGGAAGATTTGTATCAATGGTGTGATGCAGCCGGCCGGCAGATATTGTGCGGTTTATCGCAACGGACAGCTGTCATTTCTCGGTAGCGGGTTGATTTTCGTTGTAAGATAATGCTCATATCCATTGCATTCTTGATTTTTTCCGCGATGTCCGCAAACGCTTCCGTTACGGACATTGAATGGAAGCCTCTTTACGAGCCGGGATGCGGAGGCGCAATTGTTTCGGTGGCGGTTTCGCCTCATAATGCCAATCATTTGGTTTCCGGCGGTGATATGCTCGGGACGGCAGTTTCATTCAACGGCGGGGGAAGTTGGGCTCCCGGACTTGGACTTCCGACTTACGAGATGGCGACACCGACATTTCACCCGTTTCGTACGAACGAGGTGTGGATCGGCTCCTGTGCAGGCCCGATGTTCAGTTGCGACGGCGCCCGGACGTGGGTATCGCGTCGAGAAGGTATGCCCAAGGCGTGCTCATGGAAGTACACCGCCATGATCGAAAAAATTCTCATCGATAAAACGGTTCCGGGGCGACTAATGGCGTTTGGCGGCTCTTCCAGACATTGGGGAAGTTGGGCCAAATGCGATACTTTGGGGTCGGTATGGATAAGCGATAACGATGGTGAAAAGTGGAGACGCGCCGGAACAATCGCAAAGGAAGGCTTTACCACCGAGTCTGTAAAGGGTGCAAATATCATAAAGGCCTGGTGGAGTGCATCAGCTACGGGAGGAAGACTTCGGGCAAATGTCTTTGCCGAGGATGCCGGTTGGTTCGTTTCGGATGACGGAGGCTCGATATGGTTTAGGCGCAACCTTTCCGGTCTTCCGGGCACCGTCAGAAGTGTGACGACTCATCCTTCCAATCCTGATATTTTTTGGGTGGTTGTAGCTTCGGAAAAAACAGCCGGTTCGCACTGTGCGCCTGACTCCATCTGGAAAAGTACCGATGCAGGACATTCTTTTCATAAGGTGGATTCAACAATCGACAAGGTATCGGATGCCGGGAACAAGTATGTTACTCGTTTTTCCGATATTGAACTCTCTCCCATTCCTCCGCACCGGATGTATGTAAGCGATTTGGGTTGGAAAGACTCCAGGATTTTTGTCAGCGATGACGGTGGAGACAGCTGGCGTTTGGGGTGTTCAAGAACAAATATCGAGACAGCGTGTTATGCTGGGCCGGGCTGTCGCATTGCCGCATCTCCGCTTGAGAAAGACACGGCATACGCATACAACAGCGAATATGTGCTTAAAACTGTCGATGGCGGACACACATGGCAGGATATGACAGCTCTGCACCCGGCCGAGTCCAACTCCGGCAACTGGCGCGGAAGAGGGTGGAACGGTTGGTGTTCCCGTTCGATAACATTCAACCCCTACCGGCGCGGACAGTCGGTTCTCCAAATGATGGACGCCGGGCGCGGCTGGATTTCTGATGATGGATTTAAAAGCTGGCATTATGCGCTGGGCGAGACCGGCCCCTGGTGTGGTGGAATAGCGGCGGCATTCAGCAGCGATGGCGGCATATATCTTGCAACCGGTCAGAGCGGCCGCAATAACGGTATAACTTTCAGTCATGACGGTGGGCGCACTTGGTGCTCGCGCTTCGGGAAAAACTATGGGCTGCCTGAATTCGCAGATGGTTCATACTTGGGCATGTGGGTGGATCCCAATGACAAACGCAAAGCTTTTGCCGTAAACGGCAACTCGCGTTATACAACCAATGACGGTGGCGCTACATGGAATCGGGAAGAATTGGTGCAGTCAGGAGAATTTGCCGTCGATCCAGTTGATCCTGCGCGCTTTTATCTTAAAAATGCCGAGGGAGTTTTCGAGACAAGAGATTGGAAGACCTTCCGATTTCTTGGGCTTAAAGGCGAATCCGAAGGGAAAATCGTCTGTGACGCGCTTGGGCGCGTTCTGGTTTGCCGTGGGCGCATCGGAGATTTAGACCGGCGGGGATTGTGGAGATTTGATCCGCGTACAGGCAATTGGGAGCATCTGCACCGTGAAGCACTGGTCCGCGCAGTCGCATCCGATCCAAAGGATCCTGCGCGTCTGGTGCTGACGACATCCGACAATCCCTACCATGACTTCGCCGGGGCGAGGGGCATATATGTCAGTTCGGACGATGGAAAAACATGGCATCCGGCAAATAAAGGTCTTCATATCCGTCGTCTTGGCTGTGTTGCGTTCGATCCGTTTGATGGAGAAACGATTGTTGCCGGAACGCTCGGCGGCGGGTTCGTTACGGCCAAATGGAAGCGCGACAAGGCGTGCGAGTGAAGCGCGGAGACTACCTTTTCCTTTGAATTGAACAGAAGTTTCGAATGTATGTACTGCAAAATCCATGCGGCTTAAAATTTGAGTTGAATTGGCCGATGATTGATGATAGCATACCGTCAAGGTCGCTTCTTGTTTGTTAGCCGTGGATTTATTTGTATTAGGGATTGTTTGTGAAGTCTATCATCAACTTAATGCTGTTGCTACTGATTGTTTCTAAAGCATGCAATTATGGTTTTGCCGACGATGCGGTCGGTGTTTTGCGTGTGGATGTAGGAACTAACGATATTGCAGAAGTTGAAATGCCATTGGCTCCGCTCTCCTGTTTTGGGCCTTCTAGCTATCTTTCCG
>JAZQGX010000222.1:0-19963 GCA_045540275.1 Kiritimatiellia bacterium | reverse complement strand
GCCTTTTTTTACGTAAAATCGTCTCTCTCAAGAAAGTCTACGCTTGTTTTTTCATCGTCCGAATAAATTTTTAAGCCCTATTTACTGGGGTTTCCGTATAGTCGGGATAATTTCCCCCGAAAAAATCGGGATAAGCGTGTTACAAACATCAAGGTTGATAAACATCAAGGTTGATAAGAATAGGAGATTGATATGAGAAAACTTTGCCTGATTGCTTCAGCTTCAATGCTCGCATTCAATTTAGCTTTCGCCCAGTGGACGTATGACTCTTCAACCAAACGCATGACGACGGAGGATGGCTGGTCAATTGCGATCGGCACTGTCACCGGGACCGAGCTTGCAACCGCCGACAACGGCGGAATGATTAAAGGTGCACCGGAAGTCGGCGATATGGAAAATGGCAAATACACCCTGGATTTGTCTGCCCCTATCGTAGATGCTTCCGATCCGGATAAATTTTATACGCTGACCAAAATCGGTTATTATGCGTTTAACGGCTGTAACGTGGCCATCGGGAAGTTGATTCTTCCTGATACGCTGAAAACGTGGGACCTTGGAGGATCAGCACTTTCTGTATTCGGTACTTGGGGAAAAAGAGACGAAATGTTAGTTGAGCCGTATGATTACTCTATGGGGTTGCTTTGGACTGGTGGTAGTACTTTTAGTCTCGGTCATCAGAAGTTAGATCAGGACCTTCATCTAGATGGTGTCAAAGCTACCGGCAATTGCGGCTTGACTATAACTCACGGCAAATTGGCGCGCATTTTCTTTTATCCGCAATTTCAAACAATCCACCAAACAACGTTTGCGAATTCAACCGCAAAATACGACTTGTATTTTATGAAAGACTGTGCGGTTCCTGCCGGTATTGAAAACGGTAGTTATGCGCCGGGGGCAAGGTCATATTTGCATGTTCCCGCCGACAGTCAGCTATGGACCGCGTGGCTGGAAGGCAATGCCCGGGCGTTTACCGACGCCGACTTGGCTGGATTCCGTAAAAACTATCCCGACTCGATAGTGCCAGAGTATGTGATTACCACGGGAAAATTCACGAATGGGTACGCGGTAAAATGGAATGGTGAGCCAAGATTGGAGGTTGTCAGTTCCGGTGATGTCGAGAACGATAATATTTCTCCTCGCGGAGGGGTCTACACCAAAATCAAAAACCGCACAAAAATCACCTTTACCGCACCGGCTACCTCTGCCTCGAATCAGTTTAAGTGCAAGGGGTGCAGGGTAGAGGTTACTTCAACCGACTGGTCTGCGGCCGAGGTTACCGAGTATTCGGATGTCTGCTCTGTCGAACTTGAGATTGACAGCGCAAAGAGTTATCGCGTCACCTGGTTGTGGCAGGCGGAGATGGCGAATTCGGTTAAGGTGAGCTCCAATAAAGGAACTCAGTTCGGCTCCTGCGAACCTGCTTACGGAGTAGTGAGCGATTTTGCGGGCGGAAATATGCTGTTTTCGGCAAAAGAGCCCGGTTATGAAGAGGAAGAGGGGAAGCGCTATGTCGTAACCGGATACAAGCTTACGCACAATGACGGGAGCGTTACCCTGAACGCCGGAAATGAATTTTCCTACGACCTGTCGATGGGAAATGTGATTCTTGAGTGGCAGTGGGAGCTGAACGGGTGCAAATTGGCTACCGACGCCCACGGATATCTTCCGGTGGAAGTGACTCCTGCCCTTGACGCCAATGGCTATGCGCCGATCGGAGCAGCGGTGACTCTGGTTGCGAAAGATGCGCCGCAAGGTGTTTTTTACCATTGGTCGGGAGATACGGAGGGTATTGATACCTATTCACGCACGATTACCGTGGATATTGGAAAAGCCACCAGACTGTGTGCAACACCGAAATGCAATTGGTATTACGCCAACAATGCTATTACAAACAGTCTGGGTTGGAGGATAAAAGTATCCAAAGGGAGCAAAGCGATTTCCCTGAATTCGGATTGCATCGCTTCCGTCCCTTCAGTCGCCTGGAATACGGAAGAGGACACCTACCTGTTGGATTTGTCGTTGCCGATCGTAGACGTCGCAACTGGCGATGAACTTGATATTACGTCAATGAGTTCCCATCCGTTTAGGCGTACCATCGGCTATTTAGGGAAGGTGGTTCTCCCCGAGACGGTGAAAAAACTCAACGGCAACGATGCGGCTGTTTTTGACAATCAAGGCAAATTGCGTGAAATCATTCCCGCCCCGTTTGCACGGGACTTTCAATATCCCAAAAATTCCATTTTCGCACTGGGAGCCATCCCTTATCAGGGAGATGTGTTTATTTTGAATACCAATATGATGGTTCATGGAAATTGCAATATTAAATTCACCCATAATGGCGTTCAGAACATTTATTTCGGCAGGCACATTGACTATATGAATTCGTCAACGATATTCTCGTATAGTTATGCCAATTACATATTGCATTTTGAAGGCTGCCCCAGCAAAATCGCCTCGTCGCGCAATTCATCTGGATCATATTCCTTCTATGTCCGCTATCCGGCAAACAATATCGGTTGGTCGGAGTATCTTGCGGCAAACGCAAGAGATTTTGCCGAGGGCGACAAGGCGGCGTTCGCCGCCAAGTTCCCGGATTCGCAGACTTGGCCCAAACATACCTTCACCAACGGGTTTTTCAACGGAACGTGGGCAAGGGCGCAGAGCATTGTCGGCACCGTGATAAATATAAAATAGCGCATCGACCGCACCTTGACGCCCGTGGATTGATAATCCCGGGCGTTTTAGTCTAGTCTAGGATATAATTCTTTTGAGCCTATCTAGGACTGCGACTTAAAGATACGGCTCGCGAGGACGCTCGCCCCCCCGATAATTATCATCCGCACCGTAATCTCATTTTAATGGTGCCAGTTGGTTTGTTCTTTTTATTTGGAATCCGTTCTTGATTTTATTGCCGAAAAAAGCAATAATTACATCTTCTATTCAACCACAGTTTTTGCGGGCACGACAAGATGTTTTGCCGCGCTAGGAGTAAAAAAATGCGTAAGAAAATCGTTGCAGGCAATTGGAAAATGAACAAAAAGCCCTCTGAGACCGCCGCGCTTATCGACGGCATCAAAGCGCTCGTCAAGGATATCAAGAATGTCGAGGTTGTGGTTTGCCCGCCCTTTACCGCTTTGGCCGCCGCGGCAGAAGCAGTCAAGGGTTCGAATGTCGGCCTCGGTGCGCAGAATGTGGCATGGGCCGCTTCCGGCGCGTTCACCGGCGAAATCGCTGCCGATATGCTCAAGGATCTCGGTGTTTCTTATGTTATCATCGGCCATAGCGAACGCCGTCAATATTTCGGAGAGACCGATGCGACCGTCAACGCCCGTCTCAAGGCCGCTCTTGCCGCGGACCTCATCCCCATCGTATGCGTTGGTGAGAAGCTGGAAGAGCGCGAAGAGGGCAAAATGGAAGAGGTTATCATCCGCCAGATCAAGGAAGGATTGGCTGAAATCAGCGCCGACGATCTGAAGAAGACCGTTATCGCTTACGAACCGGTCTGGGCCATCGGAACCGGCAAGACCGCCACTCCGGAGCAGGCGCAGGAGGTTCACGCGCTTATCCGCAAGACTCTCGCTGAAATCTCCGATGCGGCAACCGCCGATGTCGTCCGCATCCAGTACGGCGGCAGCATGAAGCCTGAAAACGCCAAGGATCTGATGGGTCAGGCCGATATCGACGGCGGACTTATTGGTGGCGCCGCGTTGAAAGCGGATTCGTTCGCCGCTATCGTCGCTGCCGGCGAATGATAGAGTCTTAAGCTGATGAAGCGGGCGAAGGTCAGGCGCGCAGAACGGATAGAGCGATATCTCGTCCGTCTCATTCAGCACCCGGGGACCGACCAGGGCCACTCGTGGCCCATTCGGTCCCTGCTTGGTGTTTTGAAGGCCTTTTCGTGCCTGTTCCGCTTCGCGGTCGGCGTTCGCCTTTTCCTCTACCGCCACGGAATCGCCCGAAGGTTTCCTCTGGGATGTCAGGTGATAAGCATCGGCAATATTACCGCCGGCGGAACCGGCAAGACGCCAGTTACGGAAATCTTCGCCCGTGAATTGAGCAAGTCCGGGCGCAAAGTGGCGATTCTCAGCCGCGGCTACCGGAAAAAAGAAGCACCATGGTACCAGCGGATATTCCGTGAAACATACGAGCCTCCGCGTGTGGTAAGTGACGGCAGGCATCTGCTTTTGGACAGCGAAATGGGCGGCGACGAGCCGTACATGCTGGCAAGCAATCTGCCGGGCGTAGTGGTGCTTGTGGATAAAAACCGGGTAAAAAGCGGGCGCTATGCGATAAAACATTTCGGGTGCGACACGCTGATTCTCGATGATGGTTTCCAATATCTCAAGCTTCAGCATCATCATGAAATCACGCTGGTCGACAGCCAAAATCCCTTCGGCAATCGCAATATGCTTCCACGCGGGATTCTGCGTGAACCGATCAAAAACATCAAGCGCGCCGACGTGATAATCATCACCAAATCAAACGGCAACACTTCGGAGTTGCGCGAAGAGCTCAAGTACCTCAATCCCGAAGCGGAAATCATCGAATGCCGTCACGAGCCGCGTCTGATTCGCAATGTCTACACCGGAGAGGAGCTTCCTCTGGCCTGGTTGCGCGGTCGCACCGTCGCTTCGCTCTCCGGCATCGCGGTACCGCGCAGCTTTGAAAATTCGCTTCGTTCAATGGGTGCTCATGTGATACATTGTGAACGGTACGCCGACCACCACCGCTACGCCGCGCAGGAGATTATCGATTGCCTGAACCGGACGGCGGATTTGGGAGCGGATGCATTGCTGACCACCGAGAAGGACGCGGTCAGATTCCCCCGTCTTGAAAAGACCCCGGTGCCGGTGTACTATCTGAGAGTGGATATCGAGATTATCAAAGGTGCGGAGAATTTCCGCGAGGCGGTTAGGCATATTTGCGACGGCAAGAGAGCTCCCCGCCAGAAAGGTTCCCGTCTGTGAGGTTTTTGGTTTTGCTGCTTACGGCTGCCGTCTCCGGCGTCTCCGGCTGGACGCTCGCGAAATGGATGATTATCCCCGAAACCAAGGTGATTGAGACGGTTCGCGTAAAGCAGGTGGCCGCGCCGCCGACGGTGGACAACGCCGAAATCGACCGGCTTCGCAAGCGTATCGACGAGCTTGAAAGCGAGCTGGCCGCGCAGTTTGCGGCCGGCGAGGTCGATCTTGACGCCGCGGTGAACAAGGCGGTAGACAAGATGGGCGTAAAGACCGAGCCGAAACGCGAATCGTTTATGGAGCGCATGGCGAGGCTTAAGAAGGAGAATCCCCAGCATTACGAAGCGGTGGTCAGACACCATGAAGATTATCAGCGCCACCGCCGGTTGCGCGCCGCGGAAAAGGCGGACTTTTTCGAATCAATCGACCTGTCTTCGCTCACGCCGCAGGCGCGCGACACCCACCGGCGTCTACTGGAACAAATCGAGATGGTCGCCCGGCAGCGGGAGAAGATCGATGATTGGATGCACGGCCCGCACACCGATGAAGAGCGTTCCCAAAACTACAGCCAACTGGCGAAAATGTACGGTGAACTGCGCAACCTCTACGAGGAGGAACGTTATAATTTGCTGGTCTCGTCGGTAAAGTCGATGGGGTTGAATTCCCGCGATGTGGAAAATTTCGTTGCGGATATCCAGACGATTTACAACGCAACTCAGATCGGGGGGCATCCAAACGCCCGCAACGAGCCGATGCCGCTGCCCCCACCCCCACCGCCCCCACAGAGATAAAGGAAAGGACCGATTATGAAATGGATGATAGCGTTACTGATGTTAATTGCAGTCACGGGTTGCCGGTATGTCAACGAGGATCCCATTTTCACCGTTGAGGATTCCGCTCTGAGCTGGGTGGAGATGCATTACTGCAACTATCGCCGGTTGCCGATTCAGCGTGTGCGCGTCAAACTTGACGGGACCGGGTTTGTCGAGGTTAAGCACGGTACATCCAAGCGCGTCTCTTCCGAGTTTGCGAAAGACAACGGGGACGGAACGTGGCAGGATTATCACTACTCGCGCATCAATATCGCGCCGGAAGAGATGAAGCAGATTTTTCAGCACCTGGTGGACAATGGGCTATTCAAGGAGCGCTGGCGGAAAAACAGCAACGTCAACTCCAACGAGGCGATTTTCGTGCAGGCAAACATCAACAATCACACCTGCGGTTCGCAGGACGACGTGTTTGTCACCAATCCCGATTTGGGAGATAGTTTGAAGAATGTGATGCTGATGTTCTATCATCCGTCGCCCCGGCGGCAGCGTAAATCCAGTCTGGATGAATAAACGGGAGGCGCAAAAGTGACTTTCAGGATTCATACTTACGGTTGCCAGATGAATGTCCGCGATTCAGAGGCGGTGGCCGCGCTTCTGACCGCCGCCGGATATGTCGAAGCGGCGTGCGAAGACGATGCGGATTTGGTGATTGTAAATTCGTGCAGTGTCCGTGAAAAGGCGGAAGACAAGGCGATTGGGAAACTGGGGTTGCTGGCGGCCTCCAAACGGGATCGTCCGGGGCGAATAGTCGGGCTTATGGGATGCATGGCTCAGCGTCTCGGCGAGGATGTTTTCAAGCGCGTGCCCGGTTTGGATTTTTCAGTTGGCACCCGGCGCAACGGGATGATTCCAAATCTGGTGCAAAGAGTGACGGAAGGGGAGCGGCATTTGCTGGAAGTGTCCGAGCCCGATGAGATTCCCGACGCTCCGGAGGCGCATCAGCCGGCGGGCTTTTCGGCGTTTGTCACGATTCTGCTGGGATGCAACCGCCGTTGTTCATATTGCATCGTTCCTGATGTGCGCGGTCGCGAGTACAGCCGGCCGGCGCGTGAGATTATTGCGGAGATCACCGCGCTTGCAGCGCGCGGCGTCAAGGAAGTTACCCTGCTGGGGCAGAGTGTGATGAACTATGGCTTGGCGGGCGGAGTGTGGTTCGACGACGATCCTCCCAGTCCCGGGGGATACGAGCGCGCATTCCCGCGCTTGCTGGAAGCGGTTGCCGCCATTGACGGAATCGAGCGCGTCCGTTTTACCTCGGGGCATCCCTCTGGCGTCAACGACGAATTGGTGCGTGCCATGTCCACGATTCCCGAAGTCTGCCATCATCTGCATCTTCCCGTTCAGTCGGGGTCAAATCGTGTGCTTTCGCACATGAGACGGGGATACACGCGCCAGCAGTATCTGCAGGCTTGCGCCAAATTGCGTGAGGCGATGCCGGATTTTGTGTTGACCACCGATGTCATTGTCGGTTATCCCGGGGAGACGGAGGCCGAGTTTGAAGAGACCCGTTCTTTGTTGGAGGAGGCAGAATTCGGCAACGCATTCATCTTCAAGTTTTCTCCGCGTCCGGGAACTCCGGCGGCCGGAATGGAAGATGATGTCACCGACGCGGAGAAGCGGCGGCGTGACGAGGTGCTGCTGGACGATCAGGATGTTCGCGGGCAGCGGCTGAATGAAGCGTTGGTCGGCTCCGTTCAGACGGTGCTTGCGGAGGGACCGAGTCTGCGAAATGCGACGCGTTGGTCGGGGAGGACCGGCGGCAACAAAATTGTAGTATTCGAGCCATGTCCGGGCCTGCGGGTAGGGCAGGAAGCCAGGGTGCGTATCGTACGCGCTGCGCCCCAGACTCTTTACGGTGAATTGGTGTGAAGGCGGCGGCTTTTATCGTGACGATATAATTTCAAAACCCGCAGAACTGAACAACGAACGAATTAGTTCTTCATGGAAAACTTGAAAAAATAAGCGATGAAAATAGGTGCTTGGCAAAATCCTATGATTTATGGTATCATGTAGCTTTCTTTTTGCATTTGAATGAGGAGTGATTGAAAAATGAGCCAACACAGCAGCTTGAAGGGCACCGGCAAAATCACAGCTAAACGCAACGTGCTGAAACGTTTTGAGCGTGTCGACCTGTTGAAGAAGCGCGGCCAATGGAAAGACGGCGACCGCGGCCTGGGTCTTCGCAAGACCAAACCGGAAGCGTAATTCGTTTTTTACGGATATTCCGAATGCGTTTTCCCGTTGCACGGCTTCGGGGAAACGCATTTGTTTTCAGCAGGGGGTAGCATGACAATCGGCAGAATCTTTATTGCAACGGTGCTTGCCGCCGCTTCCTTCTTGTTTGCTTCCGAAGCGGCAGCCAACGCCAAAACACCGCAAAAATCCGCGAATCTGGCCAAAATAAAAGCGTTTCTGGCGACGCCGCTGGAATACGACAGAGATTGGCCCCCGGAGATCGTCGCGTGGCAATACGAGGGCGTTGGAACTTACGCCCATGAAATAAAACGCTATTTCCTGCCTGGTTTCAACGACGGCCTGAAGATGACGGTGCGTCCGAAGAACCTGCGCGCCTACGTCTACGGCACTAAAGGTCCGTGCACTTTTAAAAGCGGAGGAAAAACCCTTTCCTGGACGGGGCGTGCGGCCTCGTGGCGTCTAAAGGACAGCCGCGATTTGGTGGCAATGGCGGTTTTTAGAACAGATTATCCTGCAGCGAGCGCAGAGGTCGGTCCCGCAGCAGCGGTTGCGGTCTACAGCATCAACGAGGACAACAAGCTTTTGGCGAACTTCACGGTTCCGATGACCGCCGAAGAGACCAAGCTGTATATCGCCAAGCATTATTCGCTGAACAAATTGCAGATCAAATGGGTCGGAACCAAACGTTTACGTAGCTTCACCATTCCCGACCACACGCCATTGCGCCTGGTGTTGGGAATCATCGGAAGCAAGGAGGGCGAGAAAATTGCCGGCACCCTTGAAATCCAGCCTACGCAACAGGCTCAGAAATTTTAAAGCCTTTTGCGCCATAGTACGCACAACCTGGCTAGAAGCCATCCAGCAGCCGGCGGCGTTTCTCACCGCATCGACCTCCATCGCCTTCACCCTGATCGTGCCCGTCTTGCAGATGCACCTGTTCGGCGAGGAGGGGCGGCTCGCCCGCGACAGCGCGCTTTCCTGCCTGCTGCTTTTCGGCTTGGTGCTTGCCGCCGGTTCTGCCGTCAAATCGGTAGGCGGGGAAATCAACTCCGGCACGGCTGCCGCGGTAATCGGCAAGCCGGTCGGCCGAAGCATGTATCTTATGGCGAAAATGACTGGAGTTTATTGTGTGGTGCTGACCTATGCCATGGCCCAGTGCCCCGCGATGCTGCTGGCACAGAGATGTTCCGCGCACTCCATTGCCACTGCCGATTTTAACGGAGTCCTTTCCGATCCGCTTACTCTCCTGCTGGCGCTGGCCTCGCTGGGGGCGGTAATGCTGATTGCCGCCATTCTGCATTATTTTCGTGGCGTCCGTTTCGGTGCGTCGGTGTTTATCGGTCTGGCGGTTTCGCAAATGGCGATGGCGTTTGCGTCGCAATACACCACATCGAGCGTGGCAATGGACTTTAGAGCCCTGCCAGCCGCCGTATTGGTATTGTTTGCCCTCGCCGTCTTCACTTCCGCGGTTTGCGCGCTTTCGGTGCGCTTGCGGCCCGGAGCGGTTTTCGCTGGCGCGTTTCTGCTTCTGTTCGCCGGGCTTGCCGGAGATTCTCTGCCTCCCTGGCTTTCAGGTTTTATTCCCGATCTCCAGAACTTCTGGTTGTGCGACGCGCTGGCGCACGGCGGAACCATTTCCATTTGCTACATCCTGCCGGCCGCCATGTATGCGCTGGTGTGCTGCGCCTTGTTTGCCGTAACTGGATGTCTGATGTTCCAAAACAGGGATTTATGATGGAAGCCAGTCGCGCCAGTTCCGATTTTCCGCTTGTACGTTTCCTGCCTTCCGGAGCGTTGATGGCGCTGTGCCCGCGGGAGGACGGGGCCATCACCGAACATATTTTCCCCGATCCGTGCGCTCTGGCGATGGCCCGCTGTCCGGTGTCTTCCTCTCCGGTTCCCGGCGGACCGCTGACCAATGCGCGGGAGGCGCTTGACTATCTTTTCTTCAAGGCCCCCTTTCTCGAACTGAAGCCGCGGCGGGAGATCGAAGCGAGCGGGTTTACGGCGGCCGGCGCCGCCGCGCTACGGGAGCTGTTGCGCCACGACGCGGTTTATTTCCGCGGGGAGCCGGGGTGCTTTCTGGCGGGATACACCGCAGACGAAGAAGGCTTTACGATTTCATGTTTGACGGCAGACTCCTGTTCGCTGACTATCCGCGCCGGGGATGTTTTAATGAAACTTGGGCGAGAGGATGCCTGCAGCTGCTTGGATCTGGCGCTGATGCGAGATTCCAACCGGCGGGATGCCGATCCCGGGGCGGCGATGGTCGAGGAGGAGTTCTTCGGTCTGGACGGTGATGTAAGGGTGTTTTTGGATTTCGCCAAAAACGGCGGAGCAGTGTTGCGTTTTTCGCTCGTCACGAGTGGCGATGAAGCGAACCGCGGACCGGTGGCCGGGTTGTGATTTGCAGATGGAGGGTTTCATGGTCGACAGGAAGTTATTGATAGTGGCGGGAAGCGGCGATTATCCGGCGCGGCTTGCCCGTGGCGCACGTAAAGCCGGCATCAGCCATTTGACGATGATTGCGATCAAGGGGATGACCGCCCGCTCCACCGCCGCACTTGCCGATGAGGTGGCCTGGTTCGGCATCGGTCAGATGCGGGCCATATTTGATTTTGCCGAGGCAAGCGCCTGCTATTGGGGGGTGCTCGCCGGGCAGATCCGTCCGGCGGCGCTGTTCCGTACCAGATTCGACGATTTGAGCAGGCGGTGGCTGAGCGAGCTTTCGGTCAAAAACGCGCACACCATTTTCGGCAAGATCGCCGCCGAGATGGAGAAGCGCAGCATCAAGGTGATACCGGCTTCCTGTTTCATGGATGAAAGCATGCCGGGAGTCGGGGTGCACTCCACCCGTGCACCGGACGACCGCGAGCTGGCGGACATCGCCTTCGGTCATGATTGCGCAATGAAGATCTGCGGGATGGATATCGGACAGACCCTGTGCGTGAAAGACGGGATGGTGCTTGCGGTGGAGGCCTTCGAGGGAACCAACCGCGCGATTCTCCGAGGCGGAAAACTCGGCGGCAGGGGACAGGTGGTGGTCAAGGTCGCCAAGGAAGGCCACGATATGCGGTTTGATATCCCGGTGGTGGGGGAGCGGACGATAAAAATGCTGCGTCGCTCCGGGGCAAGTGCGCTGGCGTTCCAGGCAGGGCGGCTGCTGATGCTTAACCGGGAGAAAACCATCGCGCTGGCCGACAGGTACGGAATCGCAATCGTCGGCATTGACAGCGGTTTGCCGCCAGCGCCGCTGCGACCGGAGGAGGATTGACGATGCCGGACGCATTAAAGGTGTTCATCTGTGCCGGGGAGCCGAGCGGCGATCTCCATGCCGCCGCCCTGATGGAGAGCTTGCGCAAAGCTTACGCACCTCGCGAAATCCAGTTTGTCGGTTTTGGCGGCGAGGCGATGGCGGCGGGCGGCGCCAAGCTTTTTTTCCATACCGATCAATGCGCGGTCATGGGAATCATACCGGTGCTCATGCGCCTTCCTTTTTTGCTGGGCATGAAGAGGCGCCTGCAGGAGGAGATGCTCGCCTTTAAGCCGGACATGGTGCTGACCGTTGATTATCCGGGGATGAATCTCCGTCTTGCCGGCTTCGCGCGCGCCCATGGCATACCGGCGGTGCACATGGTCTGTCCCCAGGTCTGGGCGTGGCATCGCGGACGCATACCCAAAATCGCACGGATGCTTGATCTGCTTCTCTGCTTTTTCCCTTTTGAGCCGGAGCTGTTTGCCAACACCTCGCTCAACGCCGTCTTTATCGGTCACCCGCTGGTCGATCGCGCGGCGGAGACCCGTGCGGCTCCGGCCGTCCCGCTGCCCTGGGAAGGAGCACGCGCCAAGATTGCGCTGCTGCCGGGCAGCCGGGCCTCGGAGATAAAACGCCATCTCCCGGTCATGCTGAAGGCGGCTGGAATAATCAGGAGAAAACTCGGCGGAAAATGCGCGTTTGTAATTCCCGCCGCCTCTGCCGGAGCGGAGAGCCGGATAAGAGAAATTCTCGGGGCAAACGACGGAGCCGCGTCGGAAGATCTGCATATTGTCGCAGGAGGCGCCCGCCAAGTGCTGCTGCAGGCATCATGCGCCGCCGTGGCCTCCGGCACCGCCACGCTGGAGGCATCACTGATGCGCTGTCCGACGGTCTTGGTGTATGCGGTCAACGCCTTTACCGCGTTGCTGGCGCGGTTGCTGATCAAAGGGGTAAAGTGGATAGGGCTTGCGAATATCATCGCAGGGCGGCAAATCATGCCCGAGTTGCTGCAGAAGGATTTTACCGCCGAAGCGCTCGCCGCGAAACTTTTGGCGTATCTGACCGACGCGGCGGTTCGCGCCGATGCGGAGCGCGGCATGGATCTGGCGAACGGGAAGCTGGGAGGCCCAGGTGCGGCTGACCGCGCCGCGCAGGCGATACGCGATGCCTTCCCGCAGTTGTAGTTTTTTATGATTAACAGCGGGCGGGTTATTTGTTAGTATTATCGGCAATAGATGGTGGAAGAAATCGTTCAATGGAGACGGTCTGGATTCTGATCCGGATATGACGTCGAGGGTGGAACAAATCCTGAACTGGAATGGTGAAAATGGAAGCGAAAAAATTTTGGAACGCCGCGGCTGAAACCATGCCGCGCGAGGAGTTGGAACGGTTGCAGCTCGATCGTCTGCGCTGGACGGTGCGCCACGCCTACGAAAACGGAACTTTCTACCGTCCTCGGCTCGAGAAGGCCGGTGTAAACCCCGAAGACATCCATACTCTAGATGACTTGAAAAAGCTGCCGTTTTTGACCAAAGATGATTTTCGCGACGCCTATCCGCTTGATATGCTGTGCGTTCGGCGCGAGACGATCCGGGAGATGCACATGAGTTCGGGGTCGACGGGAACACCGGTGGTCATGGCGTACACCGAGGCCGACCTTGACCAATGGGCCGAGTGCATGGCTCGCTGTTTTACTATGGCCGGGCTGGAGGCGGGCGACGCTTTTCAGATCATGCCGACCTTCGGTCTGTTCAACGGCGGCTTCGGATGCTATCACGGATGCCGCAAGGCGGGATTGTTCACCGTGCCGGCCTCTTCGGGAAACACCGAGCGGCAGATCCGTCTGATGCGGGATTTCAGCGTCAAGGGATTTTGCTCGGTCGTCTCGTATGTTCCGCGCATAATCGAAAAGCTTGGCGACGGGGATATACCCTCTCTGAAAGTCGGCATCTTCGGTTCGGAGACGTTTTCGGACGAGATGCGTCGGCGCATCGAGAAGCGCCTCCACATCGAATGTTTCGACATCTACGGCATGACGGAAACCGGTGGAATCGGAACGACCGGCATGGATTGCAGGGAACATTGCGGGTTGCATGTCTGGGATGACCACTATCTTACCGAAATCGTCGATCCCGTAACCGGTGCGCCGGTTGCCGACGGCGAGTGGGGAGAGGTGGTGTTCACCTCGCTGACGCGGGAGGCGATACCGATCATCCGCTACCGCACCCATGATATCTCGCGCATCATCAGCAGAGAACGCTGCGAGTGCGGACGCACGGGACTGCGGCTCGATCGGATAACCGGCCGCACCGACGACATGCTGATCGTAAAGGGAGTCAATTTCTATCCTCGCCAGGTTGAACAGGCGCTGATGGAAATTCCCGGCGTCAAAGACGAGTTTCAGATTATTCTTGAAGAGATCAACGGCACGACCGAGGTAACGGTAAATGTTGAGGCCGAAGCGGGGGTTACCGGGCATATGGTCGCCAAACATCTGCGCGAGCGTCTGGGCTTCCTGCCTAAGGGCGATGTATTCCCCGTCGGAACGCTTCCGCGCTCCGAGGGCAAAGCAAAACGGGTGATCCGCATACAGAAGTAACGAAAGTTGACCGGGAGAATTCGAAATGGGAAAGAAGTTAAAGATCGCAGTGATTTTGATGATCGCCGCGGCATTGGCCGTATTCGGATGGTACATGATCGCCGGAGACGGATCCAAAGAGAAAACCACGGCACCTACGGAGAGCGGGACAACGAAAAAAATCACCGGGAAGAAGGTGACGAAGGAAAAAGGCGGGCGGAGAAAGAAAGTGCGCAAAGAGCGGAAAAAAACGAACGCCAAACAAGACGGTAAGACGGCGAAAAAGGTGCGCCCGACGGTAAAGATCGATGACGTCGAGAAGAATTTCACCGCGGAGGAGAAGCAGATTTCCGAAGAGCTGCAAAAGTCGATCGACAACGACAATGTGGAGGACGCCATCACGCTCGCCGTCGCGGCCGCATCTTCGAAAAATCCGGAGATCCGCAAACGCGCGGTCGAAGCGCTGGGATGGTTTGGAAAGAAGGCGATGGCAGAGCTTACGCTTTTCATGAACGATGCCGACGAGGATGTTTCGTCCGACGCGCTGCATCAGTGGGATTTGGCGATGTCTGAAATTTCATCGGGGCCGGAAAAGGCGCAACTGATCGAACTTGGAATGAGGACGGTAAAGGATGCCGACGCGCTCGACTCGATGATAATGGAGGTCTGCGATCTGAGCAACAGGCTGGCGATGCAGACTATGCTCAATGTAATCGAATCCGGCTCGCCGGAAGCCAAAAAGGTGACGATGGAGCATTACGAATTTTTCACCGGGGAGGAATTCACCGACCGCAAGGCGGCCGAGGCATGGCTGGCGGAAAATCCCGATGACGACGATGAAGCTCCGCCGGCGCCTGCTCCCGGTGCGCCTGTTCCCGCCGCCAAATAGCAGCTGACAGGGGATTTTGAGATGGTAGACAAATCGTTTTGCATGAGCCAGTATCTGGCGTTTCGATACGTCTTTGATGACTCGAAGCTTTTTTTTGAAAACAATGTCAGGAAGAGCTATCCGCTGACCGTACCGCCATGGCGGCACTATGTGCGCGGGGTGGAGGACATGGATGAATACCTTTCGCGCGCAATGGAGGAGTGCATTGGCGGCCGCGACGATATCGGACTGTTTCTTTCCGGCGGCATGGACTCTGCGATTCTCGCGACCTATCTCCCGCGCGGAACAAGGGCGTACACCTTCCGCAATCTTGCCGACGGCACCATCGCCGAGGAGGGTCGTGCGGAAGAGTATGCCAAGGTGTGCGGTCTCGATCTGAAGATCGTGGATTTCACATGGGACGATTTTCTCGAGCTGGCGCCGGAGCTGATGAAGTCTAAGGGAGCGCCGCTGCATTCGATCGAGGTGATGCTCTACAAGGCGTCGAAAATCGCCAAGTCCGAGGGACTGAATGCGATTGTGACCGGGGAGGGGGTAGACGGAACGTTCGGCGGAAGCGACAAGCTGATTTCCAAGGATTGGAAGTTTGACGAATTCGTCAAGCGCTACTGTTTTTCCGATCCCGCCAAGGTGCTCCGGAAGCCTGAGGATGTTTCGTACAAATTCGAGCCGTACCGCATTGGAACGGACGATATCGATTACAACCGCTTTCTGTGCGATCACATGTCGATAGAGACCCACAATTCATTCACGCACTCCATGGCTCTTGCCGGAATAAAGATGCTTGCGCCCTACGGCTATCTCGGGCTGGAAGGACCGTTGGATATTGCGCGAATCCGTTCCGGCGATACCAAGTACCTGGTGCGCCGCCTCTTCCGCCGCCGCTATCCGGGAATGCGCGAGCACGACAAGATTCCGCTGCCGCGCGGCGTTGCGGCATGGTTGAAGGATTGGGCCGGTCCCGTGCGCGATGAGTTCGCGCCGGGTTGCATCGACGGGGCGACCGGCGATCAGAAGTGGCAGTGCTGGTGTCTGGAAAGATTTTTGAATCTTCACGATGAGGGGGTGTTATGAGCGCAAAGATGTGCATAGGATACACGGCGGGGGTCTATGATTTGTTTCACATCGGGCATTTGAATCTGCTCAAGAACGCCAAGGGGATGTGTGACAAACTGATAGTCGGAGTCTCCACCGACGCATTGGTGGCGTACAAGCACAAAAAACCAGTCATTCCTTTCGTCGACCGCATTGAAATCGTCCGTTCGATAAAATACGTGGATGCCGCCATCCCGCAGGAGGAGCTTGACAAGTTCAAGATGTGGGAGCGTCTGCATTTCGACATCTTGTTTGTGGGGGACGACTGGTTCAAGAGCGAGCGCTGGGAGGAGATGGAGAAAAAGTTCGCTGATGTGGGCGTGAAAGTCATCTATTTTCCCTACACCAAGGGAACCAGCTCGACCATCATCTCAAATGCGTTGCGCCAGTTGCGTGTCTGATCCGGAATCAGTACGATGGGATTCATCAAGAAAGTACTGCATGCTCCGCGCGATGTGATACGCGCCGTTCGCGAAAACTGCGGGGCGGCACTGTACCGGCGCATGGTTTTTAGGAAGAAGATCGCGTCGATAAGGGAGCGGGGTGCGGCCAGAGTAGTTTTTCTGGTGATGGAGCCTGCAATGTGGAAATACGCAAGTTTCCACGATGAATTGAAGAAGAGCCGCCTGTTCGAACCGTTGGTGGTCTCCGCGATGAATCCCGGAACGTGTCCGACCGAAGAATCACTGCTGGCGGCCCAAAAGCGAATCGGCGAGTTTTGCGAGAGGAACGGATATCGCTTCGTGGAGGGGTACGATTCCGTCGCAAAAAAATGGATAGACCTGAAATCGCTGAAGCCGGATTTGGTTTTTTATGCGCAACCGTACCGCGGGGCGGTGTACGATGCGTGGTATCCGTGGAAGATGTCTTACGCGCTGCCGTGTTTCGTGCCGTACAGTCTGAGCGTCAACGGTAATCCGGTGACGACGCGCCTCTCTTCTTGCGCATGGCGGATTTTTCTCCCCTCCCGATTTCACGTGTCCGATGCGATTCGGCGCGGAGCCGCGCGCGGGTACAACGCGGTTTCGTGCGGATATCCCTTCGAGGAAAAGCTGCTTGGAGTCTCCGCGGACGAAGCGGCGGCGGCGTGGCCTCCGGAAAAAACCGGATGCCGCAAGCGGATCATTTGGGCTCCGCACCACTCGGTTGGAACCAGGGCGGCGAACTGCTACACGAGTTCGGCATTTTGCGAAATCTGTTTTTTCATGAAAGAGCTGGCAGTAAAGTACCGGTCGCAGGTTTCGATAGCATTCAAGCCGCATCCCGTGCTCCGCTCCAGACTGGAGGAATTGTGGGGGCGGGAGAAGACCGATGAGTATTATCGGTTCTGGGAGGAGTCGGACAATACGTTCGTTGCCGACGGCGAGTATGCTGCGCTCTTCGCCGCATCGGATGCGATGATTCACGACTGCGGGTCGTTCACCGCCGAGTATCTATACACCGGCAGACCCGTGCTCTACGTTTTCAGGCATGATCGGCGGGCGACGGAAAACGAGTTCGGCAGGCGCGCGTTGCAGGCGCACTATCAATCGTTGGGATCGGAGAAAATCGAGCAGTTCGTAACCGAAGTCGTTCTGGGCGGAACAGATCCGATGCGGGCCGAGCGCGAGAGATTTGCGCAGGAGTGTCTCGACCGTGAAGGGGGCGCGCCATCCGCGCGAATGGTGTCCGAAATCGTCAAGGGACTCGGTCTGAAAGGGTGAAGGGGGGCGAACGATGCGCATTTTGCTGGTCGACAATCTTATGATACGCAGATACGGGAAAACACGCATGCTTCCGGGGCGAAAGCTTATGTGCGGCTGCATCCGCAACAACTGGCGGCTCTGTGAATTTTCCGATCGCGATATAACTCGCTATCTTGCGCCGTTCGGCATGCGCGCGGTAGGAGCTGCAATAGCTAACAGGAAATTGATCAGGACGGCAATCAACTTCCGCCCCGATGCGGTGCTGGTCGGTCACTGCGATTACATCACCAATGAAACGCTCTGTGAAATCCGCGCGCTACTGCCCAAGGTGAAAATCGCGCACTTCAATATCGATGCGATCTGGCAGGATTGGACCTGTCGCCAGATTGAGCGCAGGGTGGATTCGTGCGATGCGATTTTCATCACCAGCGCCGGCGAAAAGCTCAAGAAGTGGACCAACGGGAAAAATGTCATCGCGTATATGCCAAACCCCGCCGATCCGTCGATGGAGACGGGCGACAACTCGCGCAAAACCTCGGCGGAGTTTGACCGCGACTTCTTTTTCGCCGGCATCCCCCGCGAGGGCGATCCGCGCTTTGAGGTGATGCAGGCGGTAAGGGAAGCGTTGAAGACGTCGGGCGTTATGAGGTACGACTTTTTTGGAATGGACCGTCCGGCGGTGTTGGGGGCTGATTACGAGGATGTGCTGCTTGGTTCGAAGATGTCGATCAATCTGAACCGCCGCGACGACTGGAAGTGGTATTCTTCCGATCGCATCGCCCACCTTTTCGGCAACGGCATTCTGACCTTCATGTCCGACAACGGTCAGATGCGGGACTTCTTCGGCGATGGCGACTGCGTCTTTTACTCTGACACGCGCGAACTGATTGATAAACTTTTCTGGTACAACGACCATGATGCGGAGCGGCGCCGAATCGCCGGCAACGGCCGGGAAAAATACCATCGGATGTTTTCGGGGGCGCGGGTTTTGAAATATATGATCGAGACCATGTTCGGCGAAGAGTACAGCCAGCCGTATGAGTGGCGCGGCGAGGTGTACCGCTGAGGCGGGCGTCTGTCTACTCCGATATGAACACCGGTGTTCCGGACGAGACCAGCGCAAGCATTTTTTCCGCATTCCAGTTTGAAAGGCGAAAGCACCCATGCGAGGCGGCTTCGCCGATCCGGTCGGGAGTTGGGGTTCCGTGGATGCCGTATCCGATTCGGTTGAGACCGATCCAAGCCGTACCTACCGGACTGTTGGGGCCGGAGGGGAGGAAGAACTTTTTGCGGATATCGCTTCCGGGATGGAACAGCTGCCAGTCGTACAGATATTTCGGGTTGGGAACCGTGGTGATGATTTCAAGTGTTCCGCTGGGGCGCTGTGATTTTTTCAGCGCGATCGAACAGGGGAAAAGCGCTATGAATTCTCCCTGCACTCCAAATACGGAAATCTCCATCCGGGAGAGGGAAATCGCAACTGAACCGGCGTGCCGGTGTTCACCGACCGTTTTGCAGTCGGGAACCGTGATTTTGGTGCCGACGGGGGGATTTGGCCAGACGCAGTGGGGATTCAGCCGGAATAGCAGGCGTTCCGAACAGTGGCCGATTTCTGACAGCTTCTCGGCGATGGTCGAGTAGTCCAGCTTGACAAGCTTGGATTTTTCTTCGGCGTCGGAGGGTATTTGGGTAAGTGCATCAAAATCGGCCTGGGTGATTTCGACGGTGCGGAACAAATCGTTGGTGCCGCCGAGAGCCTCAAGCATCTCATTGTCCGGGATGCCGGTCTCTTCTCGCCCGGTGAGCTTCTGCCAGGTGCGGAATGCGATTTCGGTTTTCGCTCCCCAGAAACCGTCGATGCAATTGCAAGAGAGGTTGCGCCGGTCAAGTTGAATCTGGAGCGCCAAAACGCCATGGTTGAAAATACCGGTATAGTTTTCGAACATATTGGCGTTTTCCGCTTCCTGTCCGAAGAGTGGAAAGGCAAGCGTTGTCAAAACCGCCGCAATGGATGTGAGATATTTCATGCGAAAATTCTACCATATCGCCGGATGGCTAGCAAATCCACATTCGCTTCTGTTGGCGCAGGAACAGTTAGCGGACGAGCGGTGCTGAAAATCACTTCAAACATCCACGACATCCTTTTTAGACTGCCACTTCAAGATTGCCCACAGCACAAGATATACTAATGCTGGAACACCCGACAGAAAGAGCGTCGCCAACGCGACCAACCATCTCAATCCCGTTAGGATCGTCGCGTACGTCTCCGCGTCCGAGATGGAGCGGATGAAAAAGGTGGCGTTTGGGGTAGTGAATGGCAACGAAAATGTGGTATAACCCGACTTTTCCACTTAGGTTTTCAAAAAAAAGCAATTTGAGCCCATATTCACGGGCTTTACGTGAACATGGGCTCATAATTTTTAGTACCTACATTATTAAAATGGATTGACCATTAATTTCAAGGATAGAATAT
>JAZQGX010000221.1:0-17994 GCA_045540275.1 Kiritimatiellia bacterium | reverse complement strand
CCCAAAATTGAAAATGCGTATTGAATTGTCATGCCCGATTAACAAAACCCTGCTCGCCCAAAACAGAAACCAAATGCGACTTGCCATGTTTTTTTGATGAAAACATTATAACTTATGAAAATGAATTTAACAACAAAAATAACCGTAATCGACGGGATTCGAGTAGAGTAAGCTTTCCGGGCGCAGGACGACGCAAAATAAGATTGTCGAGGGGCGATCAGGACGGACAAAAAAGCCCGCCGTGCGGCGGGGAATACGGCTGCCTTTCAACGATAGTTTTCATATCTAAATATTTCGCGAAGGACTTCTTTTGGGACCCCGTTTGGGGACAGACCCTACGAGAGCACCCCGTCAGATAGGACACTACGAGGGCGGCGAACAAAACGGGATGGCGAGCGCCATCCCGTTGGATTAAAGGATTTGATACCTTCTCACCGTCATCGGTTTATTTGCAGGGAACTGCAGCGATACCGTCGGCATAACCGAAGACCACTTCGACGCGAGAACCGGGTTCAAGTTCAAACTCACCGATTTTCTGCCAGCTTTCAACTTCGCCAGACCAAGGGATTTCAACATCTTCCGTTTTACCGCCAGTCTTTACGCGATACTTGCTAATGATAGAGCATGAGCGCTGCTCGAAGAACGGATTGCGACGGTATAGTGTGTATTTGCCTTTACTTTTCACCGGAATGGGATAGCTGGCCACGCAATCCGGATTGATCGGAAAATGAATTCTATGACCGACTTGACCGCCATTATGATGGTGACGATCCCTCCACTTGCCTTTTAATTCAACCGTTCCGTCTTCAGGGTCGACCACAATCCAGTGCGCCTTTGCAGGATCGCGACGGTCCTGCCAATCTCCTCCGAGCATATTCTGCAGCTCGCGCATTTTCCCGTTCTTGTACAGCTCGCGCGGACGCATTGAATATTTTTTGCAGAGCGATGCGGCATAGCCGACCGCCACTCCCTGCTGTGCAAGAGAATTCATCACGCGAGGCGAACCGAGTCCGACGTGTGTGCAGGAGAAGCAACGTCCCGCCATCATCAAATTCGGCACATTACGCGAATAGAGAGAGCGGAATGGCATATAATACCGGCCGTAGTGAGGCTGGTTGCAGGTGGTCAGAAAATCAACGTCCTTTTTGGCATTGTCATAATGCAGATCGATAGACCAGGAACCGGTGGCGACCGCATCTTCGAAAAAGCGGCGTTCGGTGACATCCTTTTCGCTGAATACGTAATCGCCGAGCAGGCGGCGGGATTCGCGCTTGCCAAGGAGGTATGGGCAAAAAGCCAGAACCCTTCGCGCATTTTTCGGATCTTTCTTAGCCATTGAAAACGCGCCGAAAATCGCTTTGAGAATTCTGTCGCGAATTTCTTCGCCCTCCTCGATTATGTCGCGGCGGATTCCATATTCCCAGTTCCATTCACCGGCGGTCGCAACCACGCCTTGCGCGAATTTTTCCGCCCACGGCGCCGAGAACGGAATTGCGCTGTTGGCCTCGGATGAATACCACATCAGCGATGCGCCAAGAGTATGATCATCTGCTTTGGCCGGTGCAGACGGCTCATCGTACTCCGAACGGGCCTCGCGTCCCATGCGCCAATCCGCCTTCGCCCAGTACCCAATCCACCCGTCACCGGTCGTATCGGCAAATAGGGGTGCGGAAAATTCAATGATGCGGTTGCGTTTGAGGTCAATCGCTTTTACCGTTCTGATCGCATCGCCATCTTTAGATACATCAAACGCTCGAGTCGAGAGGAACACGGTAAGCAACGGCTCTTTATTTACCAGCGCCATACGTTGGCGGTCGCAAATCTCCGCATTTGGATCGCGATTCATGAAACGGTTGCGCGTTTCGTTAACGATGGAATAGCGTATTTCCCCGCCGCTCCACACCCGGATCTCGGATGAAGCATTTCCGCCAAGCACGGGGCGATCCTGCACCAGCGCGGTTTTAACTCCGCTGCGGGCTGCGGCCAACGCCGCAGCGGTACCGGTCTGTCCACCGCCGACGATGACAAACTCAAAATCGTACTTTTCATCGGCGGGACGCGCGGTGAGGTTTACCGCGCCTTGAGGCTTGACCTTTTTCTGAGTGAAAATAACACCTGCCGCGCGACCTTCAAAACCGGTCATATCAATAAGCCGAACCTCGCCCTTTCCAGCCTTGACCTTAATCTCGCCTCCGTATGTCCAATCCCAGTTTTCATGCGTAGTCCCGAATACCGGGGAGAGCTTTACACCGTTGACCGCAACCTGAAATCTACCCGGAGCTCCCTCGCACCAGTTCCTATCTCGAACCCAGACGTGGAGGGACTCGTCGCGCGGAAATGTGATCTCTGCCACCGCATCCTGCACGGGGATGCCCAGACCGTGCGCCAGAAGATACGGAGAGCCCATCACATCCATGAATTGAGAGTCCAAAACCCACCCGCGGGATTCAAATGCCAGCGGCGACACAACAATATCGGCCCGCAAGCATGCGGCGGCAAGAGCAAAGACAGTGATAATTTTTTTCATTTCTTCTCCTTTCATTTCTTCTCCTTTAAAAACGTTTCAGCACAACGCCCCGTCAACACTCAACACCTGACCGGCGATGTATGAGGCACTGTCAGAGAGCAAAAACGCAACAGCACACGCCACCTCGTCAACCGTGCCGAACCGACCCAAGGGAATTGAAGATAAAAGCTTGTTTCGGCGTATGTCGTCGATATCGGCGGTCATCCTGCTCTCGATCATGCCCGGAGCTACGGCGTTAACCCTGATCCCGTATGGGGCAAGCTCGCGGCTTGCCGCTTTGCATAACCCTATCAGTCCCGCTTTCGACGAGCAGTAGGCGGCGCGGAAAACATCTCCAAGCAACGCTGCATCAGAGGAGATGTACACTATCGCTCCTCGCCGCTGCTTCATCATGTTGCGCGAAACGACCTTGGTCAGCACAAACGCCGCATCTAGATTGACGGCATGAAGCTTTCTCCATTCGCAAAGTGTGGTCATCGCCAGCGGCTTGGTGAAAATCGTGCCGGCATTGCAGATGAAACCGTTGATTTCACCAAAACTGGCAATTACCTCATTTGCCATTATTTCGGCGGCATCGGGATCAGAAAAGTCGGCCTGAAAAACCTCGGCGCGACAACCGGCAGATTTGAGCGATTCCGCCAGCGCCAAGGTTTTTTCCATCGACTTGCCGCAGTGCAAAGCAAAGTTCTTCACACCTTTTTTGGCCAAAGCCCGGGCACAAGCTTCGCCGATGCCCGAGCCGGATCCCGTAATCAGAACGGTTTTCATAACAGGTTACTGACGCACAAAGTGAGGAATCCGATCAAGCGGAGTCTTGACGGAGATTTCAGCAGGACCGGTGACAACTTTGCCGTCGTCGCCAAGCCATTTGCCGGGAGGGATAACCACGTTCCGTTCAACGCCGCCGGCATTGATTTGCGGCGCGACGAGCAAGGTATCCCCCATCATGAACTGATCGACGATCTTCGCATAACCCAAACCGGGGAATACATACTCCATAGAGCGGAGCATCGGCTCACCGGTTTTCGCGGCCTCCTGCGCTAGTTCGGTAAAGAATCCCTTGTCCGCGAATTTCTGACGGATGGCCAGAGCTTTTTTAAGTGCGGCCATCTCGGTATCGTTGAGGATGTGCCAAGGTCCGAGCGAGAACTGCATCATCGGGCAAAGCGCCTGAACCTGCGCTGAACGGATGTAAATCTCAGGTTTGAGCATCTTATATTTGATCTGCGGCGCACCGTGCGTAAATGACCAGAGCTGACCGCCGCCAATCATATCGGGGCATACGAACTGATAGCCTTCAAGACCCGCGGCGATCATCTCGGGAATAAGAGATTGAACCGCGTGCCAAGAATGGGGCTTGTCGTTGAGACGAGCGACCACCGGTTTGCCTCCACCCTTCCATGCTTTGCATTCATTGAAGGGGAATTTAGCACAGATGTCACCATACGCTTCGCTCAGATCGCCGGAGCTTGCGTCTTTCTTCGCGGCCACGCGCTTGCCCGGGCAGTCATACCAGCGCGGGCTGGTGCCGTCAAATTTGAAACCATCGATTCCGTATTCCTTCTGCAGACGCTCAAGTTGCTCGACGAACCACTTGCAGGCGTAAGGCGAAGTGAAGTCCAATCCCGCGCTAAGTCCGTCCCACCATTCGAATATCGCAGGAGCAGGATCGATTTCAAAGCCGAGGCCAGAAGTGCGCACCAATGCGCGATGTCCTTTCAGATGCCGGAACTCGCGGGTATCGGGGCTGACGTATTGGATCATCCAGAGCATGACTTTATAGCCATCCTTGTGCAGAGTGTCCACCATTTCCTTCGGCGACGGGAAAACAGTCGGATCAAAACGCCAGACGCCGTAGTCGAATTGCCAGGTGTCGTCGATCATGATGATTCCCGGAGGGAAACCCCATTTGCGCATGTTTGCCGCGTATTCGAGCACCGCCTTTTGATTCTGGTTGTAATTAAGTTCAATCCAGGTGTTGTACTGGGGAAGGTCGAAGAAGGCGCGATCGGGCATTTTGCCTTGGGTCGGCATAAATTTTTGCGAGGCGTATTTGAATGCTTCGCGCAGCGTTTTACCCGCCCGGCCATGCTGGATTGGGGTGGTGGTCGGCTGCAGGATCATCGTGCCGTTGGTGATGGTCATACGAAAGGCCTGATCGCTCCAAACCCAGCGTCCTTTGTCGGAGACCAATATCGGTGCGGAAACCTGATGGCGGATGCCGTCGCGCAGATCCATAACCGCATTCGGAGTACGCAAGCCGTAAGGCATAACCTTGAGCGCTCCGTCGTAAAGCCCCCCCCACCAACCTTCATTTTCAAGCATGGGGAGAACAACCGTCTCCGGTTTGGTCCCGGCGCAGACCAAATGAGGTGTGCCGACCAATGCCAATACCAATGCCAATAGTGATTTTTTCATATGCTCCTTTTAATCATTCTGCCCATGGCAAATTTATAATGAACAACAACTCCGTCATTCTATACGATTGTCGGAACACTCTCAAGTATTTTATTGAAACGGAAACCGCAGTTCGGAATAGTTTTCAATATCTATTTCACCAATTCTCAGGGGGTCCGATCAGCCGGTTTCCTGTTTTACCCTTTCCGCAGGCTTTAGCTACTTCAATTCGCTTCCGTCGCGGAAAGGCGCCGGAGCCATTTTCACCTACCAATCGCGTTCCAACGGCGATGACGGTATCGATTTCAGTCGATCCTTTTTCTGCTGTTCGTGCTCCTTCTCACGCTCAAGCGCCCTTCTGAGAACTTCTTCCGCCGCCTGTTGCTGTTCTTCATTTTTTTTCTCGTTCCGGTCCGGATTCGGCTTCTCATCCCTGGACTGTTCCTGATTCTGAGGCTGGTTCTGTTTCGGGGAAGACTGCTGATTCTGATCGTCTTGCTGGTTCTGCTGCTGATTTTGTTCGTTTTGCTGGGAGTTCTGCTGTTTGGGCAGCAGCTTCTTTATCTCCTCGAGCTTTGAATATGCCAACACCTTGGCATCGTTGGAAAGCGGATTTCCAGCCACCGGCGTCTGCAAATCCTCCACCTCTTTCGAGAGCCGCTCGACTTTAGACCGATCTTCCGCAGTAAAGGGAGGCATATTCGTATTCTGCGCGCTTTGCGCAGCGTATTGTTCCGCCCATTGGGGAAACCGTTCGCGGAACAACTTGGTCAACTGCAAAGCTTCATTCTGCGCGTCGCGTCCGTAAAGAAACGTTTCCGGATCCGGGATGATCGCATTGGTCTGACACAACATATCCTCGTCGATGAGCGCCGGCGGTGCGGCAAGCGCCTTCCAAAAGGCATAGACCCCGGGCTCCGCCGCTTCCACCGCAGAAGCCGCCGCAGGATTGACATCCTCGAAAAACTCAACGCAATCCCTCATGAGTTTTTTGCTCTCTTCGATTTTCCGGTTCACCTCCACCTTGGCATCTTCGTTGGTGATCGCCTGCAGCAGCCCCGCTTTGAGCGCAATCCACAGATCGGCATTCGCCGCCTGGCGTTTGGACAGATTTTCAGATTCCTTTATCAGCTCGAACGCATTGGTCATGGAAAATACCGTATTTGACACCTTGCGAAGCTGTCTTTGCTCGGCGAGCATTTTGCCGAGAAGATCAGGGGGCTGCGAATTTGCATTGGCCTTGAGAACCTCAGCGATATGCGCGTTTTCACGCGCCTCCGGCAAACGATCGAGGGCCCGGGCGAGATTTCTGTGATTTGCTTCACTGGCCGAATCGCTACGCAGCGCCGCTTGAAACGCCGAAGCGGCTTTGCGCATATCTTCAAACCTGACCGCATCGTCCTCCGCCTTCGCCGTCGCTTCTAACAACAATTTTCCCGCCAATGCGCCGGCGCGCGACGAGAATCGTTTCGACGACAGCAGATTTCGCAGCAACTCCGTAGCTTCGCTGTCCTTACCTGCCTTCATTTTGGCTATTGCCGCATTGAATGCGCACACCTCCGCCTCTTCCGCATCGGCTCCGCGCGAAGCGGTCAAATAGGCAGATGCAGCTTCATCCCATTTTCCATCGGCAAAAAGACGCTGGGCCTGCCTTGCCCCGGCTCGACCCGGCATAATCTTCAACATGCTGTCAACGCCGGCGGGAACTTGATTGGAGACAACATCCTGACTGTTTGTTTCCGCTTGCGCGCCCGAAGCCAACAACGCAAGAAGCATTGCGATTCTTCGTTTGGTTTGCCCCGACAATCTGCCCCGGCTTAACGCTCCGGCAAAGAGAAAGAGCATTATCGCCGGAATAAGAAACCATTGGAAACGTTCGCGGTAGCGCAACTCCATAGCTTCGCGCTGTTCTTTGGCGGCGATGGTTCGCAGATGACGCCGGTAAATGGCGCCGAGCGTGGTATCGGCGGTACCCGCCGTACCAAGAGCGATGTAACGTCCACCCGATATTCTGGCAATTTCGCGTAAAACAGGGCTTTCAAGCTTAGTTGTCACCTTTTGCCCCTGATACATCTGTTCACCTTTTCCGTCGGCACCCGGTATCGCGGCACCATGCTCCGAGCCGATACCGATGGTAAAAACCGGAACTCCCCGTTCTGCAGCTTTTTTTGCCCCGTCAAACGCCTTGTTTTTCAAATCCCCGCCGTCGGAGATGAGCAGGATGGCGCTGTATTCGTCTTGAGCCGGATCGAGCGCGGCAAGCGATTTCTCAAGCGCATCTTCAATATCGGTTTCACCTCGCGGAGCAGACTCGGGGGAGACCCCGTCAAGCGCCTGACGGAAAAATGCGTAATCGGAGGTCAGCGGACAAATCAACTCGCCCTTACCTCGGAATGCCAGAAGCGCGGCACGGTCGCCATCCAATTCATCAACCAGATCCAGCACATCCGCCTTTGCCCGTTCCAGACGGTTGGGATGAACATCTTTCGCCAACATCGAACGGGAAACGTCAAGCGCGACGATAAGGTTGCGCCCTTTGGCCAGAACCCGCTCTTCTCCGCGCCCCCATTGCGGCCGGGAAGCGGCCACCGTCAGCAGCGACAGCGCGACCAGCAGCAATACCAGCTGAAACATTTGCCGACGCGGAGCGACAGCGTCCGGTGTCGAAAACAGCGCGGCTCGTTTTTCCGCCCGGCGAAGCATCCAAATCCAAATGAAAGCCAACACCGGCAATAGCGACAGCAAAGTCAAAACGTAGGGATATACAACCCTCATAGGAACCTCCGCAAAAGATGCATATTGGCGAAGACCGCAATGGCGGTGAGTATCGCTCCCCAAAGCAGAAACGGAGCAAAATGCTCTTGATATCGGTTGTAGACTTGCCGCTCGGTTCTGGTTTTTTCGAGCGAATCGATCTCTTCAAGTGCTTTTTCCAGACCGTCTGAATCCTTTACACCGAAATAACGGGCGCCGGTTTCATCGGCGATTGTTTTAAGCTGCGATTCGTCGAAGGTCGTGTCATAGTACTGGATATGCTTGCGACCGTAGTCGTCTTCAACCTGAAACGGGGTCTGTCCATTGGAACCAACCCCGATGGTGTAAACGCGCACTCCCAGCTCTTTAGCGCTTTTCGCCGCCTGTTCGGGAGTGATGACACCGGCATTGGAGACGCCGTCGGAAAGCAGAATAACGATGCGCGTCTTCGGCTCGGCATCGGCCAGACGCGCAAGACCTGTCGCCAGACCGTCGCCAAGAGCAGTCAACATTTCTTCGCCGTCCGCCGTTTGGTCATGCAAAGCGACACCTTTGAGCACGTGGCGGAGCGCCTGATGGTCGGCGGTCAATGGAGAGCGGGTCGAGGCGAAACCGCCAAAGGTTATCAATGCTATCAGATCATCGGGACGACGCGAAACAAATGCGTCGAACATCTCCTTCACCGCATCAAGACGGGTCTTGAGACGATTAGCGCGAAGTGATTCTCTTCCTGTCATGTCCAGTCCGGCCATTGAGCCGGAAATATCCGCAACCATTGCGATGGCAATCGCGTCAACGGTTTTTTTCTCGCGCGAAAGGACCGACCGGGGACGGGCCGCGGCGATAATCAGAAGCAGTGCACCGGCGAGAAATACGAACGGCAGCACCCGCGCCATGCGAGCCCTGAAACTTCCGGTCGAGGAAGGCAGAAAGGCAACAGCGGAAAAAACGATCCCGCGGCGCTTGGCGCGGCGCAACAGACGCCATGCCGCAAACAGCCACGGTCCCAACAAAAGAAAAGCCCACCAAGAAGCGAAATTCATCGTTCGTCCTTCCCTTCGGCGCAAAGAGGTCCAATAAAGCCGCGGGCATCGTCGACGGCGGAATCGGCCATGGCGCGCGTGGCTTCAACCCCGGCAAATTTTATCATATCTGCTGAACGCAAAAATCTCGCCATCTCCGTTTTACGACTTTCGAAGACGGTGGTGTTTTTTGAAACCGCCCCCAAAAACTCCTCTGTGGTCATGGTTGGCGCTTTGATTCCGCTGACGCGCTCGACATAGCGGCGGACGACCTGCGTCAGTTCAACATAGAATGTTTTAAACAGTCCTTTGCCCGGCAGGTCGAGTTCAACAAGATGTTCAAGTTCCATCATCGCACGCTGCGACGGGGATAGCCGCAACAATTTGACCGATTTTTTGATTTTGCGCGATATAAAGAAGAGTCCGGTAATCGCGATTGCGCCAGCTACCAGCCAAAGAAACCAGAATGCTATTTCCTTTGCGGTAGGCGGAATTGAAATCGGCGTGCCATCCGCTTCAGGGGCTCCGGTAACCGGTCCGGCGTCGGACGGCGGAGGGAACAGAAGAGGTTTGGTGGCAATGGTGCGAACCGACTTTGGCGAAATACGCGAATCTTCGATTGAAAGAGCAAACGGGGCGAGTCGATAACGGATGGCACCGGGCTCGGGAACCAGACGCCAAGTAGAAACGAGACGAGTACTTCCGCCGGCGGAAACCGGCCCGGAGACAAAATCCTCGGCGGTTGCAAATCCACTGAAACGGTCGCGCAAATCAGGCAGCTGCACCGCAACTCCATCAGGATAATCGATCACGATGCGCACAGTCAAATCGCGGGCTAGATCAATACGCTCGGCATCGGCCTGCAGTTTAACATTCACCTCTCCCGACAAAAGCTCCGCACTGAAATCGGCAGCACCGATCGCAACCGTCCAAAGCGAAAGCAAAATGCATAGAAAAAATCTCATTTATGTTTCCTTGCTCTTTTGCGGAACAGGGCGCGGATGTCATCAATATAGGGCGCACCGGTGTTCAACGGCACACAATCGATCCCCGTCCGTTTGAAGAAGCGCAACTGTTCCTCGCGCGCCCGGCAAGACGCCTCCTTGAAAGCCGCCCGTACTTTGGCCGATGAAGTATCGACCAGAACCAGCTCACCGCTCTCGGGATCGACCAGCTCGAGCAGACCGGCATTTGGAAGCTCGCGTTCGAGCGCATCGCCGACGGGACAGGCGACGATATCATGATGACGGGCAGCGATGCGCAACTGTCGCTCGTAGCCGGTGTCCATAAAATCGGAAACCAAAAAGATCACCGCTCTGCGCTTCTGCACGTTTTCAAGAAAGCGCAGTGCCGCCGCGATATCGGTTCCGCCACCGGTGTCTCCAAATGCCAACACCTCGCGCACGAGGCGCATTACGGCAGTGCGCCCTTTGCGCGGCGGGATGAACTTGACGATTTTATCCGAGAAAAGCGCAAGACCCACCTTGTCTTGATTCCTGACCGCGGTCATGGCAAGAAGCCCGGTCACCTCTGCGGCCAATTCGGCTTTCGATTGAGCAGAAGAGCCGAAAGATTGCGAACCGGAAACATCGACAAGGAAAAACACGGTCAATTCGCGTTCTTCTGAAAACCTTTTAACGAACGGCTGTCCGGTTCGTGCCGTGACATTCCAGTCGATCGAACGAATGTCGTCTCCCGGAGTATAGGGGCGCACTTCGTCGAATTCAACACCCTGGCCCTTGAAAATCGAATGGTAGTCGCCAGAGAGCCGTTCGTCTATGAGCCGGCTGGTCAAAATTCTGATTTTGCCGGCCTGTTTCGCCAATGTTGCGGGATCGACCATAGCTTTCTCACGGAACCGGGATTTCGTTCAGAATCATGTCTACGATCGCATCAGCTGTCACCTCGTCAGCCTCGGCCTCGTAGGTAAGCAAGATGCGATGGCGCAAAACGTCATGCGCGATTTCTTTGACATCCTGCGGCGTTGCATAGGCTCTGCCGTTCATCAGTGCATTTGCACGGGACGCCAGATTCAGGCAGAGCGTCGCACGCGGGGAGGCGCCACAGGCGATCTGCGGCGCGAGTTTACCCAGATTTGCCTCCTTCGGATTGCGAGTGGCAAAAACGATATCAAGGATGTAATCACCGACCTTATCGTCGCAATAGACTTGATCAAGTGTGCTGCGAAGCGCCTTGATATCCTCCTGGGTCGCAACCTGCGAGACGCTCATTTTGATATTGTTGGTAAAACGGTTCATTATGCGCCGCTCATCGTCTCGCGAAGGAGTGCCGACCAGAACCTTGAGCATGAATCGGTCGGTCTGCGCCTCGGGCAGCGGATACGTCCCTTCCTGCTCGATGGGATTCTGGGTTGCCATCACCAGAAACGGTTCAGGCAAGGGATATGCGGTATCGCCGATGGTCACCTGACGCTCCTGCATTGCCTCCAAAAGCGCGCTTTGGACTTTGGCGGGGGCGCGATTGATTTCGTCAGCAAGCAGAAGATTGGCGAAAACCGGTCCTTTTTTAACCGTAAAAACCGCATCACGGGGATTGTAAATCAAGGTTCCCGTGACATCTGCGGGCAACAAATCCGGTGTGAAAGATATTCGGCTGAAATTCAATCCCAGTGCAGATGCCAGAGTGCGGACCGCAGTGGTTTTGGCGATTCCTGGCACGCCTTCGAGCAGAACGTGTCCGCCGGTGATAAGACCGATCAACATACGGTCTATCAGTTTTTCCTGACCGACCATGACCTTGCCCACTTCGTCCCGGATGCGGCGCAATGTTTCAGCCTGACGCATGATTTCGTTTGTAGCATTTTGCAAATTCATTTTATTCTCCGTTTTACGTATTTGCATTCCTCGGTTGTTGCTTAAAACATACAGATGAAAATCCCGGACTACAGCTTGCCGCTAGACTCCAGATGTTTGAGCATATCGACCAATCTCTGATAGTCCTGACGATGTTTGTTGATCGCCTTGAGCTTCTGGCTTCTATATTTGTCGGGTACCTTACAGGCGTTCGCTTTTTCGGAAAGCTCTTTGCCGCTGGCCACGTATTTTCTCAAAACGGCAATCTGCCGGTCAATCAACAATTCGAAGCTTTTTTTCCTGGCCTCTTTGCGGGCTTCATCCGTTGCCGTAACCGGAATGGACGAGATCGATGCCCTTGCCTCCTCCATAGCGGCATTCATTTCTTTTTCAAGCCCCTGATTAAATTCATTAAAAATATCGGTGACGGGCTTGATGGCGGCAATCGCATCCATGTCGGTGGCCTCGAACAGCATCTCCAGATATTCCTTCGGACCTCCCTTCCGGTAACCGGTACGATGAATCTCTTTGCCGGTTGAATCGAGAATCAGTACAGTCGGGAATCCTCTGACCGCATATTTTTTGCACAACTCGGGATTTTGCGTTTTGGCTTTCGCGGAAAGCTTCGACTTGTCGGAAGGGGAATCGATCATCAGAAGCACGAATTTCTTCGCCGCGCCCTTTCTGAATTCATCGGTGTCAAAAACCTCTGAATCGAGACGTTTGCACCAACCGCACCAGTCGCTTCCAGAAAAATCGGCCAATACCAGTTTTTTTTCGGCGGATGCTTTTTCAAGTGCCGCGTCAAAGTCGTCTAGCCATCCGGCCGGAGTCGAGTTTTTTGCAAAACCGGTGAAGCAGGATGCGGTCAAAATGCAGATTGCAATGAGTGTTTTCATGAGATTGCCTCCAATAAAACCCTTAATTCAAACAAGCAAATATTATACATTAATTTCGCTTTGCGTCAACGGCTCAAGCGTCGAACTCTGAATACTGGTTGGGGGTGTTCGGCGAGTGTGATGTGGAGTTGTTGATTTCATCATAATCGTAGCCATTTGCAACGCCTGAAATCGTAACAGAGGTCACCTCGCTGCGGTCGTTGTAGGCGTTCTCGCGCCAGCGTCCGCTGGCGTACGTTGTGCGGAGTGGCTTGCCGTTCTCGATATCGGCGAGCTGGGTGTAGTGTCCGTCGTTCTGCGCGCTTTTCGAGCCCGTGCGCAGGAGAATCGCAAGAAGCGCCTCCGGTTTCAACTCGCGCGGCGAGTCGGCGTCGCGCAGCTGTTCACGCGGCTTGACGCTGTCCGAGAGTTTCTTGAAGTCGCTTGCCATGCATTCTCTCCCCTATGCACTCCTCCGCCCGTAGTAGGGAGACGGGACGATTGGATAGACCTCATAGACATGGCGATAGACGGCATCCGTCCGTTCGCCGATTTCGCCCTCGGAATACGCAGACGGCAGCCCCGTCGTTTCCGAGAACAGGAAATCGAAAATGGTCTTCCTCACGCCGTCGCGCGTCGTCTGCTTTTCGCGCCAGTGATCGACCGACAGCTTGCCGGCCTTCAGCTTGTCGAGAAGCGACTTGGCAACCGCTTTCACCTTCCCTGTTTCCGCCTTGGACAGAGCTGGTTTCTTCAGAAGATCGTAGATGGCAAGCGACTCCTCGTCCAGCCCCTCGCGCACGGCGCGCTCTTCTTCGCCGGAAAGCTCTTCGATGAATTTCAACAGCGCCTCGAAAGTCTGTTCGATCGTCTGCCGGTCTTTTTCGCTGTTGTAGGCGGCGACGATTTCCTCGTACCGGCGCTGGAAATCCGCGCGAAAAGGATTGCGTGCCAACATCGCGGCCAGCTTCTTTTCAACCGTCGCCTTGATCGACTGCACGGCCGTCCGTTTCGAACGAGATACGGCAAACTCCTGTCTCAAACGCTCGAAGTCGATGCGACTGATGTCATACGGCTCGTGTCCTTCACCGACGCTTTCGCGCGGCACAATGGCTTCATCTACGATCGCCTGCAACTCGCGCATAATACCGGAAATGTCGGAATCTTCCTTGCCCTGCTGCAGGCTCATGTAGATGATGCTGATCGCCGCATACTCCGCGCGGTAGCGATTGACCCCTGCAAACATGATGCAGGCCTTGAACTTCGAGAACACGGTGCGGCACAGAACCTCAAACCGCTTGCGCGTTTCGTCATTCTCGTTTGCCGCCTCCTTCGCGGCGTTGATCGCCGCGTTCTTGGCGAACCCCTCGTCTTCGACAATCGCGGCGAGCGGCGCGCCCTTGTCTTCCAACCATTCACGAACAAGCCCGATAGCCTCATCCAATTCGTCAAGCAGATTCTCTTCAGGCTTCACTGGATCACTTCCGCCCTGAGAAGACGCTCCACCCCCCGAACTCGTCGCGAAAGTTGCCAACGCCTGTCGTAAATTCTTTAAAATACCGCAATAATCTACAATCAACCCGTTGTTTTTCCCTTCGTCTACACGATTGGCGCGAGCGATCGCCTGCATGAGCGTATGCGCCTTCAACGGCTTATCGAGATACAATGTACCCAACGACGGCACATCAAATCCCGTCAACCACATAGCGCAGACGATTGCAATGCGAAAAGGATGCCCTTCCGTCTTGAACGCTTCGTCCACGCTAAGACGCGCCGGGCGTGGCGTACAAGGCTGGGCGTGAGACGTTAGACACGAGACAAGTGGGCGAGACGAGAGACTTGAGACGTTTCTATCGTCTCGCGTCTCATGTCCCATCTTTTGCGCGTCCAACGTCTCGCGTCTCATGTCAAATCCTTCCTTCATTACCTCGCGATGAGGCAGAATGTCCAGTCCCCAACGAGCGAACTTTTCGTCTTCATTCTGCTCTTCACTGACAACAACCGCCGCTATCGTCTCTTTCATCCATGCCAAGCGCCGCCGCAGGTACGCCTCATCCTGTTCATCCTCCGCGGAATAAAGTTTCGCTTCGACAGAAGCCGTCTCTTCCTTCCAATACTTGACTATCAGATTGTACATTTTAACGCACGTCAACTTGTCGATGCAAACGAACATCGCCTTGCCGTTCTCCCACGACGCCGCGTAGTGCCGGACAAAATCACGGGCAATATGATCGAGACGCTTAGCCGCCGTTATGATGTGATAGTCGCGCTTCAATTCTGATTCCAGTTTCTCAACGACATCCACGTCCTCCGCTTCAAACTCGGCAAGCTTCTCGGATATCTTTTCATTTATATCCTGCGTGGCGACATTGAGCTTCTCGCCGCGAGCATCATAATAAAGCGGCACCGTCGCACCGTCATCCACCGCCCGTTGAAAATCGTATGTAGAAATGTAATCGCCGAACACCTGCTTTGTGAGCTCATCACCCTTGAAAAGCGGCGTACCCGTAAAACCTATATACCCGGCATTCGGCAACGCGTTGCGCATGTTGAGCGCAAGGAGTCCGTATTGAGAACGATGCGCTTCGTCCGAAATGACAATAACGTCATCTCGAAGCGTATAGGCCTCACCCGGGCGCACATCTTCATTGAACTTCTGAATAAGCGAAAAGACATGGCTTTTATGCTGTCCAAGAAGCGACTTCAGATGTGAACCGCTTGCGGCCCGACACTCATCCTTGTCGTTATCAACAACACCGCACCCCACGAATGTCTTATATATCTGGGTATCAAGTTCGTCGCGATCCGTCAAAACCAGAAATGTAAAGTTGCCGCCGAGCTTACGATGGATCTTGCGCGTGAAATAGACCATCGAATAGCTCTTGCCGGAGCCCTGCGTATGCCAGAACACGCCCAGCTTGCCGTCCGTTCCCCTGCGGTTGCGAACGGACTCCACCGCGCGGTTGACGCCGAGATACTGATGGTTGCGCGCCAGAATCTTCGCCACGCTTCCGGCCGACTCGTCATACACGATGAAATTCTCGAAGAGGTCGAGCAGATTCGCCTTGGAGCAGGTGCCTTTGAGCAGTGTCTCCATGTCCACTGCGCCGGGCTCGTCCTCGGAGAGCCGCTTCCACGCGTGGAAGAATTTGAACTTCGCGGAGTGCGTGCCGATCTTCGCGTCGATGCCGTTGGCGAGGATCACGAACGCGTTGAAGTGGAAAATCTGCGGGACCACCTTCCGGTAGTCGCAGAAGTTGTCGCGATAGGCGATGAAGATGTCCTTCGTGACGTTCTTCAATTCCATGAAGACAAGCGGCACGCCGTTGACGAATCCGACAACATCCGCACGGCGGCGACGCCCCAGCGAGCCGCGCAGCCACAGCTCGCGCACGCAGAGGAAGTGGTTGGCCGCCGGATTTGCAAAATCGAAGACGCGCAGAAAGACCTTCTTCTTCGTGCCGTCCGCCGCCGTGTAGCGCACGGGGATGCCGTCAAGGAGCAGTTTGTATTTCTCGCGGTTGATGGCGCCCAGGCTTTCCGAGACGGACGTATCGGAAAGAATGCGGATGGCGTCGCCATACACGCCGGCGGGAAGGCCGGGATTCAGCCGTTCGAGCGCGGACCGGAGATAGCGCACCAGAAGCACTTCGCCCTCGTCGGTTCGCCCCAGCGTTCCCGCCGCGCCGAAGACCTCCTGCATCGCATAGACGCTCTCGTTCCAGTCAAGCGAGTTGACCAGATACTCCGCAGTCGTCTTCTGCACAAGGTTGTCTTCGGTATAGGCTGTCATTCCGGCTCCTCGTAGTAGTAGGAATAGTCGATTCCCTTCATGAACATTTCGCGGTCGTCGATCTTGTCCGTCAACGCCGCCGCCAGCAGCTCCTTCAGCTTGGCAGAATCGGAAACGCTTTCCCGCATCGCTTCAAGATAGGCTCGCTTGTCAACCCGGCTCCAGTCAATGCATTTCTTCAGCGAGCGCTTCAACATCAGATCAAGCCAGATGCGCGTCGAACGCCCATTCCCCTCCATGAACGGATGCGCCACGTTCATTTCAACGTACTTGTCTATGATCTCGCCGAATGTCGTCTCCGGCATGTGCTCGATCGCGGGAAGCGTCGTCGGGAAATGCAGCGCATTGGCGAATGTGAATCCATCCTTTGAGATGTTCTTCGTGCGGATCTGCCCCGCGAAATCGTAAAGCCCGCCGAAAAGATAGGCGTGGATCTGCTGAAGACACTTGACCGTCCCCGGCTCAAGGTTCTTCAAGAGTCCGCTTTCAAAAAGCGTGTAGGCTTTCTTCTTGCTCTGACCGTCAACCGTGTTGTCGCTGTACAGGAACCAGTCGAGGAAGGCCGTCGCGCGCTCGTTGGGAATCTTCTTCGCAAGGGCAATGACACCATCGGCGTCAAGGACGTCGGACATTCGCCGTTTGCCATCCGGGGTGCCCAACCTCAACTGGGTAGTGATGCTAACCAGTTGACTGTCCTCGCGTCTCAGCTTTGCCTTCAACCATTTCCAGTAGTTTCGCGTCTTGGCGTAGTCGGGTTCACGATTAATAGCGGCGACGATATCCAGCACGGAGAACCACCACTTGGACGCCGCATCGTCCCACACCGCCCGCACCTCGCGGTCATTGTAGAAACGTATGGAGATTTTCTGCATCACGGCACCTCCAGACTGCGATCTGGCGATAGGGCGTTAGACGTGAGACGTGAGACGAGGGGGAGAGACGAGAGACTTGAGACGTGTCTAACGTCTCGCGTCTCGCGCCTCACCTCCTGCGCGTCTATCGTCCCGCGTCTCGCGCCAATTTCCTGCGCGTCTGTCGTCTCGCGTCTCATGTCCCGCTCGTTCCCTCCGTGAAGTTTCGCGTGCCGTTGCAGTCGGGGTAGCCCGTGCAGGCCCAAAATGGATTGCCCGCGTTGCGCCCTTTGCGGGCGATGATCTTCCGCATCGGCTTGCCGCACTTCAGGCACTTCGGCGCCCCCTGCGCGGCGACCTGCGCATCTCGCGCCTCGAGCCTCGCCTTGCTCAGGCGTTCGGTGAAGCCGCCCTCTTCGCGAAACGCCACCGCGATGCTCTCCATCTGCCGGTGCAGCAACTTGCAGGCCTGGTCTATCGCAATCAAGATCGAATTCGCCGCGACCACCGGATCTTCCGCTTCAAGAAACGGCGCAAAGCGTCCACGCATCGCAAGAATGTATTTCCCGTAATCATGTCGCGAAAGAGGGCCAGTGTAGCGGTCAAGAACAAGAGACGTTAGACGCGAGGCGTGGGAATCGTTTTCCGCCCAGGGGATTTCGCCTCGTCCGATGAGAAACGCCTCATAGTCGCCCGCCAGTTCCTCCAGCGATCCTTTCGCGACATCGTAAAGCCGAAGTTCCGTTTCCTTGCTCGTTCCGGCACGGGACGAACCCTCAACGATGTTCTGCCGCGCCGAACGCGCCGCGCCTATCATCTGCCCAACGGTTTTACCGAGCGCATCGTTCTTGTAGGAGTAGTTCCGCGCGCAGAACACCTCCGTCGCATGATAGACGAGGCACGCAAACCCGAAGGAAAGCGTTCTGCGATATCCGCCGTATGCGCCGATGATCTCAGTC
>JAZQGX010000220.1:0-34766 GCA_045540275.1 Kiritimatiellia bacterium | reverse complement strand
CGCTCTGGCTTATGCTGCCGGCCTCGGAGCCGGGCGTGCCGGAATCCTTGAGACCTCCTTCAAGGAGGAAACTGAAACAGACCTCTTTGGCGAACAGGCGGTTCTGTGCGGCGGTGTTACTGCTTTGATGCAGGCTGGTTTTGAAACTCTTGTCGAAGCCGGATATAAACCGGAAAGTGCCTACTTTGAGTGTATCCACGAAATGAAGCTCATCATCGATCTGGTGGTCAAAGGCGGATTTTCATTCATGCGCTACAGCATCAGCGACACCGCCGAATATGGAGACTACAACACCGGACACCGCTTGATCACCGAAGCAACCAAAGCGGAGATGAAGAAGGTGCTCGCGGAAATCCAGGACGGCACATTCGCTCGCAAATGGCTGAAAGAAAATGCCGATGGCAGACCGCTTTTCGCCAAACAGCGCGAAGCGGCCAGAACGCATCAGCTGGAAACGGTTGGAGCAGAACTTCGGGCTAAAATGAACTGGAACAAATGATGAACAGCGATAAACTGAGCAAAGGGGTGTCCGCTGCGCCTCAGCGCGCCTTGTTGGGCGCACTGGGATACACCCGGGAACAGATGAGGCGTCCGTTGGTCGGGGTGGTCAACAGTTTCAACGAAGTCGTACCCGGGCATGTGCATCTGCGGCAGATCGCCCGGGCGGTGAAAGACGGTGTGCTCGCGGCAGGAGGCACCCCCATGGAGTTCAACACCGTTGCCGTATGCGACGGATTGGCGATGGGGCATGACGGAATGCATTATTCGCTGGCTTCCAGAGAGTTGATTGCCGACAGCGTCGAATGCATGGTGAAAGCCCACTGCTTCGATGCGCTGGTTTTCATTCCCAACTGCGACAAGGTGGTTCCCGGCATGCTGATGGCGGCGGCCCGTTGCAATCTGCCGTCGATTTTCGTTTCCGGCGGTCCCATGCTTTCTCTCGACGGCAAGGATCTGAATACCGTGTTTGAAGCGGTGGGAGCGGTCAATGCCGGGAAAATGGGCGAGGCGGAACTTGCGGAAGTCGAGTGCTCAAGCTGTCCCGGCTGCGGATCGTGTTCCGGAATGTTTACCGCCAATTCCATGAATTGTCTTTGCGAGGCCATCGGCATGGCGCTTCCCGGAAACGGGACGATACCGGCGGTCTATTCCCGGCGAATCCATCTTGCCAAGCATGCGGGAATGAAAATCATGGAGCTGCTGGAGCGCGATCTCCGTCCCCGCGACATTCTGACCAAACCGGCGTTCCACAATGCGTTGACGGTTGATATGGCGTTGGGGTGCTCGACCAACACTGCGCTGCATCTGCCCGCCATCGCCGCCGGGGCCGGAGTGGAATTCGATCTGCGCGCCGTAAATGAAATCAGCGCGCGCACACCCAATCTGTGCCGGCTCGCTCCGGCGGGAAAACATCACATGCAGGACCTTCACCGCGCCGGCGGCGTTTCGGCGGTGATGAAAGAGATTTCGCATCTGCTGAATCTTGATAGCCTGACGGTGGCGGGGAAGACGCTAGGCGAGGTCATTGCCGAGGCCGAAGTCAAAGATCGTGAGGTTGTGCACCGCTATGCCGACGAGGGGGGATTGGCGGTGTTGTACGGCAATCTCGCCCCGGCCGGCGGAATCGTCAAACGGTGCGCGGTCCGCGAAGAGATGCTTCGGTTCACCGGAAGAGCCAGAGTCTACGAGTGTGAAGAAGATGCGGTCAAAGCCATTCTCTCCGGCAAGATCGTAAAGGGAGATTGCGTTGTAATCCGCAATGAAGGCCCCGCCGGAGGTCCCGGCATGCGGGAGATGCTTTCTCCTACCAGCGCCATCGCCGGAATGGGATTGGATGCGGATGTCGCACTCATCACCGACGGCAGGTTTTCCGGAGCGACGAGAGGCGCGGCGATTGGACACATATCGCCGGAAGCGGTTTCCGGCGGTGTCATCGCGCTGGTGGAAGAGGGCGATTTGATAAAAATCGATATTCCGAACTATTCGCTGGAACTGTTGGTCGATGATGAAACGCTCGATGCAAGGCGAGCGAAAAAAACATTTGCACCGCCGCGGCGTCTGACCGGATATCTCAAACGCTATGCGTCACTGGTTTCATCTGCGGACAAAGGAGCCAGACTATGCTGACACTCGATAAGGTTTACAAGGCGTGGCATCTGCTGAAGAGCGTGGCGCGTTATACCGACATGATCGAAAGCAACGGTCTGACCGATGGCTGCCAGTTGCGCCTGAAGGCGGAAAATCTGCAGCTGACCGGCTCGTTCAAACTGCGAGGGGCGTATTTCAAAATCGCCAATCTACCGCAGGACGGCAGGGAGATTGTCGCCTGCTCGGCGGGAAATCACTCGCAGGGCGTTTCGCTTGCCGCCGGAAAACTTCATCGCAAGGCGGTAGTTTTCATGCCCAGCATCGCCCCTATCTCCAAAGTGGAGGCGACCAGGAAGCTCGGCGCGGAAGTCCATCTGGTCGATGGGGTTTACGATGATGCATATCTTGCGGCGGAGAAATACTGCAGCGGGCACGGCGGCATTTTTGTCCACCCCTTCGACGATGAGGATGTGATTGCCGGACAGGGCACCATTGCGCTGGAAATCCTGGCGCAGTACCCGGAAGTCGACACCGTGCTCGTTCCGGTCGGAGGAGGCGGATTGGTTTCCGGCGTGGCGTTCACATTGAAACAGCTGAATCCCGCGTGCAAGGTTTACGGCGTTCAGGCCGAAGGCGCTCCGGGCATGTGCAAGGCGTTCGCGGAGAAGCGCGAGGTCACGCTTGAAAAAGTCTCCACCTTTGCCGACGGCATCGCGGTGAAAACGCCCGGTGCGCTCACCAGGGAATTGTGTTGCAAATATGTTGACAAAATCGTTACCGTGAGCGATGATGAGATTGCCACCGCCATTTTGACGCTGATGGAAAAACAGAAACTGGTTGCCGAAGGTGCGGGCGCTGCCGGAGTTGCCGCGGTGCTTGCGGAAAAAATCGACCTTGCGGGGAAGAATGTATGCGCCGTGATCTCCGGCGGAAACATTGATGTCAACATTCTCTCCCGCGTGATCAACCGGGGACTGCTCTCAAGCGGAAGAGTCGCGGAGTTGAAAATCGCCATGCTGGACAAGCCCGGCCAGCTGCGCGAGGTGTCGACCATCATCGCCGGCTGCGGAGCCAATGTGATTCAGGTTCGTCACGATCCCGGCGGCGAACACGCCGACATCATCGGTTGTTTTCTCCACATCAAAATGGAGACGAGAAACTTCGGGCAACTGAACGATATCCGCCGTGCGTTGGCGGCGTCGGGTTATCGGATATTGAATTGAAAGGAATCGAACATGAACAGCATCGTTTCAACCGACAAAGCTCCGGCAGCGGTCGGACCCTATTCGCAAGCGGTCAAAAGCGGCGGCCTGCTCTTCTGTTCCGGACAGATTTCCATCGATCCGGCAACCGGCGGTCTGACCGGCGATGACATAAAAAGTCAGACGGAACAGGTGATGAAAAACATTTCCGCGGTGCTCGCCGCCGCCGGGGCGACTTTTTCCGATGTGGTGAAGACGACCTGTTTTCTGGCTAATATCGAAGACTTCGCGGAATTCAACGCCGTTTACGCCGAGTATTTCACCGGAAAGCCCGCCCGGAGCTGTGTGGCAGCCGCGGCTTTGCCGAAAGGAGCCTTGGTTGAGGTCGAGGTGATCGCGGCTATCGGCGAATGACCCGACGCTCAAAGCGTCCGGACGGGGAGCGGTATTTGCATTTTTGCGGAAGTCGGACTCAGAAGTATCCGCCTTTGTCGATAATCTCGGAGATGGTGTCGCCCTGGCGCACCCAGGAGAAAATATCGACTTCGTTGCGTTCGATTCCTTCGGCGCGCAGCAGCACCTCGTAGGCGATTTCGCGCGGAATGCAGATCACACCGTCGATATCGCCCATGATGATATCGCCGGGACGCACCGTCACCTTGCCGATTCTGACCGGCACCTGATAGTGCGTAATCATGCAGCGGCCGAGCGAGCCGTTGGAAACGCGGTATTTGTAAAACACCGGAAAGTTCTGTTCGAGAATCTGTTTGGTGTCGCGAATGCCGCCGGAGATAACCGCGCCGCGAATGCCCTTGGTGATGGCGGTCGCCGTCATCACGCCGCCCCACAGGCTGGCCTCGACATCGTCGGAGGTATCCCAGACCACAACCCCGTCCGGTTTGAAATCGTCGAGCATCTGCGCGCGGAAGGTCATCTCGCCCTCGATCATCACGTTCGGAGCGCTCTTGACGGTGAATGCTTCGCCGCAAACCACCATCTCGTCGCGCAGCGGCATGATTTCATGCGGAAGGTTCTGGTCGAGCAGGCAGGCTTCGCGCATTACATCGTTGACGCACCCGGTGTAGAGTTTTTCGAAACGTTCGCAAAGCTCCTTGACGGGAATCGGAAATTCTGTCTCCGGTATACTCTGGCGCCGGGCGATGAGCTTGTCCAGCTTCATGAGTCCGGCCTCTTTCGCTTTGGTGCGCATGTCTGCAAGTGATGGCATAATCTGAATCCTTTTTGAATTGATGTGATTTACAATTTTGTGAGACCGTTTTCAGCGCGGCGGTAAGTGCGCCATCTGGCGACGGCGATGATCGCCGCGCCGATGAGGTAGAACGCTGCAAGCGAGGCGATTCCGGCGGCCGAGGAGAAGCGAGGCTTCATCAGGCCGATTACCGTCGGCGAGGTTGAGCCGAAAACAAATGCGCACGAAAGCATAATCCCGGCCCCGGAAGCGTGGTAGCGCTGCGGAATGATGTCGAAGAGCGAGGCCATCAGATTCGAGTCGTAAATGCCTCTGAACACTCCGAAGAGCGCCATCGCCACCGCGCATGCCGTCAGCGACGGCGCGTACGCCATCCATGCGATAAAGGGAACCGCCAGCGCAAGACCGGCAATGTTTGTCTCCATTCGTACCGACGGCCGCCTCTTGACCAGCCGGTCCGAAATGCGCGCACCGATGGTTACCCCGGCAAAGGCCCCGATATAGTGCCACAGAACCGCATGAAGCGCGGCACCGCCTTTGTCGATTCCGAAGCTTTCGGCCAGGTGGCTCGGCATCCAAGTCTTGAACCCGACGTCGACATAAATCATCATCCCGAGACCCGCGGCCAGCAGCAGCGCCGACGGGTTGCCGAGAAATACCGCAAACGCCTCGCGAAGCGAAGGTTTGGAGGGAGTGTTCGTCGTCTCCGCGACCGGTGCGGTCTGCATTTTTCCTTTAAGTCCGACGGCCAGCACCAGTGCCCATGCGACGCCGATTCCTCCGAATATCCAGAACGGCACCCGCCATCCGTCGGCGCCGCTTTCAGCGAGGACGCCAGAGGCGGCGCTGCAGCCGATGATTCCGGCGTACAGCCCCATCTGGAGAATCGACAGCGCCGTCGCTCTCGTCTCCTTGTGCAGCTCGCCGATAATCGAGGTTGCCGACGGATAGTAGAACGACTGTCCGAATCCGTTGAGGATGCCGTAGGTGGCGAACATCAGTCCAAGTGTTGCGGCAAAGCCGGAGGCGAAGATGCCGAGGCAGAACACAAACACTCCCGACACCACCATCCATTTCCGGTTGAGGAGATCGGCCGCAAGTCCGGCGAACGGAACCGATAGGCCGTAGATGAAGGTGAAAGCCGTCATCACCGAGCCGATTTCCGCGGCACTGATGCCCAGCGAAGCCTGAATCGAGGTGAGGGTGGCGCCAAATATCTGCCGCGTTCCCTGTTGCAGGAAGAAGGCGACCCAGAGAAGGGCAAGTGCCCGCCATTTGTATTGCATAATCGTAACCTGAAGTTTGGGTTGAGGTCGGATGGGCCGGAGCGAGACGCTGCTGCGTAACTCAGCCCGGGATTGAAAGCGCACCGTCGACCATGATGGTCGCGCCGGTGATGAAGCGTCCGGCGTCGGAGGCGAGCAGCAGGGCGGCCCCTGCGGCATCCTCCGGCATCGCGTAGGCGTGCATGGGAATTGCCGCCGTCACTTTGGGTCCGTACTCGGGGTCGCTGAGGCATTCTTTGTTGCGGTCGGTGAAAAACACCCCGGGGCAGAGATTGTTAACCGTGATGCCCTCGGCGGCGACCTGCCGCGCTATGCCGCGCACGAGATTCTCCTGAGCCGATTTTGTCGCGGCGTAGACGCACATGTCGGGGTGCGGGCGGCGTTCGTTCACGGAGCCGACCGCAATCATCCGTCCCCAACCCTGCGCCTTCATTTTCGGATGGCACCGCTGAAACATTCTGAGCGTCGCAAAGAAATTGACTTGCATTTCTAGCTGCGCCTCCTCCAGCGGAAATTCCGCCCATGGGATTTTGGCTTGAACGGATGCGTTGGCGACAAGAATGTCCGGCATCGTGCCGTCGGCTTCGAGCTTGTCGAAAAAGGCGTCGATCGCCGCCGGGTCGGACAGATTGCAGACCTTGGTGTTGTGGCGGATTACCTTTGCGCCGTATTCTTCAAAAGCGTCTCCAATCGCTTTGCCGATTCCGCGCGTGGAACCGGTGACGAGTGCGATTTTCCCCGTAAGATCGAATTTCTCTTTCAGCATCTGCATTTCTCCGTGAGTGTTCCGACCGGCGTCTTGCGGTGCCGGTCGTTGTTGAATGAAATATCCCTCAGCTCCAGCGACGGTCGTTCGCCCACTCTCCGTCCCATTCCTTGGTGGGATTCCAGGGCGGGGGGAAGTCGGCGCAAGCGTGCTTTTTAATGAGCTTTTCGTTCAGTTCGTCGATGCCGAAGCCCGGTTTCGACGGCACTTTGATGAAACCGCCCTCGTAAGAAAGCGCGGGCTTGACGATATCGCCCCACCAAGGCACGTCGACGGAGTGAAGCTCAAGCGCCATGAAGTTTCTGGTTGCCGCCGCCACGTGAACCGCCGCGAGGCAGGCGATGGGGCTTTCTGCCATGTGGATGTTCATCTGCACGCCGTAGTCTTCGGCCATATCGCCGATTTTCTTCGTCTCCATGACGCCGCCGGCGGTAAGCAGGTCGGGGTGGACGACCGCAAGCGCGCCCGACTCGAGCAGCGGCTTGAAGTTTTCTTTCAGATAGATGTCTTCTCCGGTGCCGAGGGGAGTGGTGGTCGCAGCATGAAGCTGCCGCCACTGCTCGGTGTTGCGCCACGGCAGCACGTCCTCGGCCCATGAAAGATGGTACTTTTCGAGTCTGCGCAAAAGCTGCACGCAGTCTTCGTACGGAATGTGGCCGAGATGATCGATGGCAATCGGAACTTCCCAGCCGATCTCCTCGCGCACATCGGCCATGTATTTTTCAAGATGGTCGAGTCCCCTCTCGGTGATGTGGATGCCGGTGTGACCGTGTGCCGTGGTGAAGAGCTCGTAGGCCTCGCCCTTCATCACGCGCGGATCAATCGATCCGTGCGGTGTCTGCACGACCTTCTTCATTTTTTTCATGTAGTCGAGAAATCCGAGCGGTGCGATAAGCGCGTCGTTCACCCCCATCAGCAGCTCGATGCCAAGATCCATCTTGAGAAAGGTGAATCCCATCTTCATCCGCTCTTTGAGCGCTTTGCCCATGTCGCGTCCGCCGCCTTCGGAGTCGGTGTCGCAGTAGCAGCGGATTTCATCGCGCCACTTCCCGCCCAGAAGCTGCCACACCGGCACCCCCCACGCCTTTCCGCAGAGATCCCAGCAGGCAAGTTCCACCGCGCATACTCCGCCCGCCTGGCGCGAGTCGCCGCCGAACTGCTTGATGCGGCGGAAAATCTTTTCGACGTTGCAGGGGTTTTCGCCGAGGATGCGGCTTTTTAGCATGGCGGCATAGGTGCGGCTCGAAGCATCGCGCACTTCTCCGTAGCCGACGAGTCCCTGATTGGTGTAGAGTTTCAGAAGCGTACAGCGTTTCGGCGCGCCGTCGATGTCGGCAAAGCGCATGTCGGTGATTTTGAGAGTGGCGGGGTTGATTTTGTTGATGTTCATAAGTTGTCTCGCGGGGATGGTTGAATTTACTGGCGTCAAGCTATTTGACCTCGACGATCTTGGTCTGAATTTTGCCGGAGGCGTCCTTCCAGCTGAGGTGATAGCGGCCGCGGAAACCGCGGAAGAATATCTTGCCGTTCTTCGCCGCGACGACGGTTTTGGTTTTCCACTCGCGGTTGATCAGATCGTTCATCGCGTGGTAGACCGCCTTGGGTTGCATGTCGCGGGTGAAGAGACCGCTGATTGACGGCTCGCCGGGTGCGCCGCAGTTGTCGACGACATTCCACCAGGTGATGCCGTTCATTTTTTCAACCGCGAACCAGGCGCGGTAACAGTTGCGCGTGATAATCGCCTGAATCATCTGTCCCTTTTCCGAGTTGTCGGGTGCGGTGATGGTAATCTCGGAGAGATGAATGGGCTTGCCCGCCTTGGAAACGCGCTCGAAGCGTTTGGCCACACCTTCGGGTGTGATGTGCGCCGGCATTTTGCCCGCAGCGATTTTAGCGCTCTCCTTGGGGTTGAAAAGATGCATCTGGGACCCGACGACATCGATGCGGCATCCGTTTGCGGAAAGATCGTTCGCCTGCATGAAAAATCCGTCATCCATGTTGTAGTCGTTGAGATTGAGCCATGCGCTTTGGGGCAGATATTTTTGCGCCCATGCAAACGCCTTGTATGCGTAGTCCGACGGCATCGGCCCGTAGTGGCTGGCGTCGAATGGAAGCTTGCGGATCGACTTGTTGTTGAAGCGGACAAAGTCGGTCGCACTCTCGTTTACGACATCCCAGGAATCGACCCTCGTGCCGTAGCGTTGCGCAATCTCGCGCACGCGCCTTTCGTAAAGGCTCTCCATGTTCTTCAGATACGTCGGCACCAGCTCGGCGATCTTCTCCTCTCCGAGATTCTTGAATATTTTGCGCCAGGTGCCGCACCAGCGCCACTCCCCGGGATCGCTCATGTCTCTGGTGCAGATGGGCTTTTTGACATCGCGAACCGGTATGGAGATGCCAGACGCCTTTTCGAGCGCAACCTTTTCGCTTTCTGGGCAGAATTCGTCCCAGATCCATTTCGGCGTATGCCACTCGTTGTTGCCCCATACCAGGGGATGTCCGTGGATGCGCACCCGGCGTGTACGCAGAAAAGAGATGACTGGGTCGACGGCTGGACGTCTCCAATGCGGCTTGGACTTGCAACCTTCCGGGTCGGTCGCGTATTCGCGATTCCAGTATTCCTCGCTGTCTTCATATCCAGCGGCGAAGCGCGGAGAGTTTGGGTACTGTTCGAGTGTGCGCCAGTAGAATGCGACGGTCGCGGAATTGAACAAACCCTTCTCTTGGTCGTACAGCGCCTTGTAGCGGTTGTTCCACTCCTTCTTGCCGAGCTGGTCGAAGTTGAAAATATGCGCACCGAAGAAAAATGCGTGCGTTTTCTGTTCAACCGACACTTCAACTCCGTCCGGCGCGGGAATTTCCACCGTGGCATCAGCCTTGCGGTATTTTTCAATATCGGCATCGATTTTGGCTTGGACCTGATCGTTCCAAATATTCCAATAAGCGTTGGACATGGCCGTACGGTCGATCATGAATTCGGCGAATGCGGTTCTTTCTGCGGCGAGAATGCCGAAAAGAATCGCTACTGCATAAGAAATGACTTTAATCTTCATAATAATGAATTGTAGCATTTTACCTTCAGCAGTAACATACACAATCCGGCAAAATCATATCACACATCAAGCAAAGAATATGGTATGATACTCTCCATGAAGAAGAAAAAAGTCTTTATCGCGCTCAAAATGTCGGTGATTGCGGGACAGGAGAAGCTGGCGGGTATTTTTAAATATCTCAATGAACGGTATGCAGGCGATGTTCCTTGGGAGATTCAACTTGTCCGCACCTCTGGGGAGCTAACCGGCGAGGTGGTCGAGCGAGCGATTTCCGACGGAACCGGCGGATTTATCGTTTCGATTCCCGATGCCCGAGATGCCGTCGTGCCATTGGCGGGGATATCGACGCCCACTATCGTTGTTGACGTCCATTGCGAGGCACTGGCAAAACGCGAAAAGAACATCGCTTTCATCCGTAATTCGGCGCCTGCCATCGGCTCGCAGGCTGCGCACTTTCTGCTTCGTCAGGGTATTGCCCGGTCTTACGCATTTCTTCATTCGAGGCCGGTGACCGACTGGAGCGAGGCGAGGTTTATGGCGTTCAGGAATACGCTCAACGACCACGGGCACTGGTGCCATGAACTATTTGACTGCGAAGAAATTGCCGGTCTGAAGCTTCCGGCGGCGGTGTTGGCGGCGAATGACGATTATGCGTTCGATTTGATGAAAACGCTGGCGGCGCGGCAAATCGAAATTCCCGAACAGGTTGCAGTTCTTGGCGTTGACAACGACACGCTCATCTGCGAGAACGCCCGCCCGCGGCTTTCATCGGTACAGCCCGATTTCAGACACGAGGGGCATTTGGCCGCGGAGATGCTCGACAGGATGATGGACGGGGAGGAGGCATCTTCCCGAACGGCGGTTGTCGGAGTCAACAGAATCGTTCAGCGCGAATCGACGGCGGAGCAATCGCATGCCGGTCTTCTCGTGCAGAAGGCGCTGGCTTACATTGACTGCCATGCGCTGGACGGAATCGGCGTGGACGATGTCGTGCGCCACCTCAAATGCTCGCGGCGGCTGGCCGATCTCAGATTCCGGCAGTTGCAGGGTAATAGCATACTGCAGGCAATCATGGAAAAACGTCTGGATGAAGTTCGGCGGCGCCTGGCTGGAACCAGAGAGAAGATCGATTCGATCGCGGCCGCCTGCGGATTTGAAAGTCCGAATTATCTCAAAAATCTGTTCAAGAGACGCTTTGCAATGTCGATGAGCACGTTTCGCAAAAACTCGGGACTGCCGGAATGCGAAAAATGAAGGGAGGCACTTCGCGAATCCGAATCGGCAGCACCTCATTCATTTTCCGCAATTCCGGCGGTTGGGATTAAATGCCGCGGGCCTCCATGATGGTCCGGATTTCGTCGGGGTTGATGCCGACCATCGCCTCGCCCAAACCGGAGGACAGTTCCGCCAGTATCTTCGCATCGCGCCAGTTGGCGACGGCTTTGACGATGGCGGCGGCGCGTTTGGCGGGGTCGCCGCTTTTGAAGATTCCGGATCCGACGAAAACGCCTTCCGCCCCCAGCTCCATCATGAGCGCCGCATCGGCGGGGGTCGCGACACCGCCCGCCGAAAAGTTGACGACCGGGAGGCGCCCGCTTTCATGGACCGCTTTAACAAGGTCGAGCGGTGCGGCAAGCTCCTTGGCGGCATCGTAAAGTTCGTCGTCGCGCAATCCGGTCAGCCGCCGGATATCCTGCTCGATTTTGCGCAGATGTCTGACCGCCTGGACGACATCGCCGGTTCCCGCCTCGCCCTTGGTGCGAAGCATCATCGCCCCTTCGCCCACGCGCCGGAGCGCTTCTCCGAGATCGCGCGCGCCGCACACGAAGGGAACGGCGAACTTGCGCTTGTCGACATGAAGCTTATCGTCGGCGGGAGAAAGCACCTCGCTCTCGTCGATCATATCGATGCCGATCGCCTCGAGGATTCGCGCTTCGACGATGTGTCCGATGCGGCATTTGGCCATCACCGGAATGTCGACCGCCTCCTGGATCGAGCGTATCATTCCCGGATCGCTCATCCGGCTGACGCCTCCGGCGGCGCGAATGTCCGCAGGAACTCGTTCAAGCGCCATGACGGCGCATGCGCCGGCATCCTCCGCGATTCTTGCCTGCTCCGGCGTGGTCACGTCCATGATAACGCCACCTTTTAGTTTCTCGGCCAATGTGCGGTCTGGTTTTCCGTTTTTCATTTCGTTTTTCCTTTATTTTTAGCCCCTATGCTTTCTTTCCAAAGGGGGAGCTGTCGTCATGCAGAATTGACGGAGAGTTTAGCACTGTGTTAGAATCAATACATTTAAAATATTGTATGGATTACAACTTATGCCGCTGAATGATTTCACCCGACATCCGTTGAGCTGGCAGCCGGAGCGGAAGGAGCTGGTTCGCCCGCGCTACCTTTCGCTCGCCGCAAAACTTGCGCATGACATCGATTCGGGCGTTCTTCCGCCTGGAACCCGTCTGCCGCCGCAGCGCGAACTCGCCGACTGGCTTGATCTCAATTTCACCACCGTCACCCGCGCCTACGATATCTGCCGTGAGCGGGGGCTGGTCTATGGCATTACGGGACGCGGCACTTTTGTTGCTCCGCTGCAGGGAGGGGAAGCGGATGTAGGGGGCACCGTTTTCGATCTCGGTGCGGTCCAGGGGTTTCCCGAACTAGGGTACTCGCAGCTGTTGGAGACGGCGCGCGATGTTTTGAACCGCGATTATACGAGAAATCTTTTTTCGTACGGGGAGCGGAGCGGCACGGCGCGTCATCGTGCGGCGGGTGCATTTTGGGTATCTCGTCTGGGAATGGGGGTTGAACCGCGACAGACGGTTGTTTTCCCAGGTGTGCACAGTGCGCTGGTTACGATAATGCTTTCTTTTTTCGACATAGGAGATGCTCTTGCGGTCGATGAATTCACCTATGGCAATTTAATTGATGCGGCGCGCTTGACGAGGCTTAAGCTGATTCCGATTGAAGGTGACGGGGAAGGAATGCTGCCCGATGCTTTGAAAAGGGCGGCGCTCAGGCGGAACGTAAAAGGGGTGTTTTTGATGCCGACGTGCGCCAACCCGACGACGGTGACGATGTCGAAGCGCAGGAAAGATGAACTGGCGTCGGTAATTGGCGGGAGCGGGCTTCTGGTTCTTGAGGATGACGCGACGCTGGTTCCGGACGGTTCGGGAACTTTTTTTGAACGGTTGCCGGAGCTGACCTTTCATCTTACGGGGTCGACGCGATTTCTCGCCGCCGGTTCGCGTGTCGCTTTTGCGGTTGCACCAGAACGTTATCTGGAAAAACTGCTTCATGCGCACCACCGGTTGACGATTAAAGCCAGTGCGCTGGATACGGAAATTATGAGCGAGCTGATTTTAAGCGGTCGCGCGGAAAAACTTGTTTTGCGGAAGCTTCGAAGGGCAAAAGAGATGAACGCGGTTTTCGGCAGGGTGTTTCCGAAGGCCCGGCGCGATGGGAAGGACATACCGTTTTTTCGGACGGTTGAACTTCCGTCTTCGCACCGCAACGGACCGGAAATCGAGCGAGAGCTTCATTCCGCCGGGGTTGTGGTTTGCCATTCATGTCGATTTGCCGCTGTTAAAAACCCGGCTCGCTCGTTTCTGCGTCTTTCACTCAGTTCAGTCGGTTCGAAGGAGGATTTGAGAAAAGCGCTAAACAAGGTTAAGGATTATCTGCGAGCAATGGGGCATGAAGGTACGAGATAGAAGTCCCACCCCCCGTCTGCGGCGATGTTTCCGGCCTGCTCTTGGTTGCGTAGAGAGCGGAAAAGAAGTATAATAAACGGTGTTTTACAGATAAAAATCATGTGTATGCCTGACGAGATACGGGCGAAGCGAGAGGAGATTTACGCTGTCGCAAGGGCCCACAAAGCCGAAAAGCTTTGCGTGTTCGGTTCGTGTGCACGGGAGGAGCGGGTGTAGTATGAATATGGGCGGGAAATTATTAAATCCAGATTACAGGGACATGGTTGAATGTCTCTTGAGGGAAGGTGTGGAGAAACTGCGGGAGAAGAAAAAGAATGGATAGAACAGTTGTGAAAATGACCACTTTAGAAAAGCAGGACGAGGCGTTCTGCTTGTCGTTGACAATTGATGAACGGCTCAAGGTGCTTGAAGAATTAAATCGTATTGGACGGGTGGCGGCAGGGTATTCTGAGTCGCGCATGGATCGAACGATAGTCCACGCGGCTTAAAGTGCCGTGTAGTAAGATGGTGTTTTGATTTTCACATCAGTAACCAGACAATGAAAGGAAGAAAAGAGAACTGATTGAAATGATATACCGGTCGCCAGTCCTCCGTCCTGTCCACAGTAGCACGTAGTGCGTAGGTGGAAGCTCGGAGAGCGAAGGAGGATAGTGGCCGGCTTCTCCACGGATGAAACGGTAGGGCGCGTTGTTCTCAACGCGCCGCTCCCTCCGGAGTGAGAGTGAGTATGGGGTGGGCAACCTAACCCATACAACGTACGCAATCTTGCGTATTTGGCTTTGAACGAAACCGCCAATTTTCAAAACAGAAGCTGAGTATGTGAGGTGCGCTACGTGTGTAATTACACGTGGCGTGTCTTCTATTCGTGTTTCTGTTTAGGCGCTTGGCGGTGCCTCGTTCAAGACATGGATTTTGAAAGGCACGCCACGTTTTTTTGTCCTTAGAAGGCGTGACGCAAAAAAAAAGGACAAAAAGATTATGTGTAAGAAATGTTCGGAAGTAAACGAACTCTTATGTGTAACAACCTAAAGAAATTGAGACAAAACAATGAAGAGAACGATAGTAATCGGAGCATGCATTGCTGCAGTTGTAACTGGGTGCATGACCATGACTCCAGAGGAAAAGCGCGCCGCAATTGAAAAAGAATATGCCCGCATAGCTTCGCTTCCTCCTCCAAAGCGTATTATTTTGAATGATAAAGCGCTTAATGATCTTGGTTTGGTCGCCTGCGACAACTTTAGTTTTGCTCACAGATTGATGAAGGAATATGTCGCAGCTACTGAAAACAACCATGACTATGTTGGGTTTCTCAATGACATCCAGTATTTTGTGAAAGAAGAAGGTTTGTCTGAGCAGGATGCTTACAACAAGGTATGGGCGGAGGTTCTGGAACACGATGCCAAGGTTGCCGAAGCGGAGAAGGTCGGTCCTCGTATTATCAAGGGCGCTGCTGCTGTCAGAGCACTTGATCCCAAGAAAAAATTGGCGGAATTGGCTATTATTGGGATAGAGATTGCCAAGGCGTCGAAGAGTGCTTCTCAATTGAAGAATTCGTTCAAGAGATTCGATGCCGGAACGATTGCCAGGGTTGTAGCTGCTCTGAACATAATCAAGCAGTTGTCCGAGGCTCTCGAATGTTATGCATTTACTCTTGAGATGTATCGCCGTGTTCAGCTTATCCGTGCCAATGCCGGTGAGGAATTAAATGGAGTCTGAAATGAGAATTATCAATATTCTAACAGCTGCCGCGATTCTTATCGCGGCAGGGTGTGCCACGGTTCCAGATCATCAGAAAAAGATGATTTTCATGGATCGCGAGACCGTCGATGATATGTCTGATGAGCAGATTGTCGTTAATGATATCAAGATGAAAGATATCAAAAAACGGCACAAGAACAAAATAGCCATTTTGCTTGATATGACGGATCAGACCGAAGGTCGTCTGAAACTCCGTGACGGTGCGAAATTCATGACCGCTATGCAGAACTTTGCTCGTACGGAACTTGGAAAGGTGAAAGCATATAATCTCGCTTATGTTGATGCTTCGACATTCAATTCCGCGCTCAAGACTGGTGATGCTGTAAACGGGGTACAGTATGAATTTCTTTGTCGAATGAACATCAGTTTGACGGCAGAGGAAATTAATGGCTATGATACCGACATAGGCAATTATATATGTCGCCTTCAGTGGGAGCTTATCGACAACCGAACCAAAATCAATGGTCTGGGAGATTTGGAGTTGCCTTCGGTAAAGGAGACTCTTATCTGTCAAGATGCTCAAAAGAGAAAATTGGCTATTATGGGGGTTTCCAGTCGCAGAATGGGTGGAGATTCGGATAAGGTTGCCCAGGAGGCCTTTAATGTGGCCACGCTTCATTGCCTTTTCCAGTTCAATGCTCAGCTCGCTAACCGTGTACCATTTGGCGCAATGGTGGGTGATATGAAGATCCTGGATGGGAATCTTGATTTGACCATCAAGGGCGGCGTTGAAATCGGTATTACGAAGAATATGCAGATGCTTATTTCCAACGAAGATCTTGATTCGATTGCTGTAGGTACTGTAATGCGCGCCGGTGACGGCAAGAGCCGAGTTCGCGTTTGGCGTTGGCTTTCCCCGACGTGGAAAAAGCAGATGCTTGCTGCTGCCAGCAGCAAGGAGAAGGCGGAAGAATTTCTTGATGGCGAAGATACCGCGCTTTATGTGGTTTCACTGGGCATGCCTCGTCCGCCTAAAGACGTACTCATTGACGCTGGAGTTAAGAGATAATGAAAAAGACACTGTTGATATTCTCAATTGTCTTTGCTGTGACAGGACTCTTCGCGTTTGATGTGGATACTGTTATTCAAAGGATGGAATCCGCCGGGCGGAAGACATTGATGGGTAAAAATCCTTCCTGCGGCTCATTTATCGTCTGCAAGGAAGTGGTCTTCGTTCAGGGCGACGTGAATGTCGCCCGCGAACAGGCGAAACTCAACGCGCGCAAAACGATAGCGGGTATCTTCAGTGTCAAAGTTTCGTCGGTTGCCACTTCGGAGAAGACAGAGGTGGAAACCGTGAATGACGACGGAGAGTCGTATACTTCATCGGAACTTTCGAAAACCGTTACCCGGATGGATATCAATCAGGTGCAGCGCGGCATCGTCATCTGCAAGGAAAAACTTGCTGGCGAGAAACTGACGGTATATTGCCTTTTGACGGAACAGGTGGTCGATGTGACCGCCGATCTGGAAAAAGCGATGAAGAAGCTGGGACCGGACACGGTGAGAACCTCAGGCGTGGGTTACTACAACAATGTTATTTCTCATGCGAAAGCGAGGGAAATGGCGTTGGCCGAAGCGCAACGTAATGCGATTGCGGAGGTTCTCGGCATTTCGATGGTGAGTACTTCAGCGAAGCAGTCGGTCTCCGCCGAAAGCGTGGATAATGACGGGAACGAAATGTTTGCCTGCGACGACACGTTTAAGGCGAAGACTTTCAGTGCGTGTGCCGGTTTTGTGGAGTCTAGCCGTATTGTCGACGAAAAAAAGACGGGAAGCGCGGTTTTTATCACCATTGTCGCCAAGGTCGCAAAGGACAAGGTTATGGAAGATTACCGGTCGTATCTCGAAACGATGGGCAATCCCGGATTCTGCGTCCGTTCGAACGATGCTGCGCTGATTGACGTCTGTTCCGGCTTCTTCGGCGATCTCGGATTGAGAATGGTCGGAAATATCTTTGATGCCGCCTATATCATCGATGTTGTCGGCCAGAACGGAGATGACGGATCTGTCGTCCGTGTCATAGTGAAGGACAAAGTGGCTGGCGGACAGCTTTTTAGTGTAACCGGCGAATCTGATGAAGGCGGCACGGCGGGGTGTCTGAAAGCGCTGAAGTCCATCAAGAGCGCTCTTCACAAGAAACTTGATACCTTCATCGGAAGGGCCAATGCCGACGGACGGAAAGTCCTCGTGCGGCTCAACAACTACGATGACGATGAGTACCGGAAAGTCACCAAGATCGTCAAGGATGGGCTGGGGATGGTGCCGGGAGCCAAGAACGTCAAGATGAAAAAGAAGGGCGACACCGTTGAATACACTCTCAATTACGTGGGAGAAACGGAAGACCTGGCTGAATTTCTCGAAAAGCACATTAAAACCGATGTCAAGCGCCGCTCTCAGCGTCCGGAACTTGGTAAGGTTCAGAACACTTTAGTGGAATTCGATTTCGAATAACACTTAAATCAAACCCAAAAACAAAAAAGGAAAAAACAATGAAAAAGTTCATGACAATCGCGTGCGCAACCGCCATGAGCGTGAGCACACTGTTCGCAGTAGACGTGGAACAGATGAAGAATCTGCCCAGCGGCGTTCAGAGCATCAAGTATCAGAATGGTGTTATTTCGACACTTGTGGTCGTCGGCAAGATCGCAGTCCCTAAGGCGCTTCGTCGCAATCCGGGAAGAGCCGCTAAGTATGGTGGCGTCAAAGCTCGCGACGCAGCTCGTCTTGAGTTCACTCGCTTCCTTTCTACGAAGTGCAAATGGGGCAAAACCTCCGACGGCGAGACCGCAGTAAAGGAAGCCGCCGTTTCCGCCACCGATGCGGCTGGCAACGAGACATCGTCTGAGGCATCCTCTTTTACTGAATCAGAAATGACGAAGGAACAGATCGCACAGTCTGCGCAGGCTTGTGTTTCTGGTATTCAGGCTCTCTGGGAGGGTATGAATGACTCTGGCGAATACGTTTGGGTTGGCGCATGGAATGCAAAGGCAGCAGCTTCCATCAAGAACATGGCCAAGACCATGAACGAAGCTCACGCTGAGGTCGATGACATGGGCGAGGCGGAAAAAGCCAAGAAGAAAGCTAGCGATAAAAAGGAACTCGATGCCATCAACGGTGAGAACGCCAATGCAGAGGAAGGTTCTGCCGCTGCTGCGCCCAATGGTGCTAAAGATCCAGACATCCTCAAGGGAATGAAGAAACCGAAGAGCGCGGCCGCTTCTGACGCCGGCGATTTCTTTTGATTAACTCTAATCTGTGCGCGCGGCAGTGATGCCAGCGCACAGATAATTCAAATAGAATATGAGAAATTTACTTATTTTGTTGACTGTTGTGGTAGGAATTTTTGCCGGGTGCAAGTCTGCTCCACATAAGGCCGCGAGTCAAACTACACTATCGGTAAGCACTGGTGGTGTCGGTGTAGACGGCAAAGCTTTGCCTCCCAATGCATCGGTCAGTGTTGTCTCGACATCCGATACGAAAGAAAAGAAGGAGAATACCGCAGTGAAGGTCGATGCGATCGACGGCGAAGAGAGGGCAAAAGGGATTGTTACCTGCGACGCCAAAGATTTTATGAATTGATTTGGAATATGAAACTGGTTTTATCCATATTGTTGTTGTGCGGCTGTGGGGCGTTGAATGCCGAAGTCTTCACGATTAACCGGCAAAAAAATGAAACCGTAGAGGTCGTACGAGACGGAGCGGAGTACCGGATTTATTGCCGATTTCCCGCACAGACAAAATTTGATTCTCAAAAAAATGCCAGATGGAATGATTTCAAAGGGAAGTCGTTGTGTACAAAGGGATTGATGCGGTTCTGTAAAGTGAAGCCGGATGAGACTGTTGATGTGTCAGGATTGTACACCATAGGTCTGGTGGAGAAGAACGGTGAAATGCTGTGTTATTCATTTGCTGTAAAAGCTGAAGGATGCCGTGTGGTGAAAGCGCCAAAAGTAAAAAAAACTAATCTCGTGGTGGCTGCGCCTGATATAGATACGAATGCTGTTTTGGCGGTCAAGCAATTACTTGAACCTATGGGGAATCCGCTTTTATCGGAGGTGTCGCAGGAACAGGCGGGAATTGGATGCTGCAACAAAACGAATTCGCGCGGCTTTCTCAGTGTCGTGAAATATACGGATGTGAACGGTCGCCGGAAGATCGAATCCAAGAGAGAATATTCTTCAGATGCTTTCAAACATCCAGAAGAGTTTGTCGAATTGTGTAGGAGAGAGTTTGATAGGATAAACGAGACAGGAAATGCTAATATGCTTAAAGTTTTAAAAAATAACGAGGAAAAGTAAAATGAATGAAATTGTAACTTATATCGTGGTTGCCGTTGTCGCGGTAGCGGTTCTTATAGCGCTTATTAAGGGCTTGTGGAACGCAGCCGGAGCTTTAATGATTCCGATAAAGATAATTCTTTTCTGTGTACTGGTTTTTTGTGTAGGCAAGATAATCTGTACCAAGGAAAATATCGGCAAACTTCAAGATGGTGTGAAAGAGGCAAGAATTGGTGAGGTGGTGGAAAATGCCATGAGCGGAGGCAAGAAGAACGTTCAAGCGTCAATACCGGAAAATAACGCTGATAAAGATTGCAAACAGCAGACGGAGGTTCCTCCGGCTTCGGTCTCGAAAACTGTGACTGCCGCGAAGCCGGCGGAGGAATCCGCGCAAGTGAAGTCTACGGATGCACCGACATCCCAAAAGGTGCCTGTCGTCAAGCAGGCTACAGAAGAGGTTGCGGCAAAACCAACGCCCTCCGCCGATAGAGAGGCGGAGAAGCCGCAGCCGGTCAAGACGGAAGTTAAGGTTGAGGAAAAAAACGCAGCGGAAATTCAGCCACCCGATTCTACTCCGGATTACGACAGGTTTGATAAGGGGAAGAAGACCTTTACTTACGCGCTGCCCTTTTCGGCAACGGTCACGGTCGGTTTTAAAGACGGAACATACCGTATAATGACCGATTCTATCGGAACTCTTGGTTCATCTGAAAAACGCCAGATCGGCGAACTGATCATGCTAGCCTTAAGTAAGTATTCAGGACGGAAAGTGTCGTATGTAGATAAGAGTCAGATTGATATCGAGGTGAAATACAATTCAACCTCCAATCGCACTTTGGTATTCGCCAAAGTTCCGCCCGGGGCTTGCAGGTAAGGATTTAAGGTGATGCATCTCGGGTGGCATGATTATGCAGTCGTCGTTGAACAGCGCATGGGCAAATTCCGACGGTTTGTTCAATATCCTCATTTGCTTGTTTGTGCCGGATGTCGTGGCGAGTTGGCCGAGTTTGAGAAAAACCGGAAATTTCTCGCGGATGTGAAAGACGCATATGCGAAGACTGAAGCCGATTATTTTGAAATGAGATCGAAACAAGAGAGGCGCTAGTTGTCTGAAGAGCACGAGTTCCGGTTCGCCGACGGTGAGCGCATCGCCGATTTTACCATAAGAACACCTATCGCTTACGGTGCGTTCGGAGATGTATATTTGGTAAGTGATCTGACCGGGACGGAGCTGGCACTTAAATTTCTGACTGGTGATGCCCGTAGGGAGATGGAATCGGTAGCATGTTTGAGAAAATCGATTGGCAATGAGTCTGGATTGGCGGCGATTCACCACGTTGGAGAATTTGAGGGGCATACATATTACACGATGGATTTGGCGGACAATGTTCCCGGTTCGGAAAAGTATTGTCCGGACACGCTGGAGAACCGTCTGGCATTAAGGGGTGCGCTTAATGTTTTTGAAGTATTGGACATTGCGGAATCTCTCATCAAAGCGATAAGCGCGCTTCATGGTCACGGTCTCGTGCATTGCGATATCAAGCCCGGAAATGTCATTTTCCGAGGCGGCAAAGCATTGCTGGCCGATTTCGGACTGGTCTGCGGCGAGAATGAAAGCCGCGATTCTGGAACGATCGGTTTTATTCCTCCAGAGGGGATTGCGGACGAAAATTTCGAAAAGCGCAAACTCCGTGATTTCTATGCGCTTGGTAAGGTTATTTACTGCGCCCTAACAAATGAATCCGCTGACAGGTTTCCAATTCTGCCGAAGAATTATTCTTTGCAGGATGTTGCCGTTATGCGGAAGATTTACGTTAAGGCATGCGCCTCTGATCCTGATGCGCGTTACAAAAGTGGGGATGAATTTGTGAAGGCCGTGAAAGATGCGCGGAAAGAGTTGGCAATTGGCGTGCGCTCTTCCGGATGGAGGAGGCCTCTGCCGTTGGCATCGGGAGCATTGGCAGTGATTGCAACGCTTTTTTCGCTGTTCATTGTTTTACGGCGGTCTGACGGTGATGACGTTTATGACACAACGGTTTACGCGAGAATTTCTGAGGTATCCGGAAGTTATCGGGTTTTCTGTTGCTTTAATGCCGGTGAGGATCAGGATCCCCGCTCGGTTGCCAATCAGCGTAAGGCGGCCACATTGGTTACGGATGCGCTCGGGAAATTCCGAAAAACGGGAAATGGGTTGACGGTTAAAGTATACAAGGCTCTTTACTCCGCAGAGCCGGAATGCTGCAATGGGGTTTTGGTGTACCGGTATGAGATTCCGGTGAATGCCTGCCGCGAGATTCGGAGAGAATAAAATCAAATGGCCTGGACTACGAGAAAGAGTCTTATAGACAGGGTGATCGCCGGTGACGAGGAGTCCTGGGAAACTTTTTATATTGCATATTCACGGCTGATTTTCGCGATTGGCGGCAGATCTGGACTGGATCAGGATCAATGTCATGATTTGGTGCAGGAAGTGATGCGGTCGATTTTCAAAAACAGATCCACTTTCCGCTACGATGAACATATCGGCAGATTCCGCGCTTATTTAACAGCAGTGATCAGGCATAAAATAATCGATATGTTCCGTGCTAAAAGTGCGAAAGGGATTGAAATAAGCGAATGCGAAAATGAAATAGCAGATGAAAACGACACGTTGACTCAAAAATGCAATGAGGAATGGCGGACTCATATAATAAATGTGGCACTGTTGGATTTGAAAGACATCGTGGATCCGGTTACCTTTGACGCATTCCAGATGTATGTTCTTCAGGAGAAGGAGCCTGATAAAGTTTCTCGTGCATTGGGTATTTCGGTCAGTGCGGTGTATGTATATAAGAACAGGTGCGTGGCACATTTAAAAAGAATCATTTCAAATTATTCTGAGAAAGATCCAGAATTCAGGTATGACGGAGATAAGTTCAAATGAGAAGAATGTCTAAATTCAGAATTCCCGGATTGAGTTTTTCATGGAAAAGAGCTGTTGGAATTTCAGGAGTTAAAACTCGCATTGCGCGCAAGACCGGGATCCCGCTGACGCGAGGTGGACTCGCCCGAAAGATTGGAGAAACTTTTTTGCGTCTTTTTATGGTCTTTGCAGTAAGCCTTGTTATTACGCCGACTTTTGCGGATAGACGATATTATTGTGCGAATTGTGGACGGGAGTACAATTCTATCCGCGATCTCACACAAGTATTTATGGTTGTGCCTTTTGATGCTGTAGGAAAGTGAGTAAGATAAATGTTTAAGGTAGTCGCTGCAATTGTTTTTGTCCTGCTTGCAGGGACTTCGTATGCCTATACGAATCCTCCCTATGAGTATTATCCGTATGTGGCAGAAGATAGTGATTGCCTCAATAACATCGCCATCATCACTTGCAATTATGGGTCCTGGATGTTTCGCAAGGTGCAATTCGCTGATGGATGTCAGATTTAATGGTAATGCTTGTGAATGCGGTTTGTAATTTCAAGAAATGAAAGAAGTGATCTATGAAAAAAAAGATGAGGATTTTCGGTATGGTATGTTCAAAGAAGATGTCCATAGTTTTGATTTTCGTTCTTTCGGTGATTTTTGTGTTGGGTGCAGCCGATAGGATTGTGTATTGCAAATATTGCGGGTATAAGGCATCGTCAATTAGGACTCTCACCTCCAACAAATGTCTTCGACACCCCGGAGGAGCTTTTGCAGGTTTTCACGTTCTCTACGAAGGAAGTGTGAAGAATGAATATTTCTGTAAACATTGTGGGCACAAGGCTAAATCCATTCAGTCATTGACGGCTAATAAGTGCCTTCGCCATCCCAATGGAGCATTTAAGGGACGGCATGAACCGGCATTATAAAATCTCTTTTTTACAATTTTGCCCTTACTGCGGCAATAAAAAAAGAAGGGTAATGTAGTTATGTCTTTTATCGGGAATATACTTTGGTTTGCTTTTGGTGGAATTTGGCTTGGGCTTTCGTGGGTTGTAGCTGGGATGTTGTGTTGTTGTACAATTGTAGGGATTCCATTTGGTGTTGCTTGTTTTAGGATCGCAGGTTTTTCTTTTTGTCCATTTGGCAAAAAGCTTGTTGAATCTGAGTCTGCTGGAGTTTGTACTGCGCTTTTAAATCTGATTTGGATTGTTTTTGCAGGGTTTTGGTTGGCTCTTGGCTCAGCCATATTAGGCGTTGCTTATTGCATAACCATTATCGGTATTCCATGGGGGATTGCGTGTTTCAATATTGCACAAGCAAGTTTTGCTCCGCTTGGGAAAAAGGTAGTAAAGAAATAATTTCAATAAAAAAACAAAGGCTAAACCAAAATGAAAAATATGTTACGGTTGTAGCTACTTCAATAGGTAAGAGCAATAAGTGAATGTAATATTGGTATATGTGATTATGAGCATCATTACCTTCTGTGCCTATGGGCTTGATAAGTTCAAGGCGCAGAAGGGCTTGTTGCGTATACCGGAGAAGACGCTGCATATTCTTGAGTTGTATTGCGGCTGGCCGGGAGCATTGTTGGCGCAACGCTTGTTGCGCCATAAGTCGTATAAAAAAGCTTTCGTATTGTGTTTTGGGCGATGGTTGTTTTGAATATCGTATTTCTTGTGGCAATTGAGAGAATGAAGTAAAGGAGATATGATATGTCCGATAATCGTGTAGAACAGTGGAAACGGAAACTTTTGGATCTTTCTATGCGCAATCCGCTTTTAAGTCCCAGTTCCCAGTGTGCGATTCGGCCGGTGTTGATGTCGCGGCAAATGTTTGATATAATTGTGCTTTCTTCAAACGTTTGGAAAACGCAAGGAAACAATCATGATCTATTCGACCGAAGTTCAGCACCAGTGCCCGTTGGCCAAGGGGTGCAATCACGGTCCTGCGCCCATCCCGGAAGAGGGTAAATGGGTTCAGGCCAAACAACTCAAGGACATTTCCGGCTATACGCATGGCGTAGGTTGGTGTGCACCTCAGCAGGGAGCTTGCAAGCTCTCCCTTAATGTCAAAAACGGCATCATTGAAGAAGCTCTTGTTGAAACAATCGGATGCTCCGGCATGACACATTCCGCAGCCATGGCTTCGGAAATCCTCGTCGGAAAAACCATTCTCGAAGCGCTCAACACCGACTTGGTCTGTGACGCGATCAACACCGCGATGCGCGAACTGTTCCTCCAGATCGTTTATGGTCGCACCCAGAGCGCATTCTCCGAAGGCGGTCTGGTCATCGGCGCCGGCCTTGAAGATCTTGGCAAGGGTCTCCGCTCCATGGTCGGCACCATGTATGCCACCAAGGCAAAGGGGCCCCGCTATCTCGAAATGACCGAAGGCTACTGCACGCGCATGGCTCTCGACAAGAATAACGAGGTAGTCGGTTACGAATTCGTTTCGTTGGGCAAGATGACCGATTTCATCAAGAAGGGCATGACCCCGAACGAAGCGTGGGAGAAGGCGAAAGGCACCTACGGCCAGTTCGAGGGCGCTGCCAAGTACATCGACCCGCGCAAGGAATAAGAGGAGGAATTTAAAATGGCATGTGCTAAGAAAAAATGCGCGACCAAGGCCGCTCCCAAAAAGGCCGCCGCCGCTGAGAAGTTGTTCGAAGGCTACGAGCGCCGCGAGGCCAAAATCCTTGCCGCCCTCAAGCCGTACGGCATCAAGTCCATCCTCGAGTGCAAAGAGATTTGCGCAAAGGCCGGAATCGATCCGTACAAAATCGTCGAGGAAACCCAGCCGATTTGCTTTGAGAATGCCAAATGGGCGTACACGGTCGGAGCTGCCATGGCAATCAAGAAGGGTTGCGTGAAGGCAAAAGATGCGGCGGCCGAAATCGGCGTCGGTCTGCAGGCGTTCTGCATTCCCGGTTCCGTCGCGGAAAACCGTCAGGTCGGCCGCGGTCACGGCAACCTCGGAGCGATGCTCCTTGATGATGCCACTGAATGCTTCGCGTTCCTCGCCGGTCACGAATCGTTCGCCGCCGCGGAAGGCGCCATCAAAATCGCCCTCAACGCAAACAAGGTTCGCAAAACGAATCTCCGCGTCATCCTCAACGGTCTGGGCAAAGACGCTGCGTACATCATCTCGCGCATTAACGGGTTTACCTATGTGAAGACCTCCTTCAACAACAAGACCGAAAAGGTGAAGGTTGTTGAGAAGAAGGCTTTCTCAAAGGGCGCTCGCGCGGCCGTCAACTGCTACGGGGCTGATAATGTTCCCGAGGGTGTCGCTATCATGCAGCTCGAGAATGTCGGCGTGTCCATCACTGGCAACTCTACGAACCCGACGCGCTTCCAGCATCCGGTCGCCGGCACCTACAAGAAGTGGTGCATCGAGAACGGCAAGAAGTATTTCTCCGTCGCTTCCGGCGGCGGTACCGGCCGTACCTTGCATCCGGACAACATGGCGGCCGGACCTTCAAGCTATGGCATGACCGATACGATGGGTCGTATGCATTCCGACGCACAGTTCGCCGGTTCTTCATCCGTTCCTGCGCACGTCGAAATGATGGGCCTGATCGGCATGGGTAACAACCCGATGGTCGGCGCCACGGTTGCAGTGGCGGTGGCCGTTGAAGAAGCGATGAAGAAATAATCGCACTTCCAATCGGCACGGAGGAGTACTCCGTGCCGATTTCTTTTGCAGGAGCGGATAATGATTCTTCCTATTAGTGTGTATGGCGCCGCCGTCCTCCGGAAAAAAGCGGAAGCGGTGGGTATTATAACCGATGAGCTCAAGCGTCTTGCGGAGGATATGCTGGATACCATGTATGCGGCAAAGGGCGTGGGCTTGGCGGCAGAACAAGTCGGTCGCACCGAGCGAATGTGTGTTATCGACGTTCCCGAGGAGTGTGAAAAGGAGGAGTACAAGGAGTTGAATGCCGCCGCGGTTAAAATGCCGATGGTGCTTTTCAATCCCGAGATCATATCCGCGGAAGGCACCCAGACCGACAGCGAAGGATGCTTGAGCTTCCCTAAATTGCATTCACCCGTAGAACGCGCCAACATGGTCACCGTGACTTATATCGGGCTTGACGGTATGCGTCAAACTGTGACGGCTTACGGTTTGCTGGCCCGCTGCATTCAACATGAATTGGATCATCTTGACGGTGTGGTGTTTCTCGATCGCGCGCCGGAACAAGAGCGGCAGAAAATGGAAAAAAAGATGAAAAAGCTGTCATCAAAAAAATAGTTTTTGATTAGGAGATTTTGTCATGCGCGTTATAAAAAAGATAAACAATGCTTCGTCCGGCGACGGGTTTTCGATGGCGGACTATGAAGCGATGCTTTCCGGTCATCTTGATGTCCGCGACAAGGGACCGCGGCGCGAGGAGCCGGCGAAAGAACCGGTTGCTTCCGCCGAGCCGTCCCGCCTCGATCCGGTTTTGCTCAAGGCTTTTTCCGAAGGAAAAACCGTGAAGGGAGAAGTGGTCAAGGAAATCAAAGGCGGCTACGAGATTACGGTGAATTCGCAGCGCGGTTTCTGCCCGTTTTCGGCGATTTCTCTGCGACGCGACGATTCGTTCAGTCCGGTGGGCGGCTCTTTTGAATTTATCATAACCGAGTATGTCGACGGGGAGCGCGGCGTAAATCTTGTGCTATCGCGCAAGGCGGTGCTTGAAGCGGAGCGCGAAAAACTTCGTGAAGAGTTGCGCGAAGATCTCTGGGAGGGCGAGATCGTCAGCGGCACGGTCGTCCGTTTGCTGAATTTTGGCGCATTTGTCGATCTCGGGGGCGTCGACGGACTTATCCCGCTGCGCGAGATGTCGTGGGGACGCGATATCAGACCTGAGAGCATTCTCAAGATCGGGGACAAAGTCGATGTCAAAATTTTGAAGCTCGACTGGGACGCCGATCGAATTACACTTTCGCTTCGCGCCTTGCTCCCCAAGCCAGAGCCTGCGGTCAAAAAGAAAGAAGCGGTACCGCAAGAGGAGGAGACGGTTGATGTCGAGGCGTGGAAGGCCGATAATCGCAAGGCCAACGAATCATTCGGTTCACTTGGTGCCGCCCTCGGAGATTTGTAACGGCTTGATGTAGGTGTCCGGTGGAGGATGCGTTGCAGATATACGCGGTCTGGTGTAAGCGGGATGAGCGGGGAGCGGCGACTTTCGACACTTTCCCCGCCGAATCGCAACGCAAAGGATTTGCGATTGTTTTAACCAACGACGCATCCGCATTTGTCGGGATCGGCGCAAAGGTTCTCCCGATTGTTGAACTGTACCATCTCGCCTTCCCTTCATCGTTTTCCCGAACCGAATTGGAGAAGGCGGATTCGGCGGAGAAGCTTTTTAACCTCTGGAAGAAGATCAGGGCTGCTTTTCTCAATTTCCCGGTTTGGGTGCTGAACGCATTTTCAGATATCTACCGGGATATGGAAGATGACGCCGGTAGCGAGTTGTTTCGCTCGTTGATAAAATCGATTTCGCCGAGTCGCGCGGACCAGACTGGGGATTGGCGGACCAGTTTCGTCGCTGACGTCGACCGCTCCATGCGCCAACGTACGCCTGAGCTGGAGGACTGCACTCCGCTCTGCGATTCGAGAATCGCCGATTTCTTCAACCCCGGAGGTCCGCTGTCTCAGGTGATGAGCAACTATGAGCCGCGCGCCGGGCAGGTTTCAATGGCACGGAATGTCGCATTGGCCTACAACAGCGGAGTGCACCTGATGGCCGAGGCTGGAACCGGAGTCGGAAAGAGTCTTGCATATTTGATTCCGTCAGCATGCTGGGCGATTCTCAACGATGTGCCGGTGGTGGTGAGTACGAACACCAAGAATCTCCAGACCCAGCTGATTGAACAGGATTTGCCTCTTGTCCAAAAACTGCTGACGGCAGAAGCAAAAGGCAATGCGCCGTTGCTGAGGACAGCATTGCTGAAGGGCCGTAAAAATTATCTGTGTCTCCGGAATTTCGTCACGGTGCTGGAGCACAACGATTATTCGTATGATCGCGCGCACCGCCGCAACTTTGCACAACTGGTGGCATGGGCGGCGTTTACGAAAGATGGTGATTTGGATGTGCTGACAATGTTGCACCCGCGAATTCCCGAAAGTTTCGCCGCGGAGTTTTCCTCTTCAAGTAAAGAATGTTCGGGACGCAAATGCCGGCATTTCAGACGATGTTTCGTACAGAAGGCCAGACAGAAGGCCAACAAGGCACATATCGTAGTTGCCAATCATTCGCTGGTGTTCGCCGATGCGTCAGCGCCGGGCGTGATTCTACCGCTTTATTCGCAAATCGTATTTGACGAGGCGCACAATTTGGAGGATGCCGCCACCGATCATTATTCGCAAACGGTCTCCGAGAGTGAAATCGGACATGTGCTTCGTCGGGTGTCGGCTCCTAAAAGCAGAATGGGAGTGGTCGACAAGCTGCGAAAGGTAGTGGAGGAGGGTACAATCGCTTTTACGCCCAAAGAGCGGACTCAGTTCAAAAAACGACTTTCGCAATGCGCCTCATCGGTAGAGAGAATACGCAAAAAGGCAGCGTCGTTTTTTGCGGAAATGGCGAATCTGATTCCGCAGGGTGCAAGTGAGGTTAGATACCAATGTGTCGGCGATGCTGACACGCTTGTCCGAAGGATTTTAAAAAATCGCGTGTTTGTTCCGTGCAGCGATGAAGAGTGGGACGAGAAAAAAACGCTCGATTTGAAAAATGCGCTGCGCGGTGCTTTGGCGGATGCGATCGGCGAACTTAAAGCGGCGGCCGCTATGATCGAGGAGTCGCGGACCGCCGGAGAATTGCCGTTGTTCGGCGACCAGACCGCTCTTCTGGATGGAGCAGCCGCGGAGCTGAGCGAATTGTCACTCAATGTCGAGTTTCTATTTTCGGCGCAGGACGCCGGATATGTGTTCTGGGCAAGCGCGTCTGAACGGGCGAGAAATGCGAAAAGGCATTCCGTGGCATTAAATGCCGCACCTTTGTCAATCGGCGAGGCATTGGCCCGCGATTTTTACAAAGAGAAAAAAACGATTGTATTTTCTTCCGCGACACTTCGTTACAATGCGAGTTTTTCTTTTGTCGGCAGAAGACTTGGGCTTGGATTGGTTGAGTCGGGAAAACTAAAGACCGCATTAGCGGAAAGTCCGTTCAATTATTTGACCCAGTGCAAAGTTTTGTCGGCGGACTTTTTGCCTCCTCCGGACGGCGGCGCTCTGTACAACGGCACCTACAAGGAGCAGTTGGGCGCATTGTTGTGCGACATATTGCGTATCACGCGCGGCAGGGCGCTGGCGCTGTTTACAAGTTTTGAGTCAATGCTGGATGTGGCTGCGCAGGTGGAAAAACCGTTGCGCGATGCGGGGGTGACATTGCTTGTTCACAATCGCGACGGTTCGCGCGATGAAATTACGGCCCGATTCAAAAAGCAAGAGGCGGCGGTGTTGTTCGGCGTCCAGTCGTTTTGGGAGGGTGTGGATATTCCAGGTCCCGCGCTGCGGTGCGTTATCATTTGCCGGCTCCCGTTTGCGTCTGTCGGGGATCCGATTTTTTCGGCGCGATGCGAACAGATAAAAAGCAATGGCGGCAACGATTTCAGGGAATATTCAATTCCGCAGGCTGTTATAAAATTCCGTCAGGGATTTGGCCGTCTTATCCGAACCTGCACTGATCGGGGGCTGGTGATAATCGCCGATTCGCGCTTTGCCAGCAAGGGGTACGGCATCATTTTCCGAAAGGCGTTGCCGTGCCCGGTTGTGGATATTTCATCGCGCGAATCGATGATTGAAGAGGTTTCCGCTTCTGTCGCTGAATTCGATCAGAGGCCTGACGGCCGCTGAAAGCGGATCAGCAACCGAAAAGGCGCTGGGCGTTCTCGCCCATGATCTTTGTTCTTCGTTCCTCGGATACATCTGCCGAGACGATGAATTTTTTTGCGTCGGAATGATTGAGCCACGGCCAGTCGGTGGCAAAAAGCAATCTGTCCTCGCGATGCTCCCGAATGATTTTCAAGGCGTCCTGGTTTTCAAATGAAAACGGAGGCAGAGAGGTGTCGAGATAGACATCTTTGCCGAGCAGGTGTTCACAAACACCTCCCCACTGGAACAGCCCTCCAAGATGCGCCGCAACAAATTTCAGGCTGGGCACCTCTTTTATCACGCGGCTGATCCGTTCGGGGCCGGCGATTGGGTCGGCGGGGAAACCTACATCGAATCCGCAGTGGACGATTACGAATAGGTCGAGGTCGCGACAGCAGCGAAAGTATTCAAGCATTTCGCGCGAGTCCAATACCAGTGGCTGGTAGAAGGGGTGGAGTTTGACGCCTTTGATACCGGCATCCGCCACCGCCTTCAGGTGAGAGAAGCGATTTTCATCGTCGGGATGCACGGAAGCGAGATGGATTATTTTCTGACGCGCTTCCTCGCCCCGGAGACCATCCATTAAAAATTTCGCCTCGCGCAAAATTCCTTCGAAAAACGAGTCGGTTGGTTTGGTGGCGATGGGGCATACGACGGATTTGTCAATTTCATTATCAGCCATGTCTTTGAGGAGCGCGTTCAATGTTCCATCATCGCAAGGATGAATTCTGAATTTTGCGAGTTCCTCAAGTTTGGCGAGTGCGCGTTTGGCGATATCGTCCGGGAAAATATGGGTATGGGAGTCTATTGTCATTTTGGGAATACCTTTACGAGTTGAGATGACCGACTTTACTTTTGCGAAGTAGAAACCAAAGTATGGCAGCTGCCGACAGCCACGCAGTCAATAGCAAAATGCGGTGATTTGAAATGTCAATATTGCCGCCGGGTATTGATGCGGTCAGCCGTGAGACGAAGGTCATCAAGCTGGTAAACAGGCATGCAGAGTTTATGAAGCATGAACCAACGAAGTCGGAGAACAATCCGAAGAAGAGTCCGGCGATGCCGCTGACGGCCACCAATAATGTGCACGGAGATATGAAGATGTTGGCAATTAGACCTGCTGGCGTGAAACGGTCGAAATAAATGGCGGTCAATGGGATGGACGCCATCCAGGCGGCCAGTGAGACAGAAAAGGTGGCGATAATGAATTTTGCCGCTTTGTACGCGGAATGGAAGATATCGGCTGAAAAATTGCGTCCGCTTGCGGCGAGTTCGTTTCTCATGTTGAGAAGTCGCTGAGTTTTCGAGAAATCCAGCAGCAGCGTGTTGACTGGCTTGAAGAAGGCGATAATGCCGATCATTGCGGCGAAAGAGAGCTGGCATCCGATGTCGTAGACGAGAGACGGGGCGATTGAAAATGTTGTGCTTGCGGTAAGAGCGAGTGCAGTGAGTATGTTGGGCTTTTTGCCGAATGCGGGAGCGGCGATGTAAATTAAAGCCATGGCACAGGCGCGAATGGCACTGGGGCGGGCGCCGGTGGCGATGGTGTAGAAAATCAGCAGGGGCGCCGACGGAAGTATCCAAGTCGGTTTGGGGATTCCGAAGATGGAGAAGATGGCCGTGAAGATGCCGGCGATAAGCATGATGTGCAGCCCGGAGATTGCAAAAATATGAATCGTTCCCGAAGCGGCGAAATCATTTCGTATGGCAGGTGGAATATCCGAGCGGCAGCCGAGGAGGAACGCTTTCAACAATTCGGTTGCGTTTTTCCAATCGCCAGCACCGCGCTCAATTATCGTTATGGCTTTCTGGCGGGCGATTTCACATTTCTGACGCCACGGAGTTATCGCCGGTGCGGGCAGTTTTTCTGATATATCGCATGAAGAGGTGATGATGGCAACGGGGAAAATGGAGGCGTAGGAACTTCGGCGTATTCCTCCTTTGATTTTCCATCGCTCGCCGGGTTTGGGGGCTTCGATGGGCGAAGTGCCGGGTTTCGCGCCGTACCAGCGAAGTTTGACGGGGATGCGGGATATACGGATGTTCAGAGATGGAATTGATATGTCGTGCAAGGGGATTTCGTATATGGCACCGTTGCCCTTGCGCTTAATCATGTTGATTTCGGGGGATATGGTGGCGGTGATTATGATTGGTGCTGGGGAGCACGAAGTCAGTTTTTCAATTTCGTCTTCGCGATGGTGCATATCTGACAAGGCGGATACGTGTCCGATGACGAAGGCGATGAGGGTTGCAAGCAAGAGGTGCTTGTGCGAGTCAATGAGTCGGTAGATAGAGAGAATGACGACCGGAGCCGTGATGGCGAGAATAAGACCGTCGTTGAAGCGGTAGCCGGTAAATATCCCGAAGATGATACCTGTTGCATATCCGATGAGGGGATTGTTCATTCCGCAAGCATCCTTTCCCACATGGATACCGGCTCGTCCAGACCGAGTCCCTGCATGTAATTGTACGTTGCGTGTGAAAGGATTTTACCGATGCGGTTGATGTCGCTAGTTGTTTTGGATTTGAAGAACAATTCGTTTTCGGCGAAACGTTTGGGCACGGGCGGGGAGGGAAGAATGCTGATGTTGAACGCATCGGGGGTTCGTGCTATGGGACTATGGGTGGTCAATGCGAAACGATGCCAGAACGCCGAATTCAGTGAACCTTCGGCAATGCGATCCCGGACAAATCTCAATGCGCTCATGGTTTCCGTCTTGGTCTGAGTTGGGAAACCGTACATTAGGTAGGCGTGTGTGAGGATGCCGGCATTGGCGAAATTGCGGAGTACGTTTTTTGCGCTGTCGAGGGTTATTCCTTTGTTCATCAGTTTCAGTAGCCGGTCATTTGCGCACTCGAGGCCGCCGGTGACGGCGATGCAACCAGCTTGCGCCATGAGTCGGCAAAGGTCTGCTGAAAAAGTTTTTTCAAAGCGGATATTTCCCCACCATACGAAGGTTTCTCCGGATGAGATGATGGCTTGTGATAGTTTGCGGGCGATGGTGGGCGGGATAGCCTCATCGGTAAAATGGAAGCTGGATCTGCCTGTTTTCCGTTTCATGGAAACCATGGTGTCTAGAATCTGCTGTGCGTTTGGCGGGTTGAATCTCGCAATGTAATCGAGGGAAACGTCGCAGAATGCGCATTTCCCCCAATAGCAACCGTTGGCGAGCTGGAGCTTCAGCCATTTCCCTTCTGACCAAATACGCTGCATGGGGTTGGCCGTTTCGGTGATATCGAAATAGAGTGACATGTCGAGCCCGTTGTAATCGGGTTCGATGATGGCGGGTATTTCAACGGGAGATTTCTGAGCGATAATTTCATCGCGGTGTGCGAGGGTTTCTTTAGTAAGCGTGCGCACGGGGGGGGTGGCTCCGACAACACCAAGCATGGGGGCGAAACCCTCATCGAAGGTGATTTGGTGGGCGAAGTCAAAGATGCGATCATCTTCAAGGGACCGTAGTTCGGTGTTGACGTATCCTCCGCCGAGAACGATTTTTATAGCGGGGAAATTTTTGCGGCAAAATTTTGCGATGTGCAGGGCGAAGAAGAGGGTTCCGGGGAAGGGGATTGTTATGCCGATTATGTCTGGTCGGTTTTCGGCAATGGTTTGAGTAGTGATGGAATCGACAAGTTGGGTAATCCACGAGAAATGTTTTTGCAATCGGGAGATGATGGGATCGAGGGAGGGGGCGCTAGTTGCGAGGTGTTCGGCGTAGCGGGAGAAGGAGAATAAATTGTCGCAGGATTCAGATATGACGGTGGCGATATCATCTAGGTAAAGCGAGGCGATAAGTTTGGCTTGATCGTGGATACCAGCGCAACCGAACAATCTTTCGAGGTTTTCATAAGAGGAGAGATTGGTGCCGGAAAGTTCAAGTTCGGCGAAGTGGGGACCTTCGGGCAGGAAGGAGCGTTGAACGATGCGGTGTGCCAGTTCGGGATTTTCTCCAGCGAGGAATTTGATGACTGGCTCGATAGTATTTATGTATAGTTCGTGGTGGGATAGAAAGAACGCGGTGGAAGGAGATGTTTTTGTTAAAGTTTTTTTGCTGCAGATGGAGACCAAGTGGGATATTCCCTCTTTACAGAATACTTTTCGGAGTAGTTGAATGGATATGTCTGTTTGGGTGACACTGATATTGTGACTTTTCAAAAAACCTGCGAGAACGGATGTTGCGGGATAGGGGGTATTGGGCTGAAGCAACGGCGGCGTTATCAGCAATATTCTTTTTCCACATGTTTTCATAGCATTATTGACAAAAGCGTACACCAAAAACCAAATAATGTGAAGTCGAATTTCTCTCCCTCCGCCAATCATCAAGATAAGCCTGGGATTTCTTACATTTTATGCAAATTTAGAGGTTGGACTTGGCATTGAGCTGCCGAGAACAATTAACAGATGGAGTAGAAGCGTCTGAGTTTATGCAAAAAGCGATTGTATGGAAGCTTTATTTGATGGATTTTTCTCAAATTACAGATTAACAGGTGCAGTCACCCTATACAGCTTGTCTAACTGCGTTATATGCGAACTTAATTTTTAGAGATGCAGCTCGTCATTTAGGAGGAGGGAGTTACCGCATTTAATCTAATATCCCTAAGCGCACTTAGTCCTTCGTTTTGCATATTTCTGAACGGCGCAGCTTTAG
>JAZQGX010000219.1:0-4692 GCA_045540275.1 Kiritimatiellia bacterium | reverse complement strand
CCGCCAAGGGCGGACGGCAACATCCGCCGATGTGTGCAGCAGTACGCACAAATCAATAAATCGCTCGCCCGCGTAGCCTGTGCTTTTGGTATAATATAGGCATGAAAGGGAATGACAAATGAAACCGGCGGTGCGCAGACGTTCAATTCTACTCGCGAGCATCGGCACTTCGCCGGGCGTGTTGACGAACACCGTATGGGCGCTCGCGCACTAGAAGAAGCCGGTGGCGCATGACACACGGACTCTGGCACAATTAGCATTGATGATAGGAGCGGCTTGGTGAAATACAGAATATTTATATCGAGCGTCCAGCGCGAATTTGCAAAGGAGCGTAAGGCGCTTGCGGACTATTTGCGCAAGGACGCGATCCTCGGGCGCTTCTTTGAGGTGTTCCTTTTCGAGGAAGTCCCGGCGCAGGAACGGAAGGCCGATGGTGTGTATCTTGCCGAAGTCGACGACTGCGACATCTACCTTGGCATTTTCGGTCACACATACGGAAATGTCGATTCCAAAGGCGTTTCGGCGACCGAGCGGGAGTACCGGTAAATACTGGGGTAGAAACTGGGGTAGAAAGTTCGGTAAAAAGTTCGGTGGAAAGTAGGGTAGAAAGCAGGGTGAAAAGTAGGGTGGAAAGTAGGGTAAAGAGGCCGGCGAAAAAGCTGTCTAGCGCCGAGAAGATTGTGGCCTATCTTGTGTCCAATCCTACTGCTTCTGCACATGAACTTTCAATTGCAGTCAATCTAACGGTAAAAGGCATAGAGAAGAATCTAAAGGCGCTAAGGGAGTCCGGTCGCCTCCGTCACGTTGGTCCGACGAAGGGCGGCCATTGGGAGGTGCTGGCATGACATTGGCAAGGCGTAAAATTCTCGTCTCGAGCATGGGCACCTCTCCGGCGGTGCAGGCGGGGACGGCATGGGCTTTTGCTTAGCTCGTCAGATTTTCTGAATGGGGCGCGTAATTGGTAGAAGGGAACAAGGCATGGTAACGTGGACGAAAGAAGCGATTGTCATCGAAGGCGGCGCGAAGGCGCTCGCCCAGATGCCGGTCATCGTCTCCGCAAGCCGCTCGACGGACATCCCCGCGTTCTATTCCGACTGGCTCATGGAGCGCTTGAAAGACCCCGGCCAGCGACTCGCCTGCGGCTGCATCATGTCCAAGGACATCGGCGAGTACAACACCTGCCCGCACCTCTGCCACTACTGCTACGCCAACGCCAACAACGTCGCGGCGATGGAAAACTGGAGGCGGCACCGTGACTGCCCTCATGCTGAGACGATCGCGGGTTGATGGAATCTGGAAATCACTCGTCCGCGCTGCCCGTGCTTTTGGTATAATATCAGTCAGAGAGCGAGAGCGAATGACGAATGAGAGATAAATCGACATCTTGCGTCCTCACGCGCGACATTCTGGAATGGCACGTTCCGGAAGAGGTTCTTGCTGTCTTGCTGAAGGACCACTCGACGGGGCGTAATCTCATCTGGGCGACGGACGACTATACCGCGCGCGGCAAGGGCTTTAACGCGAACGATGAGATGCAGGTCGCGCAGATTGCGGACAGGGACCATCCCGTGATTCGCCCCCGCGTTGACAAGAATGCTGAGGAACAGCGGCAGCGTTCGGTCAAGCGCGCGGAAGTGTTCACACCGTCGTGGATATGCAACAAGCAGAACAACCTTGTGGATGCCGCCTGGTTTGGATGGAAGAAACGCGATTCAAGTCCGTTCAACACCGAAATCGCCAAGTTTGATTCTAAAGCCGAATTCGGCTGGAAATCGACCTGTGGCAAGGGTAAGATAAAATTTCCCAAAGGCAAGACCTGGCAGGAATATGTCAAGGCTCCGCGTCTGGAGGTGTCGTGCGGGGAGGCTCCGTATCTTGTCAGTAGATATGACACGGTAAGCGGCAGGATTATTCCCGTAGGCGAACGTATCGGGTTGCTGGATCGCAAACTACGCGTGATTACGGAGAATATCGGCATGGGTGATATACAGGACTGGTTGTATTACGCCAAACGTGCGGTGCAAAGCATTTATGGTTTCGACTGGCAAGGCGACAATGTTCTTCTTGCGCGAGAGAATGTGCTGTTTACGGTCGTCGAAAGCTTCAATGCGGATTTCTTCGGGGAGGAAAGTTCGGGGTTGAATTGGACGACGAAGTCATTACTGGAGTTTGCCGAAATCATCAGCTGGAACATCTGGCAGATGGATGGAATCAAGTACGTCGTGCCGATGAGCTGCAAGCCGAAGGTGACGAAAGAAACGCTTCTTGACGGAACTGTTGAAACGCATATTGAAGAGTGCCCTGGTTGCAGCAAGAAGGGCAATCGCCAGCACTTTGGCACTTATTGCAAGGTCATGGATTGGAGCGCAGACGAGCCGGTCGAATTTCGGTCGATTGCAGAAAACGGAGGCGGACATGGGTAATGACCGCAAAACACAAATCGCAGTTCTTGATGCGAATGTGACGCATGACAAACTGCCGAAGGATTTTGCTTTGGCGGTCAAAGACATCAAGCTTGCCATTCTTCAGGCGCGGGCGAAAGCGGCGCGTCTCGCGAATGCAGAGGCGCTGAAGCTCTACTTCTTTGTCGGAGGCTACATTTCGAAGAAGACACGCAATGCCAAATGGGGAAGCGGCGCAATTGACGCGCTCTCGAATCAGTTGCAGGTTGAATTGCCTGGGTTGCGCGGGTTCTCGGCAATGAGTATTAGATACATGCGCCTGTTTTTTGAGGCATGGTCGCCTTGTGCTGAGATTCAACACTTGGCAAGTGTTGGATTTGAAGGAGTTGCATTTCAACACTTGTCAAGTGTCGAATCTCATTACTTGACAAGTAACGAATTTGGCAGCGCCCAAAATCGACGGTTGCCAACTGCCGAAATTCGGCCAATGCCATTGGGCGATTTGGACAAGGATGATATTGCCGCTTTCTTCTCCATCGGATTCACGCATCACCGCGAGATTATCCGTTTCTGCAAAGGCTTCGACGAACGCCTCTACTATATCCGGGAGTGCGCTAAAGGGATGTGGTCTGTCGAGCAGCTTCTACAGCACCTCCGCGCCGACGACTATCATCACATCGGAGCGTTGCCGAACAACTTCGAAAAGACGCTTTCGCCGATGGCGCAGGCGACACGCGCCGTCCGCTCGTTCCGCGACGAATATCTGCTCGAACTCGTCAACCTCGACAATGTGGACGCAAGAGGCGATCAGGACGTGGACGAGCGCGTTCTGTCAAAGACACTCGTCGCGGATGTCGAAAAGACAATACAGGCGTTGGGCGGTGACGATTTTTGTTTCATGGGGCGTGAGAAGCGGCTTGTGTTTGAAGACGAGGAGTTCTTCCTAGACCTCCTTTTCTACCATCGCGGACTGCGCGCGCTCGTCGCAGTCGAGTTGAAGATGGGGAAGTTCCGCCCAGCCTATCTTGGACAGCTGAACTTCTATCTTTCGGCACTTGACAGGCTTGTGAAGAGGGCAGACGAGAATCAGTCCGTCGGACTGCTTCTCTGCGAAGAGATGAAGAATCCGGTCGTCCAGCTCGCGGTGCAGGATGTCTCCAAGCCGATAGGCGTTGCGACATACAAGACGCTCAGGTCAATTCCCCAGCCATACAAGACGCTCGCGCCGGTCATCGAGGGCGTTAGGCGTGTCATGGCGAACGCACGGGCCGAATCCGATTTGAAGCCGAAAAAGAAGTCCGCACCTCGCAAGACCTCCAAAGGGGGCAAACGATGATATATCACCAGCCAGACATTTCTGCGCTTGAAAGGCAGACATTTGTCGAGACGTTCAAGTACAAGTTGATCTATGTCTATGCCATAGACGACAAGAAGCATGAAGGCTATCTCAAGGTTGGCGATACGGATGTCGTTTCGTCGCTTGCGCCCGACCAGCTTGTGCCGAACTGCAAGGCATTGAACGACGCGGCCCGTGCGCGTATCGACCAGCAGACCCAGACTGCCGGCGTCGAATACCAGCTGCTGTACACCGAGCTTGCCGTCCGCTACCGATCCCTTGGCGACGGAACGAAGATGCTTGAACACTTCACCGACAAGAAGGTTCATGCCGTCCTGAAGAACTCCGGTCTGCCGCACAAGTTCATCGGCACGACGAAGGGCCGCGAGTGGTTTGGTGCAGACTTGAAAACCGTCAAGGCCGCAATTGCGGCGGTCAAGGACTGCCGATCCGTTATCGCGGGCGGTGAGCTGGAGCCGGAAGCCCCCATCGAATTCCGCGAAGAGCAGGTCGCCGCCGTGGAAAAGACGCTGACCTGCTTCAAGAAGAAGGGCGAAATGCTGTGGGACGCGAAGATGCGCTTCGGCAAGACGCTGACCGCGCTTCAGGTCGTCCGCGAAAGCAAGGGCAAGTTCCGCCGCGTCATCATCGTCACGCACCGCCCGGTGGTGGGTAGCGGCTGGCAGGAGGATTTCAACAAGCTCTTTACGAAGGAGGACGGCTATACGTTCTACCGAAAGAGCTCTCTTGGCGGCGGGTCATACGAGTTCAACGACAAGGTGGAGGCGCGGAACGACCGCGAACTCGCCAGCCTCGACGAATCGGGTAAGCGTTTCGTCTACTTCGCGTCCATCCAGGACCTGCGCGGCTCGCAGGTCGTGAACGGCAAGTACGACAAGAACCGCGGCGTATTCAACATGGACTGGGACCTCGTGATCGTCGACGAGGCGCACG
>JAZQGX010000218.1:0-2461 GCA_045540275.1 Kiritimatiellia bacterium | reverse complement strand
CGGGCGGCCCGGCGGATACAAATACTACGATATGGATAAGTCCATAGAGGCTGCCCTGAAAGTGGAGATATGACGATGACGGAGATTATTAAAAGGTTGTTTAAGAAATATCGCGAACTGGTCGTTTACTGCATGATTGGTTGCACAGGTGCGGGATTGGACTTCATAATTTATGCGGGTTTGACCAACTTCGTTGGCCTTCACTACCAACTTGCGAATTTCCTCAGTGTCAGCTTTGGTATAATCAATAATTTCTTTCTTAATCGTCAGTTCAATTTCAAAACCAAAGATAGGCTTGTTGCCAGACTTTGCAGTTTCTATGCGGTGGGGATGTTTGGCTGGGCTCTAAGCGCATTTTGTCTATGGCTTTTCATTGAGAAATTCGCATTGAACACTCTTGTTGCCAAAGCTGGCACCATTTTCTTTGTAACGGTTGTACAGTTCTGTCTCAACAAGTTCATCACTTTCAGAAAGCACCCTAAAGGAGATTCGTATGGCGGATAAGCTTTGCGTCGTAATGCCTGTTTACAATGAACAGGAGGCTATCGGTGGCGTTCTTGAAAAATGGAATGCCGCGTTGAAAACACTAGACATAGACTACGAGATACGTCCTTACAACGATGGCTCGCGTGATGGATCGTTGGCGGTCATGCGTGAGGTTGCCGCAGGGCTTGGAAACCGAATCTGCGTTAAGGATAAGCCAAACGGGGGGCATGGGAATACAATCCTCACCGGCTACCGAGAGGCGGCGGCAGACGGCTTCGACTGGATTTTCCAGATTGACTCCGACGACGAGATGGGGCCAGAGAAATTCGCTGAATTGTGGAATCGTCGCAATGATTATGATTTCCTTGTCGGCATTCGTGATGGTCGGGTTCAAGCATTGCCGCGTAAGATCATATCTTTTGTCTCGCGGCTTTGCGTGAGAATTTTCTATGGGAAGTCCGTATGGGATGTTAATACGCCTTACCGCCTTATGCGCATTTCGGCTTTCAAGGACTTCTATGAGGCGATTCCGCTAACAACATTCGCGCCGAATGTTATTCTTTCTGGGTTGGCGGCACGAAATAAACTCAGAGGTTATGAGATTCGCGTTCCTCAACACGACCGCACTACTGGTGAAGTCTCGATCAAAAAGTGGAAACTCTTTAAGGCTGCCGTGAAGAGTTTTTGGCAAACGATTCTTTTCGCATTCAGATGACCAATTGGAGACAAAGCGATGCGCTACGCTTTAATGTTTCTGTTCATGGTGTTGGGTTTTTTCCTGTCTTGGAAATTCTGGGATAGGTTTGGGACGAGGGCTGTCCTGTCCTATTACTTTTTGCGTACCATAGGGGTGATAATTATATGGACGTGTTATTACAATGAAATTCCTTTCGATTTGAAGGGGTGGTATGCGCAGACTTGTTGGATGGTAGATTTGGGCAAGATTCCCGGCAGAGATTTTTCCACCCCTTACAATTTGGGGTTTGAGATACTCTTATATTTGGCGGTTTGGATTTATCGTTCTCCATTCTCGATTTTGGTCTTGTTTGCGTCTCTTGAAATGTGTTCTACATATTTTCTTTATCAAGCATTTCATAAATTGTGCGGGGAAAAGGTCGCGAAAAGAAGCTTGTTGTTGTTCGTCACATCTCCAATTTGTTGTTCTTCAGCGTTCTTTGCGCAAGATGAACCGATAATGCTGTTAGGGGCAGGCGTAATCCTATGGCTTCTTGTGAATAACAAAGACAAACTGATTGGAATCTTCTCTATATTGACATTCTTTTTTACCAAAATATTTTCTCCGTTGTATTTCCTGTCTTTTTGCCTTGTTAGCGGCAAGAAGACATTATGGACAACTATGATTGGCATTTGCGTGTATTGGGGAATCGCTTTGTTATTGGGAATCAATCCGTTTGACTTTCAATTTTCAGAAGAATTGGAGACGAACGCACATACACACCAGAATTTTGGTGGTATGATAACCCGTGGGTCTGTTTGGCGATATCTGCCAGACGTTTCACCAACTATTCCGCTTTTAATAACTGCTGTTTTGCTCGGTATCGTGGCACTTGTGTTTGCCGCATGGCTTTTGAATGAAAGACAAGCTCGTAAATTTCGTCTAATGTATGCTGGATTGCTCTCGTGCGCGTTATATTTGGCGTTTAATCTTTCTTATCCAATGAACTTTCATCAGTATGCCGTCCCCATTATTCCGTTTGTAATTGTTGTTTTCTTAGAGAGATCAAATTATTTGGTTGCCGATTTTATTTGTTTGGGGGCATGGTCGTTTGTCGAATGCACTGTTGAAAGCGGAGCGTCAACTTTTGCTAGGTTTTTAGTATGTGCTGTTTTGAATATATTGCTCTTGTGCAGGCTTCTGATGATTGGTAGAGATGCAATGTCTGTGCCGTTGAATGGTATTGTTGCCTTTTGCAAGCTTTTATTCGGAAAATCGTCTTACAATTCGAGTGATATG
>JAZQGX010000217.1:0-9932 GCA_045540275.1 Kiritimatiellia bacterium | reverse complement strand
AGTTCGAGGCCATGCGCACGGCGATAGCCAACTGGAAGGCGCTCAAGTCCAAGCTTGCAAGGCTTGAGGAGCTGTCCCGTCTTGTCATTTTCAGAACAACGCCCGACACCCGTCGCTCAAAGCGTCCGACAAAGGCGACGCTGGGCCTCGGGAAACGCCCGAAATCACCTTAAGTTAGCGGCATTCGGGTCTGACCCTTTTATCCATGATAGCATTCCCCGCAGGTATGTTGGAGTCAACCGTAAAGGCGTACGCCGAAAGCGCCGTAGCGAACGCCACTAATGCAATCGTATTCTTGACTGTCATGTGTTTACTTTCTTTGGTAAAAAGGGTCTTTTGTTCCTATTTCACGCGCCAGCGCGTGGCCATGAGGCAGGTCTTCTGGCCGGGCGCAGGCTGTTGGTAGAATACGGTGAGAATGTCGCCGTTCGCGAGGAGACATGATGCCGGATAACCAAGGTCGCCGTTGTGGCTGGGCGCAAGGGAAATCTCGTTCGCCACGTCCCACGTCTTGCCGCCGTCGTCCGAAATGCAGGCGAACTCGCCGAATCCGGGATTCGCGAGACGGCGGCCGTAGACATTCACGAGCTTGCCGTCCGGCAGGACGAGAAGGTGTGGCGGGAGTCCGAGCATGTCCGTCTTCGCCATCGGCGTCCACGTCTTGCCGCCATCAGTAGAAACGGTCTGGCGCATGTAGCCGTTGCCCTTCTTGGCAAGACCCTTCCCGCCGTCGTCGCCATGATAGCGCACCATGCCCACGAGCGTGCCGTCAGCGAGTTCCGCCACGTGCGGTTCGTGGAACATGTGCGCCTTTGCGTTCTCGCCGTCCCTGTCGGGAACGTCTGGACAGAGGACTGTCCACGTGCGGCCGGCGTCGGTGGAGCGGGAAACGGTGATAATCGTCCGTCCGAAACGATTCATGGCCGTTGCGTTGGCAACCGCGGCACGGCGGCCGATCTGCAGGAGCGAGCCGTCCTTCAGCACGATCGGACCATGCGGCGTCTGCTCGCAGTTCACAAGCTTCTCCGGCTTCGACCAGGTCTTGCCATTGTCGCGGGAACGGATGAGGAAGTAGCCCATCGCGGCGTTCGCCGCCTCCTTGTCAAGTTTCTCGTCGTGCCGCCTGTATTCGGGATGCCTCGCGAGGATGCCAGGCTCGCGGTAGGCGACCGAGGTAAACCAGGTCACGACAATCTCGCCGTCCGGCAACTGCACGATACCCGCGTCGCGGTCGTCGAGGATGCCGTTTGCGATCGTCACCGGCGCGCCCCAAGTCTCGCCGTCGTCCGTGGAGCGGATCATCTGTACCTTGCCCCACGGGCAGATGTGGCTGTCGCGGTCGCCTGAGAACACGGCCATGACATCGCCGTTCGCGATGCGGCAGACGGTCGGCCATCCAATGTAGCGGTCCTTCTCCACGCAGATTTCCTTCACCCACTTGATCTTCGCGCGCGCCTGTTCCTTCGGCGGCTGGTACGAGATGGCCTTTTGCCCGCCCGCCGCGACGAGCGGCGCGGTCAGAAGACCAGCGAAGACAAATGATAGCAGTATTTTTTTCATGTTAGCTCCTTTTATTATTTCTATTGATACATTAACTCATGCTAGCTATGACCCTTAAATCCCTCGCGCCAATATAGTCTCCGTGCGGCTACAGTCCAGAGACGGCGATCCTGACGACATGCTCGCGGCTTTCGCCAGGGGCAAGAGTAATCGGTTGACGCATAAACGGCCCAAGGCAGTATAGGCGCTGCCACTCGTCAGGCGAAAGCGTGTCGCAAAGCGGCGTTCGCTCAACACCGGGATTCCACATACACCAGGTGTCTCCACTTGATGTCGAAACGGTAAAAGTCCGCTTCCCCACCCGATCTTCGAGCAGATGAGGCTTCCCATCCGCCGCAAACTCCGTTTGCACCCACGGTCTCGGCAAAAGGGCGCCGTCCAAGAAGACCTTGCATGCGTCGGAAACTGCGAAATACGGATGGACGCCAAACGCCGATTCATACGGCTCCGCGCCGGTGTTCGTTTCCGTCACGGCTATGTTCAGACTGTTCATGCCCGCAATGGAAACAACGGCGCGAAGCCTGAACGCATGCGGCCACACCTTCAGCGTCTCGGCTGTCGACTCTGTCTCCAGTTCCACGCGGCTCTTACCGACGCGCCGCACGAGCCGCCACCGCAGATAGCGCACCTGTCCGTGCTTGGGGCAGCCCTCGCGCTTGCCGAACCACGGCCAGCAGATCGGGAGACCTCCATGAACCTCTTTGCCCCAAGGCGCCTTCGCGGGCATGAAGAACACTTCTTGTCCGCCAAGCGTCGCCGGACACCAGCTTGTGACCGTCGCGCCGTCGTACCGGACGTAGAAACATCCCTGCTCGCTTTGCCCCACAACGCCATTGCGCTCTTCTTCGCTGACATGTCTCGTCAGCCCAGAGAACGGCTCGCTGAGCGCATCTTTCCGCCCGTCCTTCCAGACCTTGCGCAGACGGTACTCATGGCGGGAATGCGTGGGCAACCCCAGATCCTCGTACCGCGCCACACGGTACGTGATTCCATTGGGCGCTTCGTTCCTCACGTTGGCGAGGAACTTGCCGTCGCGGTAGAGTTCGTAGTAATTGAAGTCGGGCGACATCTCCGCGCCCCAGAGGAGGTACATCTGCCCGTCCTTCTCACCGTGTCCCGCACGGGGTTTCTCGATGAGGCCTGTCCAGCCCGGCGGCGGTTCCGCAACCGTCTCGCGCATGACATGAGGCACGTTGTGCGCGCGCATCCACTTGGCGTAGGGATTGAGCCAGTCTTCGCAAAGGCGCGGCACATCTGCATTCTCCAAGCTGCCGCGATACGACGTAATCGAGAACCTGAACGTGAAGTTCATCGAGTCGCCGTCAGGCTGGTGCATTTGAAGCCAGTCCGTGAAAAGATACGGATAGATTGCCGTCTTGCCAGCAGGCGGCTTGCCGGTGTAGCAGGTCTTGTCGGGGTGAATCTCGCCGAACTCGGTGAGCGTCGAATCGCGCATCATGAGCGCCACGCCAAAGTCATCGTTCTCCACGGCGCACCAGTCACGGACGGCAAAATATGCGTCAGCCGTCATGGGATGGCAGTCTTCGTACGGACGGATCGTCACGCCGTTGAGGTGGGCGGCGAACCGTCCATCCGGCACGGCGAACGGAAACGCCATGTAACCGAATCGGTAGTACCGCTTTGTGTTGAACAGGTCGCGCGCATGCCTGAACGTGTTGACTATGTCGATGCGCTTGGCATCTTCCGCCAAATACACGCGCTGCGACACTTCCGCGCCAAGCGCCCCAACAGGATCAATCTCCCAGGTCTTGTGGTTATCGCGCGTGTAGAGGAAGCGATTGGCGGGGCCATCGATTAGCTCGCGCTTCAACTCCTTGTCGTAGATTGAGTAGATTACACCGTTCGTGACGACCACGCGGTACCAGCGGTTTTCGGTGACGCCGTTCTTTGCCTCGCGCAAAGGCTTTTTGACAGGATTAACAGGATTTACAAAATTATTCAAGCCCAGTTTCACCACTGCCTTTGCAAGTTCGTTGGAGGCCGTTGCGGCGGCACGCTCGATCCAGTCGCGGTGCTGCATCCATGTCTCGAACACGCGCCGCCCCTGGTAGCCGCTTATGCCGTAGGAGTGTTCATCGTTGAGGATCAAATACCACCATGCGCGATCTACCGCCCCATGGTCAATGGTACCTGCAAACGTTCCGAGACGCTCGGCGGTTTCGAGCATTCTGTCCGCGTTCAGCTTGTCGGCGAGAAGTTCAGGCGTGGACGCAGCATGCTGCAGCCAACCGCTCGTCATTTCACCGGTCAGGGCAGGTATCTTGTCCCCAAAGTTCTTCTCAAGGTATTCAAACGGCTCGTCCAATCGCCCGACGGTGCGGAACTGCGGCCACGCCCACTTTTTGTTCCATTTCGCCGCAAAGTCGGCGAAGCCGGATGTGGGCCATTCGTCGTCACCGTACAGCGCAGAGAGCCAGATGTCGTACGGGTATTTCCGCTCAAGGATCGAAAGAAACGACGGCATACGCTTTTCCACTTCGCCGACTGACGCCCCGTGCGGCTTGATGCCAAGGCGCTCATAGCCATGGTCGTACTGCGTGGAGCACCACATCAGCAGCGAATCGTCGTTCCCCGGCGCCTTCCAGCGGAACACCATCGGCAGAGGTGAGTCGTACGACACCTCGACGCGCGCGCCGCCACCCATCGCATCGGGATTCCACGTCGCCGCCGGGATCGAGGCATTCATCTTCCAAATCGTTGATCGATGCGGATTCCACTGGTTCGGCATGAAGATGCCGTAGCGAATGCCAGCGCGCACATAGGGCGTGATGAGCGAGCAGCTAATGCCGGGGTTGTCGGCCATGAGGAACGTGCGCGTGGATATGCCCCATTTCTCGGCAAGCAGTTTCTTGGTGAGCGTCGAACGGTCGATCTCGGTTTTGGAAAAGAGGTGCGTGTGGTTCCCGGCGCACGTTACGCCCACGTCCATACGCCCGCGCGCGATATAGTTCGTGACGATGCGCCACGCGGCGTCCATGCCTTTGTCCTGATGGTAGTTGTCCCAGAACCAGAACCCCTCCATCACGTAGCGATACGCGGCGGGGTCGTCGTCGCGGCGAGTATCTGCGTCTATGAGCCGCGCGGCCTCATCGATGCGCCGCACGGTGCCGTGCCGCTGGATGTACTGCGAGTTGTGGAGGCCGATGTCGGTGTGCGTCGCCTTGAGGCCGTAGAGCTTCCACTCCCGCACCGGCGGCAGGTTGGCTGGCAGCTGGTTGGTAGGCACAAGTTCGTAGACGGTATTACTCCCCTCGACACGGGAGACAAGTCTGCGCCCGTCATGCGTCAGCATGGAGTATGCCCTGATGCCGTCCTTGGCATGCGACGCAGGTGCAACCCTCAAGGTTTCATCCGCATGCGCAACTGCAGCGACAACCATCAACTCCGCCACCGCAAGGACTGGCGCGCATAGTGTTCTCATTTTTCTCATTTCGTTATCACTCTGTCTGTTGCTACCATGCCACATTAGCGTGGCAATTTTCTATGGCAGCCATATCTGACACTTTTCTATCTCGCTGTTCATGGATTATCTCGGCATAGTGTCCTCCATGCCGAGCGCGAGGTATTTCGAGCGGGCGTAGTCGAAGTATTCGAGATTGACGATGGACGATTCGGGGATGCCGATGGAGTTCAAGTACGCATGACGCGCGGCGAGATCCAAGCCGTCCGTGCAGTTCGGCACGGCGAGACAGCGCACCTCAAGATTCGCCTTCGCCGCGACAAGACGCTTCAAGTTCTCGCGGATCACTTTATTTGACACTCCAGTGAACTTCACATGCAGTGTGTCGTCGTCCGCCTTGTAGTCGGGAAGCCATAAGTCCGTGACAGGCAGCATCGCATCTATCGCGGCGGGCGACGCGCAGAGAGATGTGTCGAGGCAGGTATGGAGACCCGCCGCCTTGAACGCCTTGAAAAGTTCCGCCGCCCATTCCCAGAAGATAAGCGGCTCGCCGCCGGATAGCGTGACGCCTCCGCCGGACTGATCGTAGAACGCCTTGTCCTCAAGCGCCTTCGCAACGATTTCGTCAATCGTCATCGGCTTGCCGTAGAGTTTGAGCGCCCGCGTCGGACACGTCGCCTCGTCCATCGTGCAATGCTCGTGACGCTTGCACAAATGCTGGAACCGCGCCCACTGCGCCTCGGGCTTTATCGACTCGGGATTGTGACACCAGATGCACTTCAGGGGACACCCCTTCACAAAGAATGTCGTGCGGATGCCAGGGCCGTCCCAAATTGCCATCCGCTTTGTGTCTAGCATCAGCGGCGTCTTCATTTTCCTGCCGTCCGCCGCCAGCACGGGACTTACGGCAAACGCCGCCGCAGAGGCCATAAAATCTTTTCGCGTGAACATCACGGGCACCCTCCTACGGTTTCAATGCGGGCGATGTACTCATCCTGTTCCTTGCGCGGGATGTCGTTCCAGCGGATGTTCCATCCGGCGACGCGCACCTGAAGATTCTCGTACTTCTCCGGATGCTTCTGGGCATCGCGAAGCGTCTCCGGCGAAACGACGTTGATGTTCATCGCCACACCGCCGCCGGCATAGAACCGCTCCACAAGCAGACGGAACGCCTTGAGTCCCTTCTCCCCGGCAACCGTCGAAGGATGGATCATCACATCATAAATGCTGCCGCACGGGAAGTTCTCCGGCGCCAGCGCGCCGAAGCTTTTGATGGAGCCCGTCACCCCCTCCGTTTCCGCACCGACGCTTGGCGCCATGTTTTTGGACAGATGCTCGCCGGCCTTGCGTCCGTCAGGCGTCGCCGGCGTATTCTTTCCGGCACGGATAAATCCGCGCGAATTGAGTCCGTAACAGACGAACACGCCGCCGCGCCCGTTTGGTTTTCCGACGAACCTTCCCGAAAACGCCTCCTGCACCTCCTTGGCAAGCGCATCCGCCTGCGGATTGCCGCAGCCCCACTTGAACTTCGAATTCTTCATCCTGAGACGCAGTTCCTCATGCCCCTTCCAGTCCGCCGCGAGAATCCGGCCGAGCGCCTCAAGCGTGACCGTTTTCCTGTCATACACAAACTCCTTTACGGCAAGAAGCGAATCCACCGCCGTCGCGAATCCGGTCTCCGAAAATGCGGTAAAGTTGTATTTGTAGCCGAGCGAAAAGGCATCAACTCCCTTCTCAAGCGCCGATCCGACTGCCAGCGACAGCATCAGCGCCGGATTGATTTCGGCAAGATGCCGCTCGTTCTCCCGTACCAGCTCCACCGCGCGGTCGGTGTTGTCGTGGAGTATGCGGAAGTATTCGCGTTTGAAGTCGTCGAACGTGGCGGCGGCAAACTCGCCCTTGGCAGCCTTGTCCATAAGCTCCACAATCGGCTGCGGCAGAATTACGCGGAAGTCGCTCGTGCAGTTGCCCTTCGCGCGCGGCAGATACTCAAAGCACCCCCAGATGAGAAGATCGCGGCATTCTTCGTCCGTAAGCCCCACCGGTTTCATGGACCGCGCCATATTCTCTTCACTCATGAGACACAGCGGCGCGTGCTTGCGGAGCATATCAAGCGCCTTCCACCAGATCTCGTCCGGCGTGTTCTTCGCCATCTTCAGCTGGAACTTCGGCGTCGGCAGCGCGGTCTTCTCCACGACGTCGAGAATGATGAGCGAAAGCGGATTGTAGGCGCTCGTGCCGTCCTTGTTCGTTCCGCCCAGATAAATCGGGTGCCCCCAGTAATTGTCGATGGAGCCGAATTGCCAGAGGAAGTGACGGAAATCCTCGCGGAACTGAGCCTCCGTCGTACGCCCTGCCGCAAGGTCCGCCTGGTAGTACGGCCACCAGCGGACGTCGATATTGTCAAGCGTCCGCACCTGGAAGTAGTTGAGCGGTTCGGAGAGAATAAAGTACACCATCGTGAACTGCATGATGTCAAAAACCGTTTTCGGCGGTCCGACGCGCAGACGCTCCAGTGATTCAATCTCACGTTTCATCCAATAGGAATCGGCATCGGGATGCGCCTTCGCCGTTGCGATCAGCCGATCAATAAAACGCATCATTGCGGCGGCGGCACGCTTCTCGGCGCGGTAGAACGGCGTATCCCGCGTGTAGGCATCAACGCGCGCCTTCATGCCGGGGAAGCCGATTTTGAGGATATCCACCCAGTCCGGCGCAGAGTGGTCGAAATCCTTGCCGATCGACGCGCGGCCTTCCTTGCTCATCTTGTTAATGGCCTCACGAAGCCCCGGCGAGTACTTGTCGTCAACGTCCGCCGCGTGGCTCCAGAGAATCGCGCTCATCGGGCGCTTATGACGATCCCACGCGGAGATCGCCGGAAAACCGTCGAACCTCGAAAAGCCGATCGCCACATTGTCGACGAGAAAGTCGAAGCAACGCGCGGCGACGTCGTACCAGTCCTCCTTGCCATCCTTCCAGCCTGACTCGGCGACAATCTTCTTCACACCCGCTCGAAGCGCATCGTTTTCGAGTCCCGTCTTGGGATCGGCCAGATTCGTGCGCCACTTCCACTTGAGATACGTCGCCTCGTCGGCAATATCCGTCGGACGTTTCTCCATGCGCACCGTGTACTGATGCCAGCCGTCGTTCATCGGCACACCGCCGTCAGGTATTTCCACCCCGGTCGAAAGAACCGCGGCAAAAAACAATGATATGCATGTCACGACTAAAACTCCTTTAGAATCCGCTGTTGAACCGTACGAATTTTATCATCCGACTCAGCCATTGTCAATCCTACATACCGCTGGGTCAATCTTTCGATTATAAATTCTATTTCATCAGATTTTCGGCGCGGCGGATGTAGGCATCCTGTTCTTTCCTCGTCATATCGTTCCAGCGCACGTTCCATCCGCAGACGCGCACCTGGAGGTTTTCGTATTTCTCGGGATGCAGCTGCGCGTCCTTGAGTTCTTCTGCGCTGAAGACCGTGAACTGTATCACGCTGCCGCCGTTCCTGTGGAATATCTCGACAAGCGAGCGCATCGCCTTAAGCCCCTTCTCGCCGTGGCAGACGGACGGATGGAGCATCATGTCGAGCGGATAGTCGCCGGGGAGCTTAGTCGCGTCAGACGCGGCGAGCGTCGCGACAAGCGCCGTTGCGCCCTCGGTGTCGGCACCCATCGTGGGCGAAAGATTCTTAGACATCTCCTCGCCCGCCTTGCGTCCGTCGGGCGTAGCCCCGGTTTTCTCGCCGAGGACGATGTACTGGCGCGCACAGTGTCCGCTCGCGAAGAACTGTCCGCCGCGCGAATTCGGCTTTCCGTTCAGCTGCGACGCGAAGCACTCCAGCATTTCCGCGCCAAGTGCATTACCCTCCGGATCATTGTTGCCCCATTTGCGCTTGGACCTCAGCATCCGCAGCCGTAGCTTTTCATGGTCTTTCCAGTTAGCCGCCATGACCGCGCCAAGCTCGGCAAGGGACAGTTCCTTTTTCTCGTACACGATTTCTTTGACGGCAAGAAGCGCGTCAACCGCAGTGCCAAGTCCAACGGCGAGAATCGTAGAGTCGTTTCCGCGCGGGCATCCGTTCGCGAATCCGTCGCGTCGCGTCTTCAGCGCATGCTCCGTCGAAAGCGTCATCAGGTTCGCGGGGTTCACCTCTGGCAGCACCCTCTCGAACTCGAACGCGACCTTGCGGCAGCGATCCGTCACGTCGGCGAGACGCCGCACGTATTCGTCCTTGAAGAAGTTGAAATCCTGATGGGGCGCGATCACCGAGCGCGCCGCCTCCGCCAGCATTCGCTCTATCGGCTTCAAAAAGTTCACGTGACCGATCGCCGTGTCGTTGACGCTGTCGCGGAGACCGAACTCGTAGCATCCCTTGACGACCATCGTGCGGCAGTCCTCGTCACTCGCACCATGCCATTTCTTCAGCACCCTGGCCGTCGGCTCCTCACCGATGAATGATATTGAGCGATGTCGCCGCGCCATGTCGAGCATCTTGTCCCACGCCCAGTCCGGCGTGTTCGGCGCAACCTTGACAAGGAACTTTGGCGTTGTTAGCGCGCATTCGTCCATCACGTCGAGGATAATCTTGGAGACATGGTTGAACTCAGTCGAGCCGTCTGCCTTCGTCCCGCCAAATCCGACGGGCTGGTTCCAGTAGTTGGCGACTGATCCCCACTGCCACAAAAAGTGCTTCAGCTGTTCACGGAATTCCGCCTCGGTGGTGCGACCAGCGGCGATGTCGGCGTCGTAGTAGGGAGTCAAGAAAACATCAAGCTCCGTGAGCGAGCGGCACTGGATTCCGTCAAGGTGCTCCGTCCAGAAGAAGTATAGCCACACGAACATCATCATGTCGTATGCGGTCTCGGGCGGACCGTTGCGAAGACGTTCAAGACAGGCAATTTCTTTTTCTAGCCGTGTAGAACATGTAGAACGTGTAGAATTA
>JAZQGX010000216.1:0-1748 GCA_045540275.1 Kiritimatiellia bacterium | reverse complement strand
GTGTTGATGTCCGGCGAGGCGACGTAGCGCGGCTCCCCACCGGATTCGCCCGTGAAGGACGGATCGAACGCGACCGTGAGGAAGCCGCGTTCGGCGAGCGTCTGCGCGTAGAGCCCGCTCGCCTGCTCCTTCACAGCGCCGAACGGCCCCGACACGGCGATCGCGGCAAACCTCCCGCTCCCGGTCTTTGGTTTATACACGTCCGCCGCGAGCGTGATGCCGAAGCGGTTTTTGAACGTCGCCTTGGCGTGTTCAACCTTGTCGGACTTCGGGAACGTCTTGTCCCAATCCTGCGTGAGTTCAACGGCGTTAGCCACTGCTGCCAGTGTCATTGCCAATCCTCCTATTATTAGTTTGTTCATTTCGTGTTTTCCTTTCTTTTTATCTCACGCGGAGAGGCGGAGAAGCGGAGATTTTGCTCGGATGGACGCGACCCAGCGTAATCTCTCACAATCCGCAAATAGCCATCTTTCAGCTTTTCCATGCCAAAGTTAACCAAGACGCCGACATGAAGGCCCGTCACAGTCAAATACGTCTTGACTTGTTTGGCAAATACAGGATGCATTTGCTCGGTTGACTTAAGTTCGACAATCACCATCCCGTCAACAAGCATATCCAATCTGAAAGCGGTATCCAGCAATGCCCCCTCATATTCAAGTGAAATGGGCTTTTGCCGTTCCACCTTGTGCCCACGACGTTTCAATTCAGCCTCAAGCAAGACCTCATACACGGACTCCAGCATTCCAGGGCCGAATTGTCTATGAATCTTGATTGACGAATCAAGGATATCCCTTGTTATCTCGTTTTCCGTCATAATACAAACCTCCGCCTCTCCGCAACTCCGCGTGAGATTACACCCTACATGACAGACATCAGAACGCGCCTGTCTTTATATGCGGGACGTAGGGGGCTTCGAGTGCGGCGATTTCCTCCGCGTCAAGCGTGATGCCGAGCGCGGAAACGGCCTCTTCGATATGTCTTTCGCTCGTCGAGCCGACGATGGGGGCGGTGATTCCCGGCTTCGAGAGCATCCACGCGAGTGCCTCCTGCGCCATTGTGCGACCATGCGCGGCGGCGACTTTCTCCAGGTTGTCCACAACGACCTTGTCCTGCGCGTCCGTCGCGCCCCAGACCATCGGCGAGACTTCGTCAATCGCGTTGCGGGCCGTCTTCGTGCCCCATGGGTGCGCGCACCTGCCGCCGGCGAGCGGACTCCACGGCACAACCGCCATCTTGCGGTCCCGGCAGAGCGGCAGGATCTCGCGCTCCTCCTCGCGGTAGATGAGATTGTACTGCGGCTGAAGCGAGACGAACTTCGTCCATCCGTTCCTCTCGGCGATCTGCTGCATCCGCTCCAGCTGCCACGCGAAGATGGTGGACGCGCCGATGTAACGCGCCTTGCCGCTCTTCACGACGTCGTGCAACGCCTCCATGATCTCCTCCATCGGCGTGTTGGCATCGAGGCGGTGGATCTGGTAGAGGTCCACGTAGTCCATGTTGAGGCGCTTCAAGGAATGGTCGATCTCCGCCAGGATATTCTTGCGCGAGGAGCCGCCGCCGTTGGGGCGCCCCGGACGCATGTCGAAATGCACTTTCGTCGCGACGACGATCTCATCGCGGTCGAGCCCGAATTCGCGCACGAGCTGTCCTGTGATCTCCTCGCTCGAACCCATCTGATAGACGTTCGCGGTGTCGAAGTAGTTGATGCCGAGGTCGATGGCCTTCTTGAAGAGCGGCTTCGCGTCGTC
>JAZQGX010000215.1:0-11704 GCA_045540275.1 Kiritimatiellia bacterium | reverse complement strand
TCGCAGACACGCAGAGGAACTGATGAAGAAAGCAAAGGAGGCCGAGCAGGAGTTCATCAAGCGGAGGGAGAAATACTTTGGCTTGTCCATCGCTGGAGCAGGATTTACGATTGTCTGCCTTAAAAGCATTGACGAGTTCAAGCATGAGGGCGATACCCTGCAACATTGTGTCTTCCGATGCGGATATTACGACAAGAAGAACTCCCTCATCCTTTCCGCCCGTGATGCGGACAACAACCCGATTGAGACCATAGAGATTGACTTGCAGTCGTTCAAGATTTGGCAATGCTACGGCTTCAAGGATTCCCATACGGCAATGCATAACGAGATTGTCAAGACAATGGAGGACAATATGTGGCAGGTCAAGGACATCCGTCTCGGAAAGGTTAAAGCCGCCTAACCTATCACGGCCGACTGCGAGCCGTTCCCAATCGCAGTCCTTGCGGATTCTCCGCATTGAGTATGCTTATCATCATCCCCGTCAGTCGGGAGATTCACGGGGTTTTCTTTGACAACCATCAAACTACAAGATATAAACCGATATGACACCGAGACTGAAAGAACTCCTTGAAAGGCGCAAGGCTAAAGCCGATACGGATGTCGTTACCATCAGCGAGGCGCAGGCGGATTCCCCGAAAGAGGAATCCCCTGCCCTCATCCTCGTTCCCTTCTTTGACTGCCCCACAAAGGACAGGTTTTCCGAGTATTTTTGATTAACTTTGCATCAAACAAACGAACAATGACAACCGATACCAAACCCAAGAGGGGCAGGGGCAGACCTCCCAAAGACCCGAACGATACCACCACCGCCCCCTATGTCAAGAAGAATCCCTACTCTGGTAGGGGCAGGCCGAAGAAGAATCCCTACGAAGGGACTGGCTGGGGAGGAGTGAGGGAGGGTGCAGGCAGGCCCGCTTGGGTCAAGCCGTCCGAGAAGCGCACCGAGTCGGTCAATTTCCGCGTAGATCCTATTACCAAAGAACGATACCGCAGACTGCAGGAGGTCTGCGAAATCAGCGACCTGCTCCGTCAGTACATCAACCGACTTGCAGCCGTCCGTCTCGGTGCGAACAATGTCCCAGACACTTGGAAACCGCCGAAGAAATAGGACGATACGCATAGATTTAAGGGCGATACCGATTGGTGTCGCCCTTTTTTCGTATCCCTACTTGAAGAACTCGTTGTCCGCAAGCATTCGTGCGTTCTCCTCCTTGCTGATGCGGACATACCTCATCAGGCTGGCCTCGGTTTGGTGGCCGGTACACATCATTACTCTTTTTAATGGAACGCCTGCAAAGTAAAGCATCGTGGCTCCCGTCCGTCTCGCAGTATGGGACGATACCAACTCCCACCTTTCGTGTGAGAACGATACCCGATTCGCTCCTTTGCTCTTTGAGACGTGGAGTTTGTCGGTCATTCCAATCTTCTTACAGCATCTCTTTATTGCCTCGTTGAATTTCTGCTGAGAAAGTTTCGGGGCGGCTCCTCCGTTCCGTTCCAGGCACTCCTGGAGGCGGGACGATACGGGCAGTATAACCGTCCGTCCCGTCTTCAGTTGCTCGTAGTTGAGCATCCCGCCCGATATGTTGTTCGTCGTGAGCCGTGAGTAGTCCTCCCATCTCGCCACCGAATACACACCTATGACGAACAGGTCTCTCGCCTTTCGCTCCATCTGCGTAAACTTGTCGAATTCCCACAATGCGTCCAGCTCCGCCCGAGACAACGCGATTGTCTCAGGCACTTCGGACATTCTCTTGAACTGACGGAACTCCTCGTTCTTGTGGAACTTCTGCTTGTACCCCTCGTTCATCACCACCTTCAACTTGGAGATGATAGCGCCCTTATAGTTCACGGAACAGCCGTAGTCGTCCATCGCACGGCAGAGACGGAAATAGTATGCGGAGTCTATGTCCTCCCAGTCCTCCTTCGTCCCCATCAGTTTGGAGACGATATTCGGATAGAGCCGGCGCTGTCTCTGCACCGGGGACGGCCGCTCTCCCCATTCCTTGAAATATTCCCAGAAGGTCGGTCTCTTCGGCTTCTTCTCCTTGGCCGATACCTCCCCGTTGACGGCGTAATCAAGCGCATCTTCCGGCGCCCGGCCGTCATTCTCCGCCTCGTTCATACGAAGGTCAATCAGCCGGAGTCTTTCGTACACGCGCACGTCCTTACATTTCGCGCGTAGGGATTTCGCCTTCGGATTCCAAAGGGACGGCTGGATGGAGAGGCCGGTGGATTTCTTGTACTTCTTCCCGTCGGCCGATACGATCAGCCGGATGGTGTTGTGGTCGAGGTTGAACGTGTGTGTCATGTCCGTCAGCGAGTACCGAAATTTCGGTACTTATTTATAAAGAATCATTTGTATATACACTAAAATCACAAAGTCCTTTGTCTTAACTTCTTGATAATGAACGAAAGAGAGTGGTAGTCAATGACTTACGCACTCTCTTCCTCGTACCCCCGCTCGGGTTACATATATGGCCACCCAGGGCCGTGAGAGTGCGATATTTCTCCGCTTCGGTACTTTCTTCGGTACTTTCTATACCGGGTCGTACCTGCTTGCCCCTCCATAAACATCGTTCAAATACTCCTCATATTCCTCATCGTATTCCCGGCCTGTGACACAGTCCCTTACGGCTAATGCAAGACCAAAAAGAACGATGATGTATATAATAAGTACAATTCCCTTCTTTTCCCGTTCCCAAATATCTTTCAACTTCATCACTTCCCTCCTAACACTTTTGCAACCGCAGAAGCAATCGCATCCACATTTGTGATAAACACCGCCTGGACATTCTCCATGTTCACAGACGGGGAGACCTGGGCCGATACCGGCTCCGGCCCAACCAGCATATTCCCGACACCCGAGAAGAGCCATCCTAAATTCAAATTAGGACAACCAGCTCCAATCTTTGCCAAAGACTCAAACTTGATTTGGGAATCGAGATCCTTCACGAAGCCGTTATAAAGTCCGCATTGTTTCTCAAACCGGCTATTGTTCAAGGATTCATGGGCGAAATACTCCTGCAATCTCGCTCGAATCGGGACGATATCAAAGTCCGAAACCTCTTTTCTCATAGTACATTGTCCTAAATTTTTTCACTTTTTTCTTGCAAGTGTTAGGATAATGTCCTATATTTGCCCTTGGATAAGTAAATAAGGGGACGGGAAACTACCTAACACTGGTCTCCATAGAATCGCGCCAACAATTCTTTCGCTAAGATAGGTAGTTTCCGACCCTTTTGCAAGAGATTATCCGAAAACTTTCGTGAATCTCCCTAATTATTTAGGATAAGAAAGAAAGTTTCAACGAGTTCTATGCGATACCATTGTATCGGCGGTGTGCAATCCGCAAAGTTGCACGGAGGCGATGAGCCTCGGGGTGGGCACAACCAAAACCCACCATCCGAACTGACTAATCCGAAGCCTGGGAGCAACGGCAGGTCTTGGGGTCTGGGCGAACAAAAGTAACCCTCCCGTCTGGTAAACGGGCCAAGAAGAAATATCGGAACGGAAGAGTCCTGTAATGCAGCCACCGGAGGTCGCAAGCCCTCGTATAATGCAGAGCGCAGTCTTGATTATAATCATTATCAATATGCAGACATTCGAACAGTACAGCCTCATCAACAACAAGCGCTGGACGGAATTACTCAACTCGTTGGAGGTTGGCGAGCACACTTTCACATTCCCGTCCATTCCAGACATCAGATCCTGCAAGGCTGTTGCTTACGACATTAATTCGAACAAGACCGGAAGGGCCTACTATTTCAACGTAGACAAGTCGGAGAAAAAGGTTGTTATAACCGTAGTCGCTCAATAATATGAACACCGAAGAACTTTCCGACTACGTTGAGGGCGCCGTCCGGAGACTGACCGAGGAGATACGCCGGAGGATAATTCCGGACGTACTCATATCCTGTGCGGAAGCCGCGAGGATACTCAAGGTCAATCCGTCGACCATCAGCAACTACGTCAAGCAGAAACGCATCGTCAAGAGGACGATCGGCGGTGTCACCGGCCTTCTCCTTTCGGACGTGATGAGCTTCAAGGAAAAAGAGAAGCCGTCGTGAGACGGCAGGGCCGCGTCGCTTGTAAATCAACATGAGGTTTTAGTACGCACTATGCCACGGTTCCAAGCGGCCCGACCGTGGCTTTTATCAAGGACCAACATTCGGAAGATATGAAAAAGAAACTCAAAGACACCTTCGGATTCGCGTGCGTGGCAAGCATCATCATGGCGTGCGCGTTCACGGACGAGGCTGGAGACCCCTGCTCTTGGAACTACGTCCTGCTCGGACTCGCCGTCGTCTTCGGATTATTATCAACCAGACCTGGAAATGAAAGAAGGCGACAGGGTTGAATGGACATCCGTCAACAAGATCTGCTACGGGACGGCCATCGGGAAACACCCGCTCGGCTGGATCGTGAAGATGGACAACGGAAAGATAGTAGTAGTACATCGCAAATCAATTCTCAACTACCATGAAGGATAACATAAACCCCAATGAGACCTCCTCCCAGACGCAGGCGAAGAAGATCCTTGCGTATATGCAGGAGGGAAAACGGATCACCGGCATAGAGGCGCTCAATCTTTTCGGGTGCTTCCGTCTGCCGGCGAGGATAGCAGACCTCAAGGATGACGGGCACGATATCAAGAGCGAGTTCGTCACCACGCCTTCGGGCAAGCATGTGAAAGCATACTGGATATAGGTTTAACCCACATAAAATCACGTTATGTCACTTATCAAACAACCCTCCGAGATTCAGGAGAAAAAGAATCTCGTGATGATGGTGTACGGAGAGCCGGGACAGGGCAAGACCACCCTCGCTCTCTCCGCACCCTCCCCCGTACTCATCGACACCGATGGCGGTGTCGGCCGCACCCTCGCCGCCCACCGCTGCCCCACCGTGCAAGTCTCCCGCTGGGAGGACGTGAACGGGGCGCTGGACGAGATCGCCAACCTTCCGTTCAAGACCATCGTCGTGGACACCGTCGGCAAACTGCTGGACTATATGTCCGAGTTCATCACACGGAACGACCCGAAGATGCGCAAGCGCGACGGCTCCCTCTCCCTGCAGGGCTACGGCCAGCGCAAATCCATGTTCCGCGACTTCATCAAGCGGTGTATGCTCATGGGCCGGAACGTGGTGTTCGTTGCCCACGCCAGCGAAGAAAAGGCCGGGGACGATTACGTCGTCCGTCCCATCGTGGGAGGCTCCTCCATGAATGACATCATGGGCGAGCTTGACCTCCTTGGACTGCTCGTCAACTTCGGCGGTAAGCGCCTGCTCCTCTGGGGTAACGACGGCACCTCCGGCTTCGCCAAGTCCTTCTATTCCAAGAACACCTGCTTCCTCCCGAACACGATGGAGGTTCTCGTCGTGGCTGACGCGAACGGAAACACCGTCGCCCCGAACGCATTCCTCTCTGGCGTGTTCGACCACTATGAGAAGTCCCAGGCCGACAAGGAGAAGCTGAACCAGGACTACGGGAAGCTGGTCGCAGAACTCAAGGAGCGCATCGGCGCCGCCGAGAGCGGGAAGGACCTCAACAAACTGATGAAGGAGATCTCCGGGATGAAGCACATCTACGACTCCAAACTCGTCGCCGGAAAGGCCCTCAACGCGAAAGCCGCTGAACTCGGCTTCAAGTACAGCAAAACTGACAAGAAGTATGTCGAGAACAAGCCCGAAGTATCGGATAACGCCGAGCCTTCTAAATAGTTACCAGAACCTCCTGGACTCCGATGATAATTGGGAACAATTCTACGGAGGCCAGGAGGACCCCTCCATCACGTCGGAGGACTACTACAAGAAGTGCGAGCAGGAACTGCTTGACGCGATCAACCGAGTCCCGTTCGTGTCCGAGGCCGCGTCGAAGGGAACGGCTCTGAACGAGCTTGTTGACTGCCTCGTGGACAAACGGAAGCAGAGGGAGGACATGATTGTCGAAAGAGTACATAGACCAATGGGGAGCTCGGTTGTTTACGACGAAGTTCCCGGAGGAGAATTATTCGCATTACAAGTAGGGCTTGACGGATTCTCCTTCCTGTTTGACATCGGGCTTGTCCGATCTCTTGCAGACTACTTCAAGGGTGCGTCCTGCCAATACCGATGCGAGGCCCTGCTTGACACGTCGTTCGGTCCCATCATAGTCTACGGAGACGCGGACTATATTCGGAAGGACGTTGTGTACGACCTTAAGTCCACGGGAAAATACTCTTATCCGAAGTTCGACAAGGGATGGCAGAAACACCTCTACCCCTACGCCCTTCTGGAGAGCGGAGACCTGCAATCGGTTTCCGAGTTCGAGTACACGGTGGCGGAACTGAAAGGCGGTAACTCAAAGTCCCCGCTCATCACCGGCGACATATACCGGGAGCGCTACGATTTCCACTTCGAGGAATCAAAGCTCAGGCTTCGCGAAACTACCGAGGGCCTTATCTCTTGGGTTGAGGCCCATCGGAATCTCATTACACACAAACGAATCTTCAATCAAGAATAACTATGGTAGTAAACGCAATCGCCCCCTGGGAGGGCAAGATCGCATGGGTGGGAACACCCAGCGGAGGAGTGTCCCAGCAGACCGGTGAGGAATGGAAATCCGTAGAGTTCGTCCTCGCCTACACCGATTCCAAGTTGCAGGAACGGCACATCCACCTCAGCGCCTTCGGCGTGGACAAGGTCAACCGCATCCTTTCCGTCCCGCTCGGAACGACGGTACGGGTCACCTTCTCCCCCACCGCCAGAGAGTACAACGGAAAGTGGTACGGGAAGAACGAGGTCTACGGGATCACCATCCAGCCGCAGGCGCAAGCGCAACCCCAGCCTGCCCCCCAGCCTGCTCCGCAGTATGCCCAGCCGCAGTATCCCCAGCCTGCTCCCGTGTATCAGCAACCCGCACCGCAGTACGCGCAGCCGACGCCCTCGCCGGCTTTGGCCCCGGCGCCCGCACCTGCTCCCGCTCCGATCATGCCGCCCCAGCCGGCACAAGGAGAGGAAGATTTGCCCTGGTAATGCTGTACAACCTTCAAAACGAGCTCTCGCGGAACAGGTTCATCGCGCGGTACAACTGGCTCCTTGAACACGCAGTCTTGGTTGAATTGACCGATGCGACGAAAAGGAGTTCGGCGCAGAACAACTACCTGCACGCGGTAATTGGCGCGGTGGCCCTGTCCGTGGGAGAAACGTTGGAGTACGTCAAGCAGGAGATCTACAAGCGGATGGTAAACCCGGACATCTTCGTGAGGGAACACGACAACCCGAGGCTCGGGCGCGTCGTGTCCCTCCGGAGTTCCGCCGACTTGAACAAGGAGGAAATGTCCGCATCCATCGACCGCTTCCGTAAGTGGGCCGCCGAGCAGGGAATCTACACCCCTTCCCCGGACGACCTCGCAACGATAGCGCAGATCTCCTCCGAGATGTCTCAATGCCACTATTTATGAAGCAACTCTCAAACGCCGACTTTTACTCCGTCCTCCGGCTCCTGGAGTCTCTCTCACGCAGAAAAGGGCTGACCGTCCGGGAAAAGGAGGACGCGAGGAAAGCGGCGTTGTTAACCAAGAAACTGAAAAGGAAGGATGAAAGAGAGAGAGAAGATAGTGCTTTACCGAAATAGTTGGTATCGCGATAACAAAACGATGCTCCATTTCTGGGTGAACCTGCTTTTCGAGGCGGACGACGAGGGTCTTGTCGTCACTTCACTTTCGTCCCTGGCAACCAGCCTAAGACTCTCCATCCAGCAGGTACGCACTTGCCTCGCCAACATAGAGAGAAACAAACTGATAACACGGAGAACAACAAACGAAGGAACAGAGATAACCATTTGTAATTTCGATAGTTACAAGGCTAATCAACAAGCGAAGCAACAAACCAATCAACAAGCGGTTAACACACCGAGCAACAAGCCAAAAGAAGAAAGCGGGCCCTTGATGGTCCCTAATGGTTTCTCCCCGGACCCTACTTCCTTTACCCCCTATAATCCCCCGAAAAAAGAAATGGAAGAATCTCCGATTACTGACGTACTCGGAGATCAGAAGCGGGACAAGCCCGCTTCCGCCACCCCGGACCTTTCCTTCGTCTTGGATTTGTGGAACTCCTTCGCTACGCGGAATGTGCCGAAGATCCGCTCCTTGTCAAAAGCGCGGAAAGAAAAAATCAAACTCCGCATCAAGGAAATGGGAGGATTGGAAGAGGCCAGGACGATTATCGCGGGTTGCTTCCAAAAAATCTCCGAGTCGGACTTCTGCAACGGACAGAACAACCGCCAATGGGTAGCAACCTTCGATTGGTTCTTCGACAACGAGAAGAACTGGCTCAAGGTCTACGAAGGGAACTACGACAACCGGAAGCCTCAGTCGAGGATTCAGCAATACGCCGACACGGCGAACAGGTTTAACGCACTAATGGATGAACTCTATGGTCCCGATGACAACGGAACAGCAAACGGCGCTGGATATACTCCGGACGAGCAGTAGCATCGCCACGGCGGAGCAGCTGGCCGCGCTGATAAACGACCCGAACGTCCCGAAGTTCTGCCAGCTCTCCGAAGGAACAAGGAGGAGGTGGCTCGGCCAGCAGATCAACGGACTGAACTACATGGCCCACTCCCCGAAGATAACGAGCGAGATAGACCTTACGATTGAGGCTTCGATGCTTGATCAGGCGATCATGGGCGACGGCAATATCAAGTGGCTCACGCAGGTGGAGATGCAGGACGCCTTCCGCCGCGGTGTCACGAAGGAGTATGGAGATTACTTCGGCATCACCGCCGCCTCCCTTACTGGCTTCCTTCGCAGTTTCATGTCCGGGGAGAAACGGAAACGGGCAAAGGACATCATTCTTGAGGAGGAGAGAAAGAAGCGGAAGGAGGGAGACAAGCGATTCTTCACCGAGATAGAGAGGCTGAAAGCGGAGGGGAAGTTCACTCCGACCTGGGGGCCGCAGTATAACTTCAAGAAGGACAAAGATGACAACGAAAGAAATCAACGAGGCGATTGATTCGCATTTCAAGAGCAACAACGGAAACCATTGGTGCTTTGAAGTAAATGGAGAGTTCGCGTATATGATTTTCACCGGGATGAAAAGGGTCAAACCGCAAAAGGTCGCGCTCTTTCTTCTGAAAAACTACTCTGCGCTCAATTACATTATGTACCCGGGCGTAGCATTTACGAGGGAGACTCTTGCAAGAGCCGGTTATTTCATACACAATCAAATGCCATGACGTACACCGTACTTGTTACCTGCCCCGGTCGCGGAAAGTACATGGTGGCGACTACACGATTTCCTCGCTCACGTTCCGTGATGAAAAGAAAGCGAGAGACCACTATACGGATATGCTTCTCAAATATCCGAATTACAATGTTGAATTCTTACCGAGCAAAACATGAAACTTGAGGAAGGAATCTACGAGATCCAGGAAGATTGCACGGTGTATGTCCGGCAACGGAAGGTCATCATCCAGAAGATGAAGGTTCGCGGAGCCTGCAACCATTGTAAGGACTGCATCCATCAGATCATGGGACGAAAGACCATGATGAACCAATTCTACAACTCCCCCTATTGCGAATTGAAGCCGAAGGTTATCCACGGGAGGGAGGGGTACTTCTACAACGCGCAAGGCACGAAGAAGGCTTGCGAGAAGTTTGAGCCGAAACAAAGGCCATAAGGCAAATAACTCTAATACATCTAATCATGGAAAAAGAAAACGAAAAACCCTGCCCGGACGGCGTTCTTATGGAAGGCGACTGCCCTCCTACACCGGCGCAACTTTGGAAGGTACGCCTTCTCGAGGAGAGGAGAGAACTTCTCGCTCGAACAATCAAACTGAAGAAGGCGTTCGACAATCCGGAGATGAAGCTCAGTAACCGCGAGTGGAAAATGCTCCACTCCCAGTACTCCTACATGCGTGAATATCTCCAGGTCCTCACCGACCGCTGCGTCTACCACGGCTTGATTGATGCCGGAGACCTCGGAATCCACTATTAGTGATTCATGTCGCGTGGCGGAATAGGTAGACGCTGAACAAGTTCTGAGACTGAACGCATAAAGCTGGGCATAGCAGGAAATGGCTATGGGACACTGGGGCGAAAATGAGACCTCACATAGGGGTGAACGAAGCAATCATTTCTGCGGATACCAAAACCTACACCAGCAGCAGGTAACGACCAACCCTGCATCAAAAATAGCGGAACGCGAGACCAAGGCAGTCATGCTCGGTGCAAATCCGGGCCGCGACATTTTAACAGTGATTTAGCAATGAAAGCAAACGAATTAATGGCCAGGGACTGGGTCATGCCTTTGAAGAAGTTAAAAGGCATCCCAGGCAAAGTAGTAACTATTGATGGAGGAACGGACATATGTTGGATAGACAGCAAGTATTATTCCTGCCTTTTCCGATGTAGTGATGTTGAGGGAATTCCCCTCACCCCGGAGATCCTGGAGAAGAACGGGTTTGAAAGAGATTTTGAAGATGGGAGTTTAATTTGGGTTGATGAGCAGGATGTAACCGAGGTCGTCTGGGGCGGTACAATTCTTACCATACACGGCGAAAATGGACATCTTGAGTTAGACACTTGTATGTATGTCCACGAACTCCAGCACGCCCTCCGGCTGTGCGGAATCGAAAAGGAGATAGTGTTATGAAAGACTCCTGCAAGAAAGGTCAAGGCACAAAGTCGGAAGGATTCAAAGATCGATGCTATTGGTACTACAATGGAGAGTGCATCCGTTGGGAGAAAGAACCTTGTTTGTTTAACCTTGGAAAGAAACAGAAATGAAAGCATGGATTAGTTATATCAAAGACCTCTTCAACCACAAGGTCCTTCTCTGTGACCTTGACGGAACGCTCATCGTCACAAGGAGTGGGAAGAGATTCCCAGAGAATGAGGAAGACTGGGTATTCAAGGACGGAATCAAGGAAGCTGTCCAGAAGTACAATCCGAAGTACATCTTCATTATCACGAACCAGGGCGGCATAGAGAAAGGATATGTGGATGAGAGAAGGTTCTACTGTAAACTGAGGAAGATTATCAAAGAGATCCGTGAATGGGGGAACTTCATCGTTGATGGGACCTATTGCAAATCTTGCGACCAAAACAACTTCTTCCGAAAGCCGAATGTCGGAATGGTGGACTTCTTCCGTCACGGTTACTATACAGGATACGACTTCGACAACCGAAACGCACTTATGATCGGTGACGCCAGCGGTCTTCCAGGACAGTTCTCTAATACCGACCTTCAATGTGCGAAGAATGCAGGGGTTAAGTATTGCGATGTTAACGAGTTCATTCAAAAATACGGAGTGAAAAATGAGATGGCATAATAAGAACCGCGGACGTCACCCGCAAGACCCGGAGTATATTGACAACTATGATCCGGAGGAGGACTACGAGGACTGGCTCGAGGAGCAGGAGAGAAAGGAGCAAGAGAAACGGGAGAAGTAACCATAGGGCGCGACATTGAAAAAGGGGCTGAAGTAATGCCCTTGCGTGAGCCCCTGACGCATAACAGCGGACAGACCACGGCGTAATTGCCCAGGAGTGCACTAACAAGGGACGCGCCCTTTTTAATTTGATTTAGATATGGATATATTCTTTAGTTATGGACAATATGGTTCACATAGGATAATGCTTGCGGTTCATAGGAAGTTACCTATTGGATCTGAGTGTATTTGGAAAACAACAATGAAATGGCCGGAAGGCGT
>JAZQGX010000214.1:0-4221 GCA_045540275.1 Kiritimatiellia bacterium | reverse complement strand
CGTCTGCCACGTTGCCGCGCGGACGGACCGCGTCGTCTTCGCCGACTATCTCGGCGGCTTCGCGGGCTCTGTCGCGGTTGCGGACGGCACGTTCGGCGAACCCGTCATCCACCGGCACAGCGGCAGCGGGCCGAATCTCCCGCGCCAGAACGCCGCGCACTGCCATCAATCGTGCCCCCTGCCGGATGGTTCGGGCTATGTCGTCTGCGATTTGGGGCTGGATGAACTTGTCGAATATCCAAGCGGACGCCGGTTCAAGACATCGCCCGCCGGCGCGGGGCCGCGCCACCTCCTCTTCCACCCGAACGGGCGTCTCGCCTTTCTCGTCTCGGAGCTCGGCAATCTCGTCTCGTCGCTCGCGTGGAATCCGGTCGACGGCTTCCGTCTTCTCGATCTACTGCCAACGCTGGAGCGGGCGGCGCTCCCCGTCGGCCCCGTGGTCGGCACGACCGGCACGGATCTCGCCGCCGCGATTCGCTTCACGCCCGACGGAAAGCGAATCGTCGTCTCGAACCGCGGGGAGAATTCGCTCGTCGTCTACGACTTCGACGAATCGACGGGTCGGCTTTCGTTCAAATCGCGCACGCTTCTTTCCGGCTCGTGGCCGCGCGATTTCATCTTCGTCACGGACACGCTCGCGCTCGTCGCGCTGGAGCGCTCCGGCGAAGTCGTCGCGCTCCGCTACGACCCGGAAACCGGCGCCTTCACGCCACTCGCCGCCCTTGGCGGCCTCTTCCGCCCCGTCGCGCTGACCGCCCGACCGACCTTGGCATAGTTCACGAAATCTTGCGCTCGGGTCGTACGTCTTCGCCTCGTTGTCAAAAGGGTGTAGAGTAGAGCGGGACGCCCCGTGGGGAGCGCCCGCTCGGTCTTCGACTAACCTCAAAACGAAAATTTGAGGGACAGACCCCACGAAAGGCCCATTTTTCAAGGGTTTTGCGTTTCTCCCCGCCGGCAGCGCTCATGGCAGCATTGCCGGCAGCCTGGCAATCTCCTTGGGGTCGCGGGTGGTATAGGACGTGACGCGGCGGCCGAGGCAGTTGATGGACGAGCCAAGGCCATGCAGCTCCTCGCTGTCGATGATGAGGAATCGGTCGTGGAAGTCGTCGGAATAGGTGACGGCAAGGCCCTTGTACTGGCGGTTGAACTTCGCAACTTCGGTCGGCGTCGGCATCAGGTAGGACATACGCGGCCACTATAACGGCGTCGCGAATACGCGAGAGGGGCGTACATGCTTAGCAATCGTGCCGAGCGGGAAGAAAAACTAAACAAGAACCTCTCGCGGCCTGAAATACGCCACGATGGAAGCCGGATTGCGGACGCAAAGCTGGATGTGTGTGTCAGACTGTATTGCCGAACCCTTGAACACCGGCTCGCCTTCTATGAATGCCGCACGCACTGTGTCGTATGGGTGTTTGTTGATCTCGGCAAACCTGCAAGTTATGTTCAGCACAAGTGCATCAAGTCGATGCAATTTACCAGCATTAGTGGGGAATGCGAGTCCTGGGCGACTTTTTTGTGCATCAGCAAGTGCTTCATGCAACGCATCATACGTTTCCTTGATTGGCTGGTTCGATGCCTTATCCATAAGATTCAGGCATGCCCCTAAGTGAACAACCGCACCTACCACAGCAGGTTTCTTTATTAAGTCGGGATTTCGACTATGCTGCTCTTGCGCCCAACGCAAAGCCCGTTCTGGGGCATTCTCCCAGAAATAGATACCACTACCCAACCAGTCATAGCTGTTATTGCTTGGTCTGAGCTCGGTTTCCCCCGCAAACACGGCTTCCGCTACGCTCTCGTCACAGCCATGGAACGCATAGACAGTAATTGGAAAATCTGCATACCGCATAGACAAGTCTTGTTAAATCGGATGTACTGTAACCTTGCCGTCCTTGTCCCAAGTGCATCCAAGGTCGTGGAGAAACTCAATTGTCTGATCTGGGGTCTTTGTATTGTCCTTTATAAACTTGCAAAGTCCCTCACTGGTCAAAACAAATGGCTTCGACGTGCGCCTCCGAGCACGTTCAGCGAGCGGCGGCACAGGACGGGCAAAGCGCTCGTCAAGCACATACTTGGCGGGCTCTATATCGGTGTTTGCCATGATGGGCATCGCTGACATTGGCTTGCTCCTTTCCTTCGTTTGTGCGTGTTATTATACCATAATCTCCGCAGCCGTGCCTGAACAGTGCGAATTTTTCCAACGATTGGAGAATCACGAACGTGGTATGGTTGAGTCGGAATCGTTCATGGATTCGACACGAAGGGTGGTTGGACGGATCGGGCGAGACGCGGCTTCCAGCCGCGTCATGCCCCATCAATTCTTTTTGGAGGTTCCCCAATTTTTGCCAATACTGCCGCCCCTTCACGACAACCCGCGCGGAATTTCAAAAACTCCGATGGTTAGGGTTCCCGCTACCGCTTCACTGCTTCGCGCTTTTAAACCACGATCAAGTGACTCCTTTCATAGTGTTTATAGCGGCCTTCGGCCGATTTATGCGGCACAGCCGCATCCCAAAACGCTAACCCTGGCACATATACAGTCGTTGAGTGGCGCGAAGCTGCGGAGCGTTAGCGTGAGCACAAACGCTCGGAGTTGCCTATAAAATCAAGAACGGTGTTTTCACTTGTAGCAAAATGGAAATCGCAACTTCACCCTTTGCTTACAGGTGGATGCCCGTTTTCATGCCCAAAAAAGTGGGGAACCTCCAATCAATTCGTTTACTTTCCTTCAATCACAGACAGTCCCTTCCCGGCGAGGGACTTGAGGTTTTCCATCTGCGCGTTCTTGACGGCTTCGAGATCGTCCTCGAAGATCAGGAGAAGCGGCAGCGACGTCGCGAAGTAGTCGATCTTGAACGGCGTGGCGAGCCCCTTCTCCGCGAACGCACGCATGCCCTCGAAGAGCGCCTTCGCCTCGTCGGTGCGTCCGAGTTCCGCGAGGGCGAGTCCACGGTAATACGAAAGCTCCGAATACGCCGTGACCGCCATCGACTGGAAATCGCCCGCCTCCGCCGCGCACGCCGTAAACGCCGCCTGCGCCGCGTCGGCGCGCCCGAGCCCTGCGAGGGCCTTGCCGCGCAGATAGTTGACATCCGCCTTTGCCTGCAGGAGGTGGTACGCCTCGCCCAAGTTCGGCGGCGTCGCGAAACTCCGGTCGGCATGGTCGAGCGCCGCGGCAAAATCGCCGCGCGCGAGCGCCTTGAAGCCGAGTTCGAGGTGCGCGCGCGTGTACTGCTTGAGTACCTTGCCTTCGCCGCCTTCCCACGGATGGAAGCGGTGCTTCGCAAGAATGTCCAGCGCCTCGTCGTGGCGCGCGAGGTCGTTCAGGCACGTGACATACTGCACCGTCGCATCGTCGCGCGACAGGACGAGCCGCCTGTGCGCTTCGAGGAACGCGAGGCGCTCGGACACGGCGACCTTGCACTTCTCGCGCAACTGGTCGTATTCCGCGACAAGGCGCGCGTCCGCGGGATCGGCGGCCATCGCGCGCGCGTAGGCTTCCATCGCCGCCGCACCGTCACGGCGCACGTTCCAGAGCGCGACGCCGAGGTTGCGCCAGGCGGTCGGGAAGTCCGGCGCGAGCTTCGTTGCGCGTTCCCAGTATGCGAGTGCCTCGTCGTGGCGCTTGCGGTCGTAGAGCCAGTTGCCGAGCGCGTAGGCAACCTTGTAATCCTTGAACCCGCTCGCCTCGTCGCACCATTTGAGCGCGAGGTAATCCGCAAGGCGCGACGGGAAGAAGTAGTCGGCCGATGATTTCGCGGCTTCGACAAGGAGCGCCTTGTCCTGCGCGATAGAGGCGAGGACGTACTTGGAAAGCGTGTTGGACGGGCCGTTTTTCAGGACTTCGACAGCCTTGTCATTCAGGCCCATCTCGACGAGATCGTAGGCTGCGTCGAGCGCCATTTCGGGGTCGGCGGGCTGTCCGAACAAAGTGCGGACATCCATGCGGGTCTGCCCGTCTCTGCGCCTCTCGGCACTCGCTCCGCTCGGCTTGGGCGCTTCCCCATGGGTCGCGCCCACCCTCATGGGGCGGTTACGCGCCTCTGCGTTGAGAATCTTCGCCTTCTCGTTGCGCGCGTCGGTGACGAGCGATTCGGCGGCGTGTTCGCGCGCCTTCTCCCAGTCGCCGCGCCGTGCGTCGATGGTGGCGAGGCGGTAGTAGCCCGCCGCGCGGAACTCGCCGTTCCATGTCGCCTTGAAGTAGCACGGATAGGCGCT
>JAZQGX010000213.1:0-3482 GCA_045540275.1 Kiritimatiellia bacterium | reverse complement strand
ACGACGAACAACGTCAGCCAGTTCCTTACCATGTCATCTTTTGAAGATGCTGAAACGGTCCAGTTGACGGAAGAGGAGAGAAAGGTGCCAAGCACCCTTATTTCGGCGATGCTGGAAAATCGCGCCAAGGGAATCTTCCTGTTTGAGGGACGGGCTCTCGAAGATGACTCCTACTACGGAACCAAGTACATAACGCTCCGCTGCTACCGCAAGCCCTACACTCCCGGCGAAAGCAACAACCTGTTCGAGCTGAAGCTGCCGATACAGACATCGCCGATTCAAAATATGTTCAGGTGGGTGGATTATCGTTACCTTTTCAATGTCACGAATGATATTCCAACACGCATCGGTATTCCCTGGAACCATCCCGATAATGAATGCAACGGAAAACACTATGTGTTCGTCCACGGATACAATGTAAGCACCAATTCGGCGCTGGGCTGGGCTTCCGAGATATTTAAGCGTTTGCGTCAATCTGGTTCACAGGCAATGTTCACGGCGGTGGATTGGTATGGAAATCAAAGTTATGTTGAGTCGGGATGGGTTCCGCTTGTAGGTGGCGAGTCCCCTAACTACTACATAAATGTGAAGAATGCGTTTGAAACCGGATCGCACATCATAGACTGCTGTGCGCAGTTACCAGGGGAGAAAATTCTGCTTGCCCATTCGCTTGGAAATGTAGTCGTGTCTTCCGCGTCGATTGACTATGGATTGCAATACAAAAAGTATTACATGCTCAATGCTGCCGTACCTATGGAGGCGTATGACGATATGTCAATCACTACAAACATGGTTGCCAAAGCATGGAGAAGCACCCCGAGCCGCATCCGTTCGTCAGAATGGAGTAATTTGTTTGATAATGAGGATGGACGTAGTCTGCTGTCGTGGCGTGGTAGATTTGCTGGCATTGCTAACGCTGTTAACTGTTATTCGATAACTGAGGATGTTCTTGGAAACACTGAATTGAACGAATCACAAGTTGGCAGATGGTGGGGGGATCGAGTATGGGCTATGCAGGAATTAAACAAGGGCACTCCGCTTGCAGAGCGAATGCCTGATTCTTGGGCGAATTCCGAAGGCGGTTGGGGATTCAATCTGGCCGCTTATAATCGCAAATATATTAATCGGAAGACGGGTACGATGACAAATGCGATGAAAAAACGCATCCCAACTATGACTGATGATGAATTGACGGCCAATCCAGTATTCAAGCCTTTTGACGAAAGTTGGCTGCATTCAACCAATAGTGTTGCGTCGATGGCGCAGATAAACACCGTAAGAGCAAGAATACTGGGCGATGGCATACCTGCTACTTCATTTGCGGCTGGTGCAAACCAAATAGGTGAACGAGCAAGAATTACCCAGAAGAGCTATCACTTATATGCAGCAGGAGGATGGCCACGTGGATATGACGACCACAACAATCCCATTTGGAAACATTCAGACATAAAGAAAGTGGCATTCTTTTATCTTTCAGGGTTCTTCAAGTCAATCGTAAACGAGGAGAAGTAAAAATGAAAACAAGCACAGTCGGAACAATCCTTTTGCTCTGCATTAGTACTGCGGACGCCAGTACAGCTTCGTTCACGTGCGCTGTAGTCGACGCCGATACAGGAACTCCAATTCAAGGGGCAATATGCCACGCCGCATTTCAAAATCGTTCGACCAAATTCTTTGATAGCGGGATTACTGTTCAGGCAAGAGGGCTTACTGACATAAATGGATTCGTGAAGTTGTCTGGGAAAAGCGATATGGGTAAAGTCGCTTGGAGTGGCGAAGCTGACGGGTATTATTCTTCAATCGGTGAAGCCCCCAAATTCAACAACTCGTCTTTTCTGACGTTAGGACAATGGACGCCCCTGAATCAGGTTGTGACGGCTCAGCTTGATAGGGTCATCTCACCCATTCCTCTCTATGTGAAAAGGATTGAGGGCGAGTGGTATAATCAAATGAAATGGAAGCATACCGATCCCTACAATTCACCGTGTACAAACACGGTGATTGCCGCATACGACCTTTTCAAAGGGGATTGGCTGCCGCCTTATGGAAATGGCGAACATGAAGACATCCGATTCTCAGCTCTTACCAAATGGCTTGGCGTGGAAAAGATATCTCGCAGACATCAGGGAATGCGCTATAGAACCGATTATTGCATTGAATTTCCAGGGGATGGGAACGGAACTTGCGAGGTCATTCCGCGAAATCGCGCCACACTTAAATTGAGAGTGGCACCAACGAATGGATATGTTGGTGTTGTGACAAGATGGGAGGGCTGGTTTGGTGTTGATGAACCGCAAAAATCGAATTTTGACGCCTCACGGTGTTTCGCTTTTAGAGTTCGTACTCGCAAGGATAAAGAATCTGGGAAAATCATAGAATCATACTATGGCAAGGTCTATGGAGATTGGAATTTCCTTGCCCCGTCAAGTCATGGAGGAGGGATAGTCTATTATCTGAATACAACTCATAACGACCGTAACCTCGAATGGGACAGGCAGAACAATCACTGTCCTAATCCAGGCGTCATTGGCAATCCGAGACCTTGACACATGAATCGAGGCCACATAGAAATGCAGCAGAAGTGATCAAAGATGCAAAGCAACCATCCAGAGAAACCTATCGGCTCCACACTTCTTATAATTGCCGCATTTGCTCTTTTTACATTCTGCGGATGCTTTACAACGCAACGCAATGGGCAGGTTTTTCTTTCGACACTTGAGGACTTTGATAGAGTTGCTCGGCCGCCTGCTGGAGACCGTGGATTTCTGGCGTTGTTTGATCCTTTCATTTATACGGGAGCATTCATCGGGATGTTCTCACTCGGGCCGGTAAGCGATATATTGTATTTCCCGTATGACATCTGGCTCTCGGTCAATGAAGGTACAGACATCGTTGTGCTTGATGACAATATGAGGCCGATTGAAGATGCCCATGTGACCGTTAGTTATAGAGGTGCGTGTCTTTCGGGCAATGGAAAGACAAATCAGGATGGAGTTTTCCATACCGGCATCAAATTCCCGATGATTGATTTTGGGAATGTCAGTGTAAGAAAAGAAGGTTATTATCCGTCGATTTGGTTCTGGCGACCATCTGGAGGCGAATGTTCCCCTCTGGGAAACTTCAATGTGCAGACGACCGTCTTGTCCAAAGTCGAGCATCCTATTCAATTGAAGTTTCGCAAAGTACGTCTGCTGGAATGTGCTAATGTTATATGGAAGGAATCCGAAGGAGGTAAATGGCAGGCAATACGTAAATTTGATGACATGATTAAATATGATTTCGTGGTTGGTGATTGGATGCCGCCATACGGTTGTGGCAAGATGGCAGATGCAACATTTTACCTGACAACAGGAAATGAAAACGGAAAGATGTCGGTCAGGGTGATATTTAACGGAAATGGTAATGGTGTCATAAGGTCATGTGTTAGACATCGGACTGGTGTATTGATGAAGACTGCTCCCACGGATGGTTATGAAAGTGAT
>JAZQGX010000212.1:0-2272 GCA_045540275.1 Kiritimatiellia bacterium | reverse complement strand
CCTCCGCGCCGGATTTGGCGGCTTCGAGCATCTTGTGCGTGTTCCAGCCCTTGCGCGGGCTCGCGTTGAAGAACATCGCGAATGGTTTGTTGTCGATCATTTTGGCTTTCCCTTTTGTTTATTCGATTGGTCAATTGCTCTTCATGGTCATCACTCATGTTGAAATACTTGTGAACTATTCCTCTATAACTTCCCAATGGCCGCGGGTCCTACCTACACGACGAATGCGTCCCTGTTCTTTCAAAGTTTTGATAGCTCTATCAATCGTCGCTCTGGAGACTTTCGCCAGCTGAGCCATGACAGGAATCGTACATTGCGGAGTACTCCTTAGGATCTGCAATATACACTGATTCACCTCACGATTCACCTCATTCACCTCGCGATTCACCTCATCCAACCCATGACTTAGATCAGAATCAGAGGTTCTTACGCCACCTTTTGAACCTGCCACAGGACGCATAAAAACAGTCTTCGTATATCCGCCAGCAGATACAATTTGCGGCTCGGGCAAATTTGCCTTGGCGCATTCCTCCATGATCAGCTTTATTCCTCGTCCCCACGCCTCAAGCGCTTTTCTTGCATACATCACCCGCGCAATAATAGGATTTCTTGGTTCGCTTTTGTTTCCAGCACGAAGCTCATCCATCGTCAAGTTCTGCGGGAATACTCCTGGGTTGATGATCTCTATTCGGTCATCGTAAATTGCAAGCGACACGGAACTGCCGCGACGAACATAAAGCCGATGCACCAATGCATTGACCAGTGCCTCTCTTATCGCTTTTGCCGGGACTTCCAGATGCTCTTCTCTGTAAACGCCTTTTATCTCCCCCGACAACGACAGATGATTGAAGCAGAACGCCATGCCGACATCAATGAGCCGGAAGATATTGCCCGTAATCTGCTTGTTGTCAATGAATATCTGATTGTCTTTCCCCTTGAATCGCCCCAGTCGCAAGAGGCATTGCATGTAATCGGTGTTTTCCTTGCAGAAAAGAACCGCCGCCGCATTGCAGAGCGCACCATCCCTGCGAACTTTGAATCCGTCAAGAAGCCCAATCACATCGTTTATATCGGTGGACTCCGGCAAACGCCCCTCTTCCACGCCCATTCGCGCAGTCTTGCGAATCTCGTTTTCGTCAAGGTCTGAGAGTTTCAAATCAGGATTGATTTCAAGTTCCCAGTCGCTTTGGAATCCCTTGCGTTCGGCAAGCATCCGCTCATATTCCTCCTGCGGCATTACTGTCGTGGACGATTGTACACGCTTGTATGGCCTACCGTCATAGACATACGGACGCATGTTGCCACGTTCGACTTTGCAGACAATGGCCTTGTGCGTATCGTCCACATCAATCCATTCGACGTCAATATCAGCCGCTGGTTCAAATTTGGCGAACACTTCAAAGAGCTCTCGCTTCGTTTTGTCGGAAACGAGTTGACCTATGATCTTGTCTTTCTTGCCGACGCCAAAGACAACCGTGCCGCCGTCCTTGTTTAGGAACGCGCACAGCGTCTCGCAAGCGCCAACTCGCTGTCCTGTTGTTTCCTTCACCTCCAGCGTCTCGCCCTCGCCAGACAAGATTAGGGCTTGGAGTTCTTCAAGGGTCATAAGACATCCTCCTGACATTCCATATTCTGAATTATTTTACGTAATTGTCGGATTCATTAGAGTAAATTACTTTTGCCGCCATTACACTTCGAACAAAGCGTCTGCAAGTTTTCCAATACAGTTTCCCCTCCTTTTGACCAAGGAAAAATGTGGTCTACATGTAATTCGACGCCAGGATCTTTTGCGGGCGACGCACCACAACTACAGCACCTAAATTGGTCTCTTTGTAAGACCTTAAACCGTAATCGTAAATTCGGCTCTCTTGGAGTCTTGTGTTTCTGTGTATCGCCTGTCTCTACGTCCTGAACAATCAATGCCGATTCTGGCAATGATGGGTTTATTGGCATTTCGGTGACTGCTGGATGATCCTGTTCATCGGCTACAGGATCTTGTTCATCTTTTTCACTGACATACTTTATGAAAGCTATTAGCGCATTCCTCCAACCGCCAAAGTGGCGGGTAAATGTATTTAACGAATAAATTGATTCGCCATTCCTAATATCTGTTGCCGTTGGCTGTCTCCCCAGCTTTGTCCAAAGCCTTTCTATTTCTTCTAATATTTTCGCGTTGTCAATTTTTCGCGAAGAAAATCGCTTATCTGGTTGTAGCCCCGCATAACTTAGGGCTTTATTCCATGTTCCAAAACGCCTGAAATAGGTGCATGGC
>JAZQGX010000211.1:0-3287 GCA_045540275.1 Kiritimatiellia bacterium | reverse complement strand
GCCCCATGTGCGCGAGGCGTTCGACAAACTGTAAGGTAACCAGGAAGAGGAAACAGAGAAAGACAATTTCAGCAATCAAGGAGAAAACCCGATGAAGAAACTTCTGACAGTGGCATTAGTGGCGGCGGCGATGGCGTCGTTCGCGGACGAGGAGTACGTCAGCCCGGTGACGGGCCGTCCGTTCGATCCCAACGGCAAGTTCACTCTGGAGCAGATCAAGGCGCGCGACGAGCGCGTGCTCAAGAAGACCGGCGGATTCATCCACCAGAAGGCCGAGGGGCCGCAGACGCTGCTCGTGGACGCCCGCCAGAAGCCCACGCTGACGATGGACGAGGTGGCGCGGGTGTACAAGCTCGCCACGCACCTCGAAGCGCAGATACGCAAGGAGCCGCGCGGCGAGGCGACGCCGCTCGCCTTCGCGAAGAAGATGATGTCGGAGGCGAAGCCGCTCATGCTGGTGATGGTGGTGGACGGCGTCCCGGATCAGCCGATTCTCTCGATATTCCCGGAGGAGCGCGTGGGAATCGTGAACGCGGACAAGCTCAAGGGCGGCGACGACCCCTCCATGCCTGAGATGCGCGTCTCCAAGGAGACGTGGCGGGCAATCGGCTTTGTAGGCGGCCTCGGCTTCTCGCAGGCGGACAACGACATCATGCAGCCGCTCTACTCTCTCAAGGAACTCGACGCCAACCGCTATCCGTTCATCCAGCCGATGAACATGGCGCGCATGCAGAAGATGTGGAAGCGCTTCGGCGTGAAGAAGGAGCGGCGCATCCCCTACCGCGTCGCGGTGCAGGAAGGCTGGGCCGCGCAGCCGACCAACGACTACCAGAAGGCCGTGTGGCAGGAAGTCCACGCCATCCCCGACAAGCCGATTACCATCGAGTTCGACCCCAAGAAGGACAAATAGAACCTCAATAGGTGTTAGTTAAAGCGCGGAAGACCACCTTCGGAACGAGGGTGGTCTTCTGCCGTTTACTGCCTATTCTGGAGGTATGTCATTCAGGAAATCTCTTGGCTTCTTGACACAGAGTCCATTTCGTCCGTTAACGTCAAGCAGGTGGTGGTCGCCGCTCACAATTGTCGCGCTCGCGCCGAGCGCGCACGCAACGAACTTGTCATCATCTGGATCTTCGCAGACAGGCTCCTTCAACCTTTCCGGAACAACGCTTGCGGCTTCATCTTCGATCAGAGCTATCCAGTCCCGTGGATCGACTCGAGGAATCTTCAGATGCAGCCTCTCGGACACCTCGCGGTATTCGTCGATTATGTCATTGGTCACAACCCACTTGAATCGTCCATCGCGCCATGCCTCCAGAATCCGCCCCGGCACTCCGCCGAAGAAGATACCGGACATCAGGACATTTGTATCAAGTGTCGCGGTCATCGCAGTGCCATTCCTTTGGTGGAATGTTTCTGCCGTCGTTCGGCCCGGACTTCCGCTATTGCGTCCTCAATGTCGGCCGGCGTAAGCCCCGCCGCTTTCGCGTCCTCGCGACATTTGCGAACTAGCGCGCCGAATCGCCTCCGCAAGTCGCCTTCCTTCGGCACGACCACAGGCTGCATGATGAGCGAGCCGTCAAGTACCGTGAAGGTGAACGACGTGTTCGCTCCCCAGCCGTAGCGCGAACGGAACGGTTCCGGGATCACCACCTGTCCTTTTGAGGACATCCTAGCTGTAAGCATTTCCACCATGTCATTTTCCTATTTGTAAGACACGAGAATTGTACCACATTTCTTACTTGTAAGTCAATGACGGATAAATTCGATGGTGATTCCTAACAAACTTTTAGGGCGATTCGTGGCGTACTGATGACATCTGCCAATAACGGTTGACTTCTGCATTTTACTGCCATTCAACTGCGCCGCTCTGAATGCGTCAAGGCCGTATTTAGCGAGTCTCGCGCAATTCCGTCCATTGTGGGGTATACAGGGGATACAACAGGTGATCAGAATAACTTTGTAACAGTTCCGTTCAATGCTGTCGGCTACAACACCTCCGATATTCAGCAGATCAAACTAAGTGATGGCGGTGCTGGCACAATCGGCTGGGGAACAGAAAACTTCTCCATTTGGTATGGAGCACCAACAATTGTTGAGGGTGTTGGTTATTTCTATCTTGATCCCTCCATGAGCGCAACTGGCGAGGAAACAGATTACTTTTGGGGTGCTCTCGATGGAACTAAAGCGGCGTTTTCTATAGCGCCTGGACAGGGTGTAGTTATCAACTGCGCCTCGGACCTTTCTTTCTCTACGGCAGGTGAAGTTCCCGAAGAAACAGTTTCCTTCACAACAGTTGATCAAAACAACTTCACTGGTAATCCATTTCCGCAGTCAATCGATATTCAGTCGATTAAGATAAGCGACGGTGGGGCAGGTACAATCGGCTGGGGCACGGAAAACTTTTCCGTTTGGGAAGGTGCGCCAACAATTGTTGAGGGCGTTGGATATTTTTACCTTGATCCCTCAATGAGCGCAACAGGCGAAGAAACAGATTATTTCTGGGGAACGCTTGATGGCGTAAAAGCCGAATATGAAATCGCACCAAACCAGGGCGTTGTCATCAACTGCGCAGAGGGCCTGACTATCTCAATCCAGCCGCCCTACTCACTCTAATATTTTGTGGACGGCACAGGGTCGTCTGCGATAAACAAAAAAGGAAAACAAAAATGAAAAAAATCATGACATTTGCGGCCTGTGCAATGCTTGCCGCTGTCACCCACGCAGCGGCAGTAGGCTGGTCTCTTGCTGGCGCAACTAGTTATGCCAACGATGCATACCAGTTCTTCGTTATTGGACAGAACGGTGCAGCCTCAGTTGCAACAATCACCGCACTTCTTGATGCTGGCAAAGATACTTCCTCCTATGCGTTTGGGACAGGAACAGTTGCCGCTAATGGAACGGCAGGTGCCTCGGCCGCCCAGTCAGGCAAATCCCTAGATGGTGGTGCAAGTTACACGGGCTTCTACGTAATTTTTGATACGGCAACCGCAACTGCTGGAACATCAAATTACGCAGTTGTTTCGGGCGCTGCTAACCTTACACAATCTCCCTCAGCAACCGCAGCACAGTTCACCTTTGTTGCTGGCAATCAGGCTACATTCTTGAACAACGCCAGTAACTGGAAGTCCTATGGTGCGGTGCCTGAGCCGACGAGCGGGCTTCTCATGCTCCTCGGTATGGCGGGTCTCGCTCTGAAGCGCAAACGCGCCTAAGCAAGCATAGCCGCAAGGCATAAAGAAAGTCGTCTCCTTTTGGGGAGGCGGCTTAAGTCGGGGGCCAAGCGG
>JAZQGX010000210.1:0-6098 GCA_045540275.1 Kiritimatiellia bacterium | reverse complement strand
GCCTTTGCCATAGCCCATGTCGCCAAGCGTCTGGACTTTGGCGTTGTCGCAGATTTCGATGTCACAGAAGTCGCAGAGCTTGTCGATCGTGTCGATGACGAGGATCTTGAAGCTATGACCGCCTCTGGCCAGAAGCGCCATCGTCTCGAGAAACTCGCGCCATGTGTTGACCTGGACGCTCGCCACTTCGAGATGGTTCAGGCCGGGTTCGGTGGCCACGAACAGGGCATCCTGGGCGCGGCTGCAGAAGGTCGATTTGCCGATCTTTGGCGCGCCGTAAAGCAGCATCGACAGTTTGCTCATGGTGAATTGTGGTTTGGTCTTGGTTTTCGGCAGTTCAATCATCGTCAGTCTCCCAATCTAGTTCGTTTTCCCAATCGTCGTCTTCGTAAGTGTAGGGTTCGAATTCGTCCGCGCCTGTGTAGGGATTGTAAAAGAGCTCGGAAATATCGGGTTCAAGGTCATCGTCATACATGGTCAGCCTCTTCAGTCAGTTCTTCGTGTGCGCGTCTGTGCTCGTAGATGCCTTCGCAGCATGCGAGGTCGCCTTTGGCACGGCACAAATTGAGGTAGGGACATCCGCTGAATTTGGTGCAGTTGCCTGTGTTTTTAAAAATTGCCGGCTTATGCATCGCCTTGGCGATATGCCACAGTTCAGCCTGATGATCTCGAAGGTCGCCGGGTTCAAACCGCACGATCTCACGGCGAAAGTTGTCAGGCGTGATGTCTGCAAGGACACGGGCGCGGAACTGTTCCGCAGTCTCGCGTTCCTGCTTTTGAGCTTTTGATGTGCCGGTCTTTGATTTGGCGATAAGCGCGGCTTTGCGGGCTTCAAACTCTTCATCTGTTTCTCCTTCCTTAAATCTGGTCTGCGGTTTGACCAGGATGTCGTAAATGGCGCCAGCGACAGGCTCGCGGATCACGCTCTCGATGGCGCTGGCATAGGTGGCAATCTGGCTGTCGATGAGGATGCGGTCGATATATGCGCCGTCACATTTCGATGTCGTCTTGTGCTCGAGGATGAACAGCTCCCCTTTGTATCGGACAAGGCCGTCGACTTTGCCGCGCAGGCGCCAGACTTTTGAGCTGCGATTTGTCGCCGGGTTGCGGATCGGCGAGCTGAACTCGTATTCGACTTCGACGGCTTCGAACTGTTCGGGGGACTATTGCTCGATGTATTTTTCGAGCAATACCTTGGCGCGGATGATTTCTGGCTCGGGCATGTTCTGGCATTCGATGGCCAACAGCGCGGCGTCTTTGATGCCGTATTTGAACCACGATTCGAGGCCGAGGTGCACGGCGGAGCCGAAGTAAAGCGCATCTGACGACGTGACAGGCACGATTTCATCGACATAGCGGTATTGATACTTTTGGCGGCAGTCTTGGAAGCATTGCATCATGCTGTGCGTGAGCGTGTTCATCATTGTTCCCATCTCCTATATTTGGGCAGAATGTCTTCGCCGGCATCGAGCTGTTCGCGCAGGCGGTTGATGACTGAAATGTGATAGGTTTTGACGGCTCCCCAGTTCGTGTCCTCGATCGTGCGCGTATCGACGCCCATGGCAGCGGAGAGGCTTGTGAGGATTTTGCCGAGCTGGGCGAAAAAGCCATTGTTGCGCGTGTCGAAGTACTTGCGCAGCCAAGGGATGGCTTTGGCCTGTTTCCAGTTGGTCGCGTCGCCGATCTGTTCGCGCAGGCGCTCGTTCTGTGCGGTGAGGCCGCCGACGCGACCGCACATCTCGGCATCGCGACCTTCGACGAAGTGATATTTGGTGCGGATGGCTTCGTCGCGCTGGGCGATGGCGAGTTCCTTCTGCTCGACTTCGTTTGCGAGCGCGCGGAGCGCTTCGGCATACGATTTCGGGGCGAGCTGATAAGCGCCGGTCTTGCGAATGGACGGAATCACGTCGTGCGTGATCCAGCGCTTGAAGAGCTTGGCTTCGGGCTTGCGGCTTCCTAATACCAATGAATATAAGCCCGATTCGGAAACTATATTAATGCCGCGATTGGAAACTTCGATATTTGAGGCGATTTCTCTAATATCAGTTGAACTTATATTAGACTTTTCATCCTCATCTAATCTATCAATCGCCATACTAACGTTTGACAAGTCTAAGCACTCGCACACGTCTTTGGCAACGAACCACGGCTCGCCGTCGCGCTCGATGACGCGGACCTGTCCGAACTGGTCGTTTTGGAACAGCTGGATGTCAGTCACGGCGAGCCTCCTCGAGCACGGCGAGCGTATCGACATGCATGACAAGGCGGTACGACAGCGCGGATTTCTCGATGAGCTTGTTATAGTGCGCCAGCGCGGGCTTGTAGCAGTCAAACGCGCGGCTCGTGTACCATGTGCCGTCTCCGGCCAAGTACTGGACGATGTATTCAATGCGGACTTCTTTCATAAAACCTCCATGATGAATGCGGCGATGCCGAGAATGAATGACAGGATGAACAGGATGAAATTGATATAAGGCCATGCCGGATGGATCATGCCTGTGTCGAATTCGGTTTTGATGCTCATTTTGACCTCACGATGTCTTTGTAGTTCAGATTTTCATAACCGGGCAGCTCGTTCAGGCGGCGGATCAGGGCGCGTTCCGGCTCGTTCGGCTCGAAGTCAAATGTGCCGAGTGTCAGCACTTCTTTTGAGATCAGGCTTGCGACGATATAGGCACCGCCAACGACATCTTTGTCACCGAGTATCCACGCATAGTAGGCGATCTGTTGACGGGCTTCGTCAATGATGCGGTCGAGCGCTTCGTTGTCCTTGGTAAATTTCCAGTCGAGCAGATATTTCCTGCCACATGAAATAATCTGGTCAACCTGGGCACCGAGCTTGTCGGCGACACCCATTATGGTGACGGGAAGACGCTTGCGCTTGTCTGTCTCGATGACATCATACGTCTTGCCTTCAATATCAATCGACCAGCCGTTATCCGTTTTGACGTACAAATCTGCGACGGCATGCGCAGCTTTGTAGGTCCAGCCTTCTTTGAGCCGATCTGTGAAATAATAGCTCAAATCAAAGTGACACTTTGCTCCCATATATTTGGCGAGTTTGTAATAACCGATGCTCATACGATACCTCTCAGGTCTGCGCGGATGGGCGCGTGAAAGAAGATGCGTCCTTGTGTGGCGACGAGTGCGAACGTGTGGCGCTTGCGGATCTGGACTTCGCGGACTTCGTCTTCGGCGCAGCCTTTGAGGAATGCGCGGATCGCGCGCCACTTGGTGCAGAGCTTCGGGACATACACGTCGATGAGCTCTTTCAGATTTCCCTGGCGGTCATAAATTTTATAAACCACAAGATACACTTCGGGCTTCGAATGGATATAGAATGTCATGTCAACCTCCGATCAGCGGATGAACATATCGGTGTTGACGCGATATTCGCACCAGGTCTGGCCGTCCATGTCGCGCAGGATGTCGGACAGCACGACATCGCCGTCCTGGACAGGGACGATGGCGCGCAGGTCTGTCATCATGAATGACATCGGCACAGGCAGTTCGGTCTGTTGGGTGAGCGTGGCATCCCGAGGCACGTCGAGCACATAGACGTAAACGTGGGTGTAATCGGGACTGGCGAGGGCGGCGTCTGCAATGGCCTGGACCAGCGCGGCGAATGCCGGATAGGGCTGGTTCAGTGCCTGCAGTGCTGCCAGAACACAAGCGAGGCGTTCAGACATAGTTTTCTCCTGTAGGCGTTACCGGTCAAAATCACGACATGATGACCAGATTGTGTCCCCTCTATCACGCGGAGGGGCGGCGCCGTAGGACTGGAGATTTTCGAGTCTCCGTTCACAGTCGGGATAGATAGCACAGAGCCGTGGTGTGTGCAAGTTTTAAGACAAAAGAAAAGCCCTGCTGTCGTTGACACCAGCAGGGCTTGATTTGCCGACCGGAGGAAGATGCCGCAGAGACGTTAATCCTGCGTTTTGGGTTTGAATGTGATTTCCACAATCATTCCCAGGCCATCGGCAATACGTTTAAGTGTTTTGAGCGAGGGGTTTGCATGCGCGCTTTCGATGCGGCTGATATCCCCTTGGGCGATTCCCGTAATAGCAGACAGTTCGCGCTGTGTCATCTGTTTGGCGGCTCTCGCTTTTACCAGGTTGTTTCCGAGAGTGCGTTCCGAAACGCTCTCATCCCATGTTTTTTGAACGCGGGATCGCGATCGCATTCCTCGCTGATGAAATCATCCAGCGTGTACTCGCCCGCATTCACGACTTTCGGGCTTTTAGTGGCGTACATATTTTCTCCTGTTCCGAGTTGTCAACGATGTTTGCGGTTTTCGCCGCGAACAAGTGTGATATAGGATAAAGCACATCATTGGTCAACGTAAATATATGATAAAACATATCATGTGTATGCTGGGGTGTGTGCAAGTTTTTGTGTGGTGTTTACTTTTTGATGTTTTTTGGTTAAAAGTAAACGCGCGGTGTCGTGGACCGCCATCACAGAGAGGGGCTTATGTTTGGCAAGAACCTGACGTATTATCGCCTTAAACGTGGCCTGACGAAGAAGGCCTTGGCAGATTTGTGCGGTCTATCGGCCGTTGCGATTTCCAATTACGAAACGGGCAAGCGCAAACCGGAAAGCATGGATATCATCCAGCGGATCGCGTCTGCTTTAGGCGTGACTGTATTAGACTTTTTGGCATCGTGGCATGAACTGGATATTAGACACGGGGAGTTCAGGAAACAAAGCGGATGTTCCTCGGCGATGCAGGAATTTGTGCGGAGCGCAGTCGAAGAGTATCTGGGCAGATTTTATGAGGTGATTGATATTCTCGGCGAGATGGTGCTTCCCGTGCCGCCAGAATGCCACATGCTCGCGATGTCCAGGGACATCGAGGAAAACGCATTGCGTTTGAGGAAGCATCTGAAGTTTTCCACACTCGGTCCTGTGGGCAAACTGATCGAGAGACTTGAGAACATAGGCATTCTTGTTTTCTGCATCGATGCGCCTGCGAAGTTTTCCGGTATGAATGGGATGGTCAATGGCCGTCCCTATATCGTGCTTAATCAGTCCATGATGCCAGGCGCGATGCGGTCAACGATTGCTCACGAACTGGCGCATCTCATGTTTGACTGGACAGATTTCGAGGGGGATGCAGAAAAGGCCGCGACGGCGATCGGCGGAGCATTCCTGTTTCCAGCCGATGATTTGCGCCGTGAGCTGGGGTTCAAGCGGAACGGGATCACCAAGGACATGCTTTTGTCATGTGCAGAATATGGCGTGTCGTTCATGTTGCTTGGGAAAAGAGCCCACGCATGCGGCATTGTTTCGGATGCGAGCGCGAAAGCTTTTTTCATCAATGCCAATCGGTACGGCTGGCGAAAGACTGATCCTGCCGTCGTTACGGAGGAGAAGCCGACGCTGTTCGAGCAGCTTGTTTATCGCGCCATCAGCCAAGACGAGATCTCGATTCAGAAAGGCGCGGAGCTTTTGCAACGCACCATCGAGGAAGTCGAGGCGAAATGCCTGTTTGAGGTGCCTGCATGACTGAGTACATCAGCAGCGACACAAACATCTGGATCGATTTTGCAAACATAGATGCTGTTGAGCTTCCTTTTGGCTTGGATTGCGTTTACCTGATGTATGAACTGTCATTCGAGAAAGAGGTCAAGCGACCGGAGTGGCTGAAGCATAGCCTTATGTCGCTTGGCATCCAACTCGTTGATATCGACATTGACGAATACAGCCTGGCTGATGGGTATGGGGAGAAATTTCGTCAGCTATCCGTGCACGACCGAATTGCGCTGGCGATTGCCAAACATCGGAATCTCGTCTTGATGACCGGCGACGGCAATCTGAGAAAAGCGGCAATCCGGGAAGGAGTCAGAATCCTGGGGACGATCGGTGTATTGGATCGCGCAATTGCCGAAGGATTGATCGATTCATCAAGGTATGTCGAACTGCTCAAGCGGCTTCGGGACTTCCCTCAATCAAGGCTGCCGAAAGATGAAATCGACCAGCGTATTCAGATGCACTCAGTTTGACACCAGCCTCCCTCGGGAGGCTTTTTTTTGCCCTTCGCTGACCCTGAATGGCGGTTGTATCAGAGTGTGTCCTCCAAAACTGCATACAAGTCG
>JAZQGX010000209.1:0-37950 GCA_045540275.1 Kiritimatiellia bacterium | reverse complement strand
CGTGTATACAGTTGTCGATTACATCAGGCGCTAAATATCTTTTTCGCCGCTTTCCACCATCGCTTTTTCGTTCGCTCGGTTATCGTTTGCGCATAGTTCCTCCGCCACGAATCGAGCATATTAGCCGCTTCTACGCAGTTTGGATCTAAAAGACAATTAATTCTTCGTACCAAGGCCGTCGGATTTGACGCAACATTCTTCGTAACTTCATGCCACAGACTTACCGCCTTGATAATCTTCAGCTCCGGCACGTCATCGCTTCCTTTGGCGTCCAATATCGCCGACACCGGTGTCGGATCTTCAATCTGCATTATCTGGCGCAACTTTTTAGCGGTTGCTTTATATCGCATAACCGTGGTGTAACGCGCATAAAGCGCAGGTATATTTTCCTGCAGCCACCCTTTGATTCCCGATCTGCGCCCGATGATCTCACCCTTTTCATTGCGGCGCAACGAGTTGTCGAGATAGCACTCGAGATCCTCAATCAGTCCTCCAAATCTAATCACCGCTTCATGCGAACGCTTGATGGCAAGATACGCATCAAGTATTTCTTCCTTGGTCGGACAACGGTTGGTGGTGGTGCGGCGTTTGATCTTGCGTCTTGCGGCGGCAAGGGCGCGCCGGCGCTCGTTCTCGCGCTTGTAGTAGATTGGACGGCGCAGGTGACAGCGGAATCGGTCCAAAAGCTGGGTGCAAAGCCAGACGACAAGCCAAAGCGTAATGCAGGACGGCACAATCATCAAGCAAAACGCCAGCCCGAAGTCGGCGCGATATCCCAAGGTAAATCCGCGCAAATCGCAGTTAAGGAGGTCCAAAATAAAATCGGGGCTCGAGAGCGAGGGTGAGTCGGGACGATATGAGTTGTGCGGGGGAGGCCTGCGCAATTTGGCGTTGCGTCTGCGGGAGTCGATGCGATGGGCGCGGTCGGCAAAGACTTTCTGGGCGAAAGGGGTGTATTTTGCCATCCAGGCCTTGTGTTCGGCCTCGACTTGAGGGGAGAAACTATGGGGTGTTGAGCGCATCGGAGAGAAGTGTATCAAAGCGGGATGCAGGGCGCAAGGATAAAATGAGATTACGGTGCGGATGAATTGCGGAAGTCGTAGAATGGAATGTGGAGAATGGTTGTCGGAGAGGGGGCGTGTTGGGTGAAAGTGGAGGGGATGGGAGTTGTTGGGTGAAAGTGTGAAGGGGTATAATATGCTCATTAGCCATGGATGCCGGGAAAAATCGCGAACAGAGCCGGTGCGTAGGGGGTATAGCATGTCCATCGGCCGTGCGACCTTTAGCCGCTTAAATGCAAATCGTATACCTAATCCTCCTTTATCGCAAAAACACACGTCAAATCAAGTCTTTGCCGTCTTTTCAGCATTGCTGCGCAGACCGCTAAATAGCTTAAAAATCCCAAATCAATAAATCACCAGTCAAAAATACCTCAAATAGAAATGCCACCCCAAAAACGTCGACGCCAAAACCAATTCCACGGAGTCTTATCTAATAGCTTTATATGTTCCGCGCTAAAATCTCCATAAATAAGCTGATTGCAATTATCGGCAAAGATAGTATAATAGATATTTTTTTACGGACATGCTCAGTGTCAATAATGGAGATGTGTAATGAAAAAAGTGTTGATACCTACCAAGCTGGACAAAGTTGCAGCAGATATTCTTAAAGCCCATGGCGGATATGAAGTTGTCCAAGATGCGAAGACTCCGCTTGAAGAGCAAGTTAAAATCCACTCTGACGCCTATGCGTTGATCGTTCGCAGCGAAAAGGTCCCTGCTGAAATTCAGGATTCACTCCCTTCTCTCAAGATGATTATTCGTGCGGGCGCCGGATATGACAATATCGATTGCAAACACGCCCGCAAACTCGGCATCGATGTGATGAATACCCCGGGTGCCAACTCCAACGGAGTGGCGGAGGAGGTCATTGCCATGATTCTCGCCGATGCCCGTCATATCGTCCGCGCCGACATTTCCACGCGTGCCGGCGGTTGGGAGAAAAAGCAGCTGATGGGACGTGAACTGACCGGAAAAACCGTCGGTATCATCGGCCTTGGTCATATCGGACGTCTTGTCGCTAAACACTTGCGCGGATTCGACAACCGCATTCTTGGATACGATCCATTGGTTCCTGGCGACAAGGTCCGCGAACTTGGAATTGAACCGGCTTCACTCGAAGAGATGTTCAAGCAGGCCGATTACGTCACGTTGCACGTTCCGTTGATGGACACCACGCGCGGATTGGTCGGCGAAAAGCTTCTCGGTCTGATGAAGAACGGCGCGACCATCGTCAACTGCGCCCGTTACGGCATCGTGGATGAAGACGCGCTTCGCGCCGTCAAAGCCGAAAAGGGTCTGCGCTACCTTAATGACGTGTATGCCAAAGATGCCGAAGGCATGAAGCCCAATGCGGATATCGCCGATATCATGATGCCGCATCTCGGCGCAAATACCTTCGAGGCCAATTACAATGCTGCGGAACGCGCCGCCCGCGAACTAATCGACCTTGACGAGAAGGGCGACCTGGCGTGCATCGTCAACCGCGACATCCCGTCCGGTCTCGAGCGCGCCTATTGCGAACTCGCCTACGATCTTGCAAACCTCGTCCGCCAGATTGCCGGTGCCGATAAGCCGATCAAGGCGATTGAAACCCATTTCTACGGCGAACTCAAGCCTTTTGCCAAGTGGTTGCTCGTTTCGGTGCTTTCCGCCATATGGAAGGACTTCGATCGTTACAACGATCCCAAGGCCGCGCTGAAGTTTCTCGACGACAGCGGTATCGAGTACAAGAACATCGACGGCGCTGAAGACAAAGGCTACGGCAATTCGATCACCTTGGATATCACGGTCGAGCAGAACGATAAGTCGCTCAAGCGCTTCAGCATTCGCGGCACAGTCACCGAGGGCGTGTGCACGGTTTCTCGCATTGACGAGTTTGACCGTCTCTACTTCGAGCCCTGCGGCGATACTCTTTTCTGCCTGTACGACGATCGTCCCGGCGTAATCGCCATTATCGCCCGCCGTCTGGCCGATGCCGGTGTCAACATTGAAGATATGCGCAATCCGCACAATCTCAAGACTCACCGTTCGCTGGCGATTTTACGCATGAATAAACCGGTTTCAGAAAGTCTGGTTGCTGACATCAAGGATGCCGTTAAGGCCGATGCTGTAATTTACGCAAAGGTCTAATGCGGTAAAAACGCATTCCGAAACGCGTCCCGGCCGGGGCGCGTTTTTTTTTACCTCCGACGAAACCGAGGGAGCGTAAATGGCAGGGGAAAAGGATAGGATGAATGCAACTGTTAACCGCCGGCCGTGGATCAAAACTCTCTCCTTGTTGAAGCTTGGGCATTTATGGTAGAATAATAGAACTTTTTGATTGAATTTTAAGGAGTATGTTCGATATGAAGCAAAAAGACGCCAAACCACGTGTACGGATTACCGATACAACCTTGCGCGATGCGCATCAATCACTCTGGGCTACGCGCCTTCGTACCGATGACATTCTGGCCATTGCCGAGAAAATCGATAATGCCGGCTATTATTCTCTCGAGTGCTGGGGCGGAGCAACGTTCGATGTCTGCATGCGTTTCTTGCGCGAGAATCCCTGGGAGCGTCTGCGCCAGATCAAGGCGGTCTGCAAAAAGACCCCGCTGCAGATGCTTCTGCGCGGACAAAACCTCTTGGGCTACAAGCACTATCCAGACGATGTGGTCGAACGCTTTATCGCTTTGGCCTGCGAAAACGGTATGGACATCTTCCGCTGCTTCGATGCGCTCAACGATCCTCGCAATCTCGAAAAGGCTATCGCCACCGTCAAGAAATACGGCGGCCACGCCCAAGGCACCATCTGCTACACCGTCTCGCCGGTGCACACCATCGACGCTTTCGTTAAATTCGCCCAGCAGCAGGCGGATATGGGCGCCGATTCCATCGCCATCAAGGATATGGCCGGCATTATGACTCCGGCGGATGCCCGCGAATTGACCGACGCTCTCGTCAAGAAGGTTAAGCTCCCGGTGCAGCTGCATTCGCACATGACTTCGGGAATGGCGACGGCAATGTACCTCGAAGGCGTCAAGGCCGGTGCTGGCTGCGTCGATACCGCAATCTCCACCGTGTCCTCCTTCTCATCGCAGCCGCCGACCGAAACGATGGTCGCCATCCTCGAAGCCGAAGGTTTCGATACCGGAATCGACCACTCTCTGCTGGCTGAAATCAACGGGTACTTCCGCTCTCTCAAGGATAAGCGCGAGCCCGCCTCCCGGTCGTTTGAACCTGTCGACGCCGGCGTGCTCGAACACAAGATTCCCGGCGGCATGATTTCAAATCTCCGCTCGCAGCTCGCCCAGCAGGATGCCCTCGACCGCCTCGACGAGGTGATGAAGGAGCTGCCTCAGACCCGAGCCGACATGGGCTATCCTCCGCTCGTCACCCCGACCAGTCAGATCGTCGGCGTGCAGGCGGTAATCAATGTGCTTTCCGGCAAACGCTACGCGATGGTCACTCAGGAAGTGCGCGACTATGTCAAGGGACTCTACGGACATTCTCCCGCACCGATCAAGCCCGCGTTGGCCAAAAAGATTCTCAAAGGCGAAAAGGCGATCACCTGCCGACCTGCGGATTTGATCAAGCCGGGTCTGGCTGCCGCCGCCAAAGAGTTGCCCAGCAATCTGATCGCCGCCGAGGAGGACATTCTTTCGTACTGTCTCTTCCCCGAGGTCGCGCTCGGCTACTTCAAATGGCGTGCGCAACCCGCCGACGCCAAGGATCCGATTCCCGCCGATCTTGAAATGGAAAAGAAGACAGAAGCCGTCGCTCCCCAGCAGCTTGACGAGGCCACCGTCAAGGCGGCCAATCTCGGTAAAGCTTTAGTGGCGTTGCTGCAGGCCGCCGGCGGCACCGGCAAGCTTGCCGATCTGCCTGTAGCCGAACTTCCCGCGGCATCAAAGGCCGAAGAGAAGCCTGCGGCCGCACAAAACGCACAAGCAGCAACAGGTGCGACGATTAACGCCCCGCTCAACGGCACCTTCTACCGTTCATCCGGTCCCGGCAAACCCGAGGTAGCGAAAGATGGTGACAAGGTTGCCGCCGGCGGCGCGCTCTGCATCGTTGAAGCGATGAAGATGTTCAACACAATCAAGGCGGACAAGCCTTTGACGGTGGTGAAGTTTTTGGTCGAGCACGGCGCTTTCGTTAAGAAAGGGCAGCCGCTGGTTGAAGTTAAGTATTGATTATCGTCCTGGAAGAGGAAAATAAAATGGCTGTAGATTTGTCAACCAGACGGTTTTTGCTGCCACGTATCAACCGTGAAGGGGTGCGCTTTGTGATAATCGCGGCGCTTTTGGGGATTTCGTTGACGGTGGCGGTGCCGCTGGTCTTCGGTGTCCGCTTCCTTTCCGGCTACGGGACACTCTTTACCTTTGCTTTGACTTATGCAGTCTATCTCTTTTTCCGCGATCCGGAACGCGTTCAGCCCGATAACGAGAAAGCGGTATTGTCGCCCGCGGACGGCTATGTCTGTCTGTTGCGCGAAATACCGCTTCCCAAGGAACTGGAACTCGGCGAAAGCCAGGAACCGGTCTGGTGCGTCAGCGTATTCATGACCGTTCTGGATGTTCATGTCAACCGCATGCCGTATGCCGCCACCATCGAAAAAGCGGTGTACGTCCCCGGCGCTTTCTTCAATGCTTCGCTCGACAAGGCAAGCGAGAAGAACGAGCGTATGATTTATCTGACCCGCACCGATTCCGGACAGAAACTGGCATTCGTCCAGATCGCGGGGTTGGTTGCAAGACGCATCGTCCGTTTTGCCAAAGAGGGAGACCGACTGGAACGTGCCGAACGTTTCGGACTTATCCGTTTCGGAAGCCGGGTCGATGTCTATCTTCCGCGCGGAGTTAAACCCGAGGTCAAGGTCGGTCAGAAGATGGTGGCCGGCGAAACTATTCTGGCGAGTTTGTAATGTCTAGATTCCGTCATGAACGAAAAAAAAAGCGGCACGCCAAGCATGAAGTGCCGTTCCGCAATATGCTGCCCAATCTGCTGACGTTTCTTGCCGCAACGGCGGGTGTGACCGCTATACGCTATGCGAGTGTCGGCCGCTGGAAGGCGGCGGTGGCGGCGATTCTTACCGCTGCTGTTTTTGACGGCATGGACGGACGTGTGGCGCGAATGCTGTCGGCTACGTCAAAGCTCGGCGCCGAACTTGATTCGCTCTCCGATTTTGTCAGTTTCGGGGTTGCGCCGGCGATGTTGACCTATTTTTGGATGATGCAGTCCGTGGGCGAAGGAACGGTCTACTGGATGTTCCGGGGCGTCTTCTGGACGGTGGCGGTTTTTTACGCGATGTGCGGCGCGTTTCGTCTCGCCAGATTCAACATCATGATCGAGGATGGACCGACCGAACCGTACTGGAAGCACTTCTTCATCGGAGTCCCCGCTCCCGGTGGAGCGTTGCTGGTTTTGCTCCCCGTGCTCGTCTCTCTTTCCCTCGGGACGGAAAGTCTGCCTTGCGCCCCGATTTTGGGAACGGTATCGCTGCTGGTCTGCGGCCTTTTGCTCGCCTGCCGGATTCCTACAGTCTGCGCAAAGCATCTGCATATTCCGCGCCGGATGTTGCTACCGATTATTCTAATGGTGATTTTGTATGCCGGAATGCTCGTTTCCCAGCTTTGGGAAACCCTGATCGTGACGGCTTGCTGCTATTATCTTTCAATTCCCTTGTGCGGATTTATCTTTCTGCGGATGAAGCGGCGTTATGAACGCGACCGCATCAAGGCGCAGTAACGTGTCGCAATCGGCGGCACCGGAGGAGAAAATGAGAATTCTTTCAGGTGTACAATCTTCGGGCAAACTCCATCTCGGTAACTATTTCGGCATGATGCGTCAGGCGCTGAATATGCAGGAGAAGGGGGATACCTTTATTTTCATCGCCAACTATCATGCGCTGACTACGGTGCACAACCGCGAAGAGATGCTGGAAAACACCAAGAACGTGGCGCTTGATTTTCTTGCATGCGGACTCGATCCGGAAAAGGCGACCTTCTACCGCCAGAGCGATATTCCCGAGGTGCAGGAGCTGGCATGGCTGCTGTCGACGGTTACCCCCATGGGGCTGCTTGAGCGTTGCCATTCGTACAAGGACAAACTCGCCCGTGGCATCGCCGCCACCCACGGTCTGTTCGCCTATCCGGTGTTGATGGCGGCGGATATTTTGCTCTTTCGCGCGGATCTCGTTCCGGTGGGCAAAGACCAGAAGCAGCATTTGGAGGTCACTCGCGATATTGCCGCAAAATTCAACAACGAGTATGGCGAGGTGTTCAATATGCCCGAGCCGTACATCCCCGATGAGGTGGCGACCGTCCCCGGTATCGATGGCCAGAAGATGAGCAAGAGCTACGACAACACGATTCCGCTTTTCGGCGATATCAAAGAGACCAAAAAGCGCATCATGAGCATCGTCACCGACAGCACTCCGCTGGAAGACCCGAAAGATCCGGCGCTTTGCACCGTCTATCACATCTACAAACTCTTCGCTTCTCCCGAAGAGCGTGCGGCGATGGAGCAGAAGCTTATGGGGGGCAATTACGGCTACGGCCATGCCAAAAAAGAACTGTTTGAAAAGTTTAAGGAGATTTTCGGCCCCATGCGCGAGAAACGGTTGGAGCTTGAGCGCAATATGGATTACGTCGAAGAGGTTCTCCGCAAAGGCGCGGAAAAGGCCAGAGCCGCCGCAGCCGAGACGCTGGACAAGGCGCGCCGCGCCGCCGGATTGATCTAAGATGGGACAAGACGCACTATTCGCAGATGACTACAAGGTGAATCTTGAGGTTTTTGAAGGCCCTCTCGATTTGCTTTTGTATCTTATCCGTCGCGACGAAATCGATATCTACGACATTCCGATTCTCCGCATTACGCGTCAGTATTTGGATTATCTCGAGCTGATGCGCCAGCTGAATCTTGATATCGCCGGCGAGTTTGTGGTCATGGCGTCGACTTTGATGATGATCAAGAGCCGGATGCTGCTGCCGGTCGAACGCCGGTCATCCGACGAGGGCAGTTCGGATGAAGAGTGGGTCGATCCCCGGCTTGATTTGGTGCGTCAGCTGGTGGAATACAAAAAGTTCAAAGATGCCGCGGGGCAGCTAGAGGTGTTCGAGGCCAGACGCAGCGATTCGTTCAACTACGGAGGCAGCGCCCCGGTATTCGAAAAGACCGAGGCCGATGCGGGATTGGCGCTAGGTGATATCGGGCTATTCGACCTGCTGACCGCTTTTCAAGAGGTGTTGGCACGCGCACCGTCTTTTGAAATCGGCACAATGAAGGGTTCGCGCTGGAGCGTACCGGATCAAATGCGCATGCTGGAGTCGAGATTGCAGGAAGAGGGCGCGTTGAGTTTTCGCGAACTGTTTTCCCTGGAATCCGACCGGGGTGAGATTATCGCAACCTTCCTCGCCTTGCTTGAGATGTTGCGTATGCACCGTCTGCAGGTGCAGCAGACGGACTCTTTTCAGGACATCACCATCCTTCCCGGAGAGCATCCGAATGAAGGAGCGTTAGTTACGGACGGGATTGATTCTTATGGAGAATGAAATCGCAATGCCCATGGCCAAAAGCCTGCAGCAGGTGGTAGGCGCACTTTTGTTCGGTTCGCCCCGGCCGCTGACTGCCGAGGAAATCCGCGCCTGTCTCAAGAGCGTGGCCGCTGACGATCCGACACAAGACGAAACGGTCAAGTTGTTCGCAAAACTCCCCTTGCGCGACATCAAAGAGGCGCTAGGTAATCTGAAGAAGGAATTGGCGCGACTCGATCTCGGGTTTGAACTGGTCGAAACGCCGGACGGTTTCCGTTTTCGCACTCAGTCCGCCGGCGGACGTTGGGTTCGCCGCCTGCTCAAGATGAACCGTCCCTACCGACTTTCACGTCCGGCGCTTGAGACTCTGGCGATCATCGCCTACCGCCAGCCGATTTCAAAGTCGGAGGTGGAGGCGATACGCGGCGTTGACGCCGGACATATCGTCAAGTCGTTGATGGAGTTGCATCTGGTGCGCATAGTCGGGCGCAGCGAACTCCCCGGACGCCCGTTTCTTTACGGGACGACTCCCGCATTTCTCGATCATTTCGGTTTAAGCACCATCAAGGAACTGAACGATCTCGATCCCAGCCTGCGTCGCGGCGGAGAGGCCGACAAAAAACTCGGTCGCAAAAAATCAGCCCCGATTCCGCTTGAGCTGGATCTCACCGCCAAAGAGGACGAAAGCGAGCCGGTGGTCGAGCAGGGCGAGAAGAACTGACTCTGAGATTGGAAACGGCGATGTCTGCACCAGTGGCAATAACGGGTTTGGGCGCGGTGACCCCGGCAGGCGTCGGGGCAGGTCGGTTTTTTCAGGCGCTTTTCGAGAACCGCGTACTATTTACCGATATAGATTTTTTTGATGTTTCAGCTATTGCCTGTCGCCGCGCCGGCCGCAGCAGCGTGCCTTCCTCCGAGCGGTCGCGGGCATTGTATCTGGCAAAGACCGCCGCCTTCGAGGCGTTGGCTGACGCAGGAATGAACAACGGCGATACCGCGCTTGTCGTCGCCTCCAATTTTTTCTCCTACGCCGAGCATCCCGGTGGCGGCCGTTCATTTGACGCCGATACGTTGGCAGAAGCGCTTTCAATAAAGGGAATCCGTTTCGCGATTTCCCTCTCATGCGCCTCCGGCGCATCTGCGCTCTCGCTTGCCGCCAGTTTGATTTCTGACCGCCGCACTTCGCGCGTGCTGGTTCTCGGCTATGATGCGCTCGCTCCGTTTTCATGGAGCGGGCTTTGCTCGTTGCGAACCATGTCCAAAGACCGCCCACGTCCCTTTTCTGAAACTCGCGACGGTACTATATTTTCAGAAGGGGCGGTCGCTGCGGTGTTGGAGTCCCGGGCCGAGGCTGATTTGCGCGGCGCCCGCATCCGGGCGATGCTCACCGGATGGGCGACCGGGAACAATGCTTACCATCTGACGGCGCCGCCCCCGCGAGGAGCGGGATCTTTAAGGGTAATGGCCAGCGCGCTGGCCGGTGCGAATGTCGCCCCGTCCCGCCTTGATGCGGTATTTGCCCATGCCACCGGAACGGTCGCAAACGACATTACCGAATCGGAGGCGTTGACCGATTTGTGCGGCGAGGCGTCCGCCCGTCTTCAGGTGACAGGCATCAAGGGCGCGGTCGGCCATCTGCTGGGCGCGTCGGGTCTGGCCGAAATGGTGGCCGCGGTAAAAACGCTAGAGTCGGGCCGTCTGCCGCCTTGTTCCGGATGCGACAGTCCAGATTCCAACTGCGTTCCCGGAGTCGTCCTCGAGGGTGCAACCGGTAAGTATCAGACGATTCTCTGCAACTCGGCCGGATTCGGCGGGTGCAATGCGGCTTTGGTGGTGCAGCATGAAAGTGTGCCGGTTCGCGCAGATACGGCTCCGCGCAGGAGGGTTTTTATCCGGCAGGCGGGTGCAGTGTGTGCCGCGGGGTTCGGTCTCGAAGAAATCAGGGCTGCCCTCAACGAAGGAGTTTTTTGGGAGGACGGCATTCCCGAATATGATGTTGCAGAGTTCGGGGTTTCGCCCAAAACCTACGTCGATGCGGTTTCGCGGCACTCGCTTTGCGCCAGTGCCATGGCGCTCAACGGCGTGGAAAGGGACTCTGAACTGGGGGTATTCGCCGGAACGGAATGGGGTTGTGTAGAAACCACTGCGAGATTTTGGAACGACTATCAGTCCAAGGGGGCCCGTTTTGTCCGACCGTTCCTCTTTCCGCATACCTACGACAATTCGCCTGCCAGTCTGATGGCAATGGAGTTCGGCGCACAGGCTTCGCACATGAATTTTTCTGGAGCCGCCGCCGGCGCGCTGGCGGTGTTTGCCGCATTTGATGCGATTGCCCGCGGCGATGTTCACAGCGCGCTTGTTTGCGGCGGAGATTGGACCGGTGCCGCTTCGCTGCTTTTGAGCGATAAACCCGGTGATGACGGATGCGAGATGATTGCGTGCGGAATCGGCGTGGATTTAACTTCGGCGCAGGCGCAGGTGTGCGCATCATCGCCCCAGGCGGAAAGCGCCGATTGGCTTGAGCCGCATCCTGCTCTGTCCGGCCTAGTCGGGGCGGCGCGTTTGCCGTTGTGTCTGGCGCTGGCGGCGCAGGAGCGTTCTTCCGGTCTGGTGTCGGGCGGTGCGGATGGATGCCGGACGGTTTTCTTAATCGGTTTTGCGGAGAAGAGCGGCAATGGGTGCTGAGTTTGCATCATGGCCGGGTTGCGCATTCTGGGCGTTCCCGGAAAAAGAGACGATGCTGCAGGAGGAGCTGCAGGGACGCTTCGGCGTTGCCGTTCCACCTGCCCCGCGCATCGCAAAAACTTTTGCCGATGATGTTGTTCCCGAGTGTCCCGCACAGCCGGAGTGGTTCGGTCCGCTCCTGTATGTTCCGAATTTCAAGTTGCCGGATTCGCCGTCAGGTGTTGCAAATCCGTTTCCGTATTGGGCACAGAGTACGCTTGTCGAGCCGATGCTCCTGCGGTTCGATTCGGCGGGCGATGCAGCTAAAGCGATGCGGTCGCTGCAGCGGAATTGGGCTTCGAGGCAGTATCAGAGCTGGCGGCGGGCGGAACTTATTGTTGAAAAACTGCCCTTTGTCTCCTCAAAGCCCAAACGGTTTCCGTTTGACCTGCCGCATTCGCCGATGGGGCAGTATACCTTGCTTAATGGTCATACCGCATTGTTGTCTTCCCGGACGGCGGATACCGTGCAGGCGGGAGAGATAATGCTGGTGGAAGATCACGACAATCCGCCAAGCCGCGCGTATATGAAGCTTCAGGAGGGGTTGTTGCGTCACCGCTCGCTGTTCGGTTCTGATTTGCCTGGCGTCTCCGACCGTTGTCTTGATGCCGGTGCGTGTCCCGGAGGATGGACATGGGTGCTGCGTACGCTGGGGGCGGATGTTCACGCCGTCGACCGCTCTGCGTTGGCGCCGGAGCTGATGCGCGACGCTCATGTCGTTTTCCAGTCTCATGACGCATTTACGCTTGCGCCTGAAGATCTGGGGGCATTTAAGTGGGTGGTGAGCGACGTCATCTGCTACCCCGGGCGGTTGCTGGAGTGGGTGAAACGCTGGATCGGTTCGGGGCTGGTCGAGAACATGATTTGCACCATCAAGCTCCAAGGAGGGACCGATTGGGAGGTGATAACCAATTTCGCCGAGATTGCAAACTCCCATATCCGGCATCTTAACGCCAACAAGCACGAGTTGACATGGATGTGGCGCAAGCCGCATTAATTGCGCGGCGGCGCAATGCAGGGAGGTATATTGCAATCGCAAGCAATGAAAACGCTTAATCGATCACTTGGGATGTTCAGTGCGTTCGCCGGTGCAGTTCTGCTGTCATGCGCCGCCGCCGCCGATGATACCGTCGGTGTTAATGCATACGCCTCATTTGACGCATCAAGCGCCTATGTGCTTTACTGTGCCAGGCAGAACAAGGATCCCTGTTTCTGGACTTTTGCGGAGATCGACCTCCTCGGTGGCCGGTACGGGACGATGGCGTTATCGCTTTGGCAGAATACCGATGCGACCAGCCGTCGCAAAAACACGATGCGGCGGATGAACGAGTGGGATTGGCGTGTCGCCTATCTTAACGTCGTTCAAATCGCCGAAGACTGGACCATTGCCGGAGAGGCCGGGCATATATGGTATAAATATCATGGGTTGCGCGGGAAAGAGGCGTCTAAGGCGTTCGCCACCATGATGGAGCTTTACGGGCGCGTTTCTCTGGATAATCCGTATCTGACCCCGTATCTTTTTGCAACATTTGACCACCGGGTTACGGAGGGGATGTTTGTGCTTGCGGGCATCAAGCGGGATTTTCGTCTTTCACAAAAACTGGTTTTCACTCCGGAAATTACGATAGGCGGCGGCGACGACCGCTATCTCAGCTGTCTGTATCCGGCTCGGAAAACGGATGCGGCCGTCGCCTGTACCCAACTTTCGGGACGGCTTGAGTATGCCATCTGCCGGAATGTGGCACTGCATGCGTCGCTCAGTTTTTCGGTTATTGCCGATGATGAAATAAGAGGGGCGATTGATGAAGTCTCGTCTGATTATGCCAAGCAGTTCGTTTGGGGAAATATCGGGGTGTCGGTCTCCTTTTAAAAGTTAGCTTAGGTGCTTGCGCTTTAGTGTATTTTAGGGTATTATTTTCCCATACGATAGGAAAGGGGGTGGTGTGCCCCCCGTATGCTGCATCCGGAGGTGTGAATAAATGAACATGAGCAAAGTGATTTTTGGAATTTCAGTTGCTGTCGGTCTGTGTGTCCAGTTGGCGGTGGCGGCTCCGTCCAGCCGCAATATCGCACACGGGTCATTGCGGGCAGGCGCTCGTCGGGCAGGAACGGCGTCAGCAGAGGCATCAGAGGGAGAGATCAAGCTGAAGATGGGCTCGATCAAGTCAATGCTGACCGAGGCTCCGGAATTTCAGTTCAACGGCAAGACCCCCCGTCAGATCAACAACAAGAAGCGTCTTTGGGGTGTGTTTGATGTGGAATATACCACGCGCGAACGTTGGACGGATCAGCTCTCCTTCACCTTCCATGTGCTTTCTTCCGGTTTCGATGAGGAGACCAAGCGCAAGATGTTCAACTATTACACCATTACCCAGCGTTATGCCGATATCGCCAAAGGGCAGCATCGCAGCTGCGCCGTGCTGATTCCGAGCCAGATCGAGCGCTACGGCACTCCAGTGGCGCTGGCGGTTGAAGTCACTGGCAAAAACGGAGACGTGCTCGCCACCGAAATGGCTACCGCCGGAATCAACCTTCCCGCCGACTGGTGGAAAAACGACAAGGTTATGAACAACCCGGCCGTCAAAGTTGAACGTCGCGGCGGTCTGGTCGAAAGAAGCAAGACTCCGTTCGCCCTGGTCAATCCCAATGATTATGAAGTGGTGCAGTAATTATGGCCGATAGAATCATTTCTTTGAATATAGGGGCCGGCAAACTGACAGTTGCCGAGTTTTCCGTCAAAAGCGGCAAAACCCCCGTCTTGCTCAAGTACGGTTTCGCCGGAATCATCCACGATGCGGAAAATCCGATTACTCCGGATTACGGAGCGCTGGTGCGTAGCGTAATGAAGGAGCAGGGCATCCGTCAGGCGCCGTTGGTCGTCGCTCTTTCCGGTGCAATGGTCATCTCCCGTTTTGTAAAACTGCCGGCGGTCGGAGAGGATAAACTGCAGCAGATGGTGCAGTACGAGGTGGAGCAGAATATCCCCTTCCCGTTGGAGGAGATCGTCTGGACCTGCCAGTTTATCGGGGACGGAAGTTCCGGAGAACAGGCGGCGATGATAGTTGCCGCCAAGCTTGAGAACGTGCGCGAAATTACCAATTCGCTTTCCAATGCCGGGTTTGACCTTTTGAATGTCGATGTGGCTCCGATGGCATTGTACAACAGTTTCAAGTACAACTATCCGGAGTGCGACGGGTGCTCGATCATCCTCGATATCGGCTCCCGCGCCACGAATCTCGTCTTTGTGGAAGATGAAAAAATCTACAGCCGCTGCATTCTGGTGGCTGGCAATGCGATTACGCAGGAAATCGCCAAAGTGTTCGGCATTTCCTTTCAGGAGGCCGAGGAGCTCAAGCTTGAACGCGCTTTCGTCTCCCAAGGTGGAACCTATCAGGCGGAAAACGAAACGGACGACCGTATCTCCAAGATCGCCAGAAACGTCCTTACCAGACTTCATGCCGAAATCAACCGTTCGATAAACTTCTACCGTAGCCAGCAGGGCGGCAGCGATCCGAAGCGCATTTACATCACCGGAGGCTCTTCGGCGATGCCGCATTTGGATCTGTTTCTCAGAGAAAAGCTGGGAATCGAAGTTGAAGTGCTCAATCCTTTCAACAATATCGACATCGGTCCTAAAATCGATGCCGGGCAGCTCGAAAGCGACGGGCTGGTTGTCAGCGAGTGCACAGGTCTTGCGCTTCGTTGCACCATGCAGTGCCCGGTGGAGATTGATTTAACTCCGCCAGAAATTCTGAAGAGCAAAGATTTCAAAAAACGCATTCCTTTTTTGGGATTGGCTGCGTTGGGATTGCTGGCATGCCTGACGGTTTGGAATTTTTCCGAACAGAAAGAGGCGGACGAGCTGAATCGGGTCGAGGCAGGGATTTCGGCCAAGCTTACCGCGGTCAAGAAGCAGGTTGGCGAGCTTCGCAATGTGCAGTTGTCGCGCGATGCGGTGCTTGAAAAGGCGGATGCGGCCATCGAGTACATGAAGATGCGTTCGGCATGGCTTGCGCGCATCCGAGCTCTGCGCCAGAGCGTTTCGCTGTTTCCGGGAATGTGGCTGACATCAATCGTCCCGATGATGTCGGATGACGGCAAAACTGCGGTGGGAGTGTCCGTGCAGGGGCGCATTTGGAATGATTGCGCCGAGCAGATTCGTAAGAGCCGCCCCGAGGCCGGAACCGTGGTCGAGCAGTTTGCCAACAGTTTGAAGAAACAGTCCGCATTCGGCAAAGGCGAAAATGATGTGCGTATCGTAGGCTCAAAGGAAGTCGGCGCCTATTTGTCCGAATTCCAGATCAATGCCCGCTTTGCCGCAGAGACGGCAGAGGACGAGGCAAAGGACAAGGAGGCGAAATGAAACGGTTTCAGATAGGATTGATCGCCGGACTTGGCGTCTTTGCGGTAATTTGCGCAGTATTGGTTTGGAAGTTGTTTGGAGCCATGGGCGCGCGCGCCGAGGCTCATGAAAACAGCCAGAGCACACTTGAGCAGCTGCAGCGTCTCTACAAACAAAAATATTTTCCGACCAAGGAAAATATCGATCGCGTCCGCAACGACGAGCTGGTGGTTTCGACTTGGCTGGGCATAGCGTCCAATCAGTTGCATCGCGGCGAGGTAAAGGTTGCATCGCAAACGCCCAGCGGTTTCAAGAGTCAGTTGCAGGAGACGGTTCGCAATTTGGCGATGCAGCCGGGACAGGTGGGCGGCAAGATTTGCGCTGATAACTTTTACTTCGGATTCGAGAAGTACCTCGGCGATTCGGCGGTTTTGCCCAAGGACAATGCGACCGCCACCAAGTTGGCGATGCAGTTGACTATGATCGAGAAAATCTGCCGCGAACTTATGAAGGCCGGTGTTGTCCAGATCGATTTGGTCGAACGTGAAAAGTTTGACGACAAACCGGCGGAAGAAGAGGTACAGGAGGCTCCGCGTGAAACGCGCCGCAATCGCCGCAATCGTCGCAACAGCGCGGCGGCCAAGGTCGATACCAGCGTTCAGCAGAAGCCTCAGGCGCTGGAATTGGCCAGCAAGCAGTCTTTCACCATCGGATTTCAGGCCCGTCCCGAGGAGCTAATCACCGCTTTGAACGGATTGGCTCGAATCGAACCCTTTATGGCGGTAAGCAGTGTTTCAATGGCAGCTGGTGCCGATCCGCTGCAGGCGTATGCGCAATCATTGATCGCAGAGAACGAGCTGCGTGCCCGCGGTGAAGGGAAACAAGAGGGCAAATCCAGTGGAAAGCCGGGCGAAATCTATCGCAAGATTGTGACCTCGCCGGAAATGGAAGCTCCGCTGAAGATAAAAATCAAAGTCGATGTTTTCAAGTTTGAGGGAGTTTGATCGTGAATAAGATGAACAAATCCAACCCCTGCGTGAAATATTATGACAAAATCGCGGTTGTCGTGGTTTTGATAGCTCTGGGGATTTCGTTTTATTATCTTGCGCGCGCTAGGCATGTCGCGCAGGAAATTGAAGACGGTATGAATACGCTCCATGCGTCGACGGCAGTTTTCGATCCAATCGCCATCAAGAAATATGAAGCGGCCTCCAAGGAGCTGGAATCTCCCCTGCAGCTGATACCGCCGAGCAACAAGACGGCTGGTTTTCTCGCCCCCGGTTTACGAGCTCAGTGCATTTCGCACGATTGCCGCAAACCGATTCCGATAGAGGCGACCAACTGCGTGTTCTGTGGCTTTGCGCAGCCTAAAAAGGCGGTGGTGGCCGAGGTTCTGGATTTTGACGGAGACGGAATTCCCGACAAGTGGGAGCTTCGCAACGGAATGGATCCGAAAGATAAATCTGATGCAGATGCGGATCTTGATCAGGACGGTTTTTCCAACATGGAAGAGTATCAGGCGAAGACCAATCCCAAAGATGCGGCAAGCCATCCTCCGTTTATCAACTACATGGCATTGAACGAAATCCGTTCCAAGAAGCTTCCGTTCGTGTTCAGCGCGTACAATAAGATGCCGGACGGCTTCCAGTTGACCTTGAGCAAGACGGTCACCGCATATGGACAATCCTCTATTTTTGCCAAAACCAATTCGTTGCTGTTGGCGAAGAAGACGGGATTGGATACCGACTATCGCATTGTCGGATTTGTATATGCTCGTAACAAGCGCTTCAACAAGGCCAAGGGATTCAACGAATATGTTGACAATTCCAAAGTGACAGTCGAGCGCATCAAGGACAAGAAGCGCTTTGATCTTGCGGTCGGTGACAGAAAGCCGGTCGACACCGATTTAGAAGCGGTCGTAACTTATGAGCGCGACAACAAGGATTTCACCGTAGTAGAGAATTCAAAGTTCAATGTCAAAGACAATGAATTCAAGGTGACATCGATAGATGCCAAGGCTAAAACAGTGAAAATCGAGAATATTTCAACTGGCGAGAAGGCGAATTTGCGGCTTTCCGGGGACAAATAATTTCGAAGCGATGTTTTATTGCTTGATTCATCTCGAAAAAAAAGGTATCATTTGGTTCTCTTAAATTGAGGAGTTCTCCATGGCGCATAGCAAAAAATGGTTCATGATTTTGGGCGCATCCGCGTCGATTTGCGGTTCGTTACTGTACGCTCAAGACGATTTGGATGCCTTACTGTCTGATCTGGGCGAAGATACCGCTCCTAAAAAGACTCAGGAAGCAAGTGTAAAACCTAAAGCGGAAAAGGTAGAGGAGAAGAAGGCTGAAGCTGCTCCTGCTGCTGTCGCAGAGGAAAAGAAGGTAGAAGCTGCACCTGCTCCTGTTGTTGCCGCAGAGGAGAAGAAGGCAGAAGCTGCACCTGCTCCTGCTGCTGTTGCAGAGGAGAAGAAGGCAGAAGCTGCACCTGCTCCTGCTGCTGTCGCAGAGGAGAAGAAGGTAGAAGCTGCACCTGCTCCAGTCGTTGCCGCAGAAGAGAAGAAGGCAGAAGCTGCACCTGCTTCAGTCGTCTCTGACAACGATGCGTTGGTTTCTGAGTTGGAGAAACTCGAAGAAATCCGCCGAAAGGCGATGGATGACCATGGCCGTACTGCGCTGAAGTCTGCAGATGAGTCTTTGTCCCGTGCTGATTATGAGCAGGCGGTGAAAGAGTACAAAAAAGCCCTTGAGTTCATTTGCAAGCGCGCAGAGAACGAAGCAGATTTGGACAAGGCACGCAAAGGCATTGCCGAGGCTCTCTATCGTGACGCTTTGCTCGAAATTAAGAATGGCGACCTTGAACAGGCCAAAAAGCGCGCAATTGAAGCTCGTGAAGCCAATCATCCGCTGGCCGCTCAGCTTTTCCAGAGCATCTTGGATATGCAGAGCCACCCTGTTGTGGTTAAACCCGATACGAATCTTGTCAATCATCGCGTGAACGAATATGATCATAAGCTTCAACGTACCGAGATACGCAAGCGTATGCGCCGTTCCCGTCAGTATCTTGCTACTGGTGAATACGAGAAGGCTCTTGAGCAGTGCGAATTGGTGTTGCGCGATTATCCCGACACTCAAGAAGCGATTTCCCTTCGTTCGCGTATTGCCAAAAAAATGATGGATTTCTCAAACTCCGAGTTTGAAGCGTCCCGCGCAATGATGATCCGTCAGGTCCGTGATACGTGGAACACCAAGCGTTATGCAATTGACTCTACCGATGTTCCTAAGGGCAAGATGGAAATGACCACTAAGCGTCAAGCGAGTGAAATTGTAAGCGGTCGCACCTCGGAACAGGTGATTCAGCAGAAGATGGAAGATATTGTCCTTCCCGAGGTGTCCTTCCGTCCTCCGGCTACCATTATCGACGCGGTTGATTTCTTCAACAACGCCGCTCGCGAATACGACAACCCCGAGTTGCCGATTGAACAGCGCGGTGTCAACCTCGTGCTTAAACTGCCCGGTGGCGCGGCCAACGCTAGTGCCGCGCAAACCGAATCCGCATCCGAAAATGATCCCTTCGCTGCAAGCGCAGGCAACAATGGCGCAGCTGGCGGTTCGGGTAACGTACCGGTGATTCCGGCGTTGAGCGCTCGCTTCATTACCTTGAAAAATGCTTTGAAGCTCGTTTGCGATGTGACCGGAATGAAATCTCTGGTTCGCGGCAATGTGGTTATGGTCGTTCCTGCCAACGAGCCTGATACCGAGTTGATTACTCGCTCCTACAACGTGCTGGCTTCTTTGACCGATCGTATTCAGTCGGCTCAAAGCGAAATGGGCTCCAGCAATAAGAAGAACGATGACACCTTCCTTGAAACTCAGGATATGAGCGGTAAACAGGATTGGAAAGTCTTCTTCGGTGATTTGGGCGTCCAGTGGCCGGAAGGCTCCTCCATTGCCTACATTTCAACCATCGGTAAGCTTCGTGTCAAGAACACCGCTGAAAACCTCGCTGTGTTCGAACAGGTGCTGGAAGACCTCAATGTCACTCCGCGTTTGATTGAAATTGAGGCTCGCTTCGTTGACGTCAGTCAAGAAGATTTGAACTCTCTCGGATTCGAATGGTTGCTCAACGGAGACTTCACTTTCGGTCTTGGCGGCGTGTTGGGCAAGAATCTGCGCAAGTACACGAGCCTTGGCGGCGGTCAGTCGATTTACGACAGCGCCGGCAATGTAATCGGTACTGCCGATTACTCGCCTTACCGCGGAGGTGGCAGGTTGACCGGTACGGCGCTCGGCTCGAATCAGCAAGGGCAGTGGGCTCCCAACGGCAAGTATCTGTTGAACAACGGCACGGTGGTTGATGGCGCTCTAGGCGGTAACTATTATGGCAATGTCTTCAAGTACAACCATAATGGCAGTATCAATGCCATCGACGGTAACAACTACAGTACCGGAATGCGCTATCTTAACACCAATATGGGTAATGGTGGTAACCACATTTCCACCCAGGGTGTCAACGATCAGTTCATGCGCATCAATGCCTTCCTCGGCAACGCCGACCTTTCGCTAATCCTTCACATGTTGAGTCAGCGTTCCGACACCGACCTGCTCAATGCTCCCCGTGTTGTTGCGAAGAACGGCCAGGAAGCGGTTATGAAGGTTGTTACCGAATATATCTATCCTACCGAATACGACGTTGAAATTTCCGAGCAGGATGACAGCTCGAGCAGCAACTACGGCGGTGGTATGGGCGGAGTTGTTGGTGGAATCTCGCTTCCTCCGTTGCCTTCAGATCCGATTGCGACTGTTGAACCGCAGAACTTTGAAATGCGCGAGGTCGGCACGATTCTGCAGGTAGTCCCCGAAGTTTCGCCCGAAGGCCAGATGATCAATTTGACCTTGAATCCTCAGGTCGTTTCGGAGCCGACTTGGAAGAACTACGGAACGCAGATTCCTACCCACGTTTATAAGTCGACCAGCTCGATTTTGGGTGATATCCTCAGCGCCGCTGATTTGCTCGGTATTCTCAAGACTATGCCTGCTTTGCCTGCGGTTGAGTACTACACTCTCAATATGGAGCAGCCGTTCTTCTCGGTTCGTTCGGTTAACACCCAGCTCTCCGTCTACAATGGCGCGACCGTGGTTATCGGTGGCTTGATTACCGAAAATCGCAAGACCATGGAAGATAAAATTCCGTTCCTGGGCGATATCCCTTACATCGGACGTCTCTTCCGTAGCCGTTCCGAGTTGTCGCAAAAGCGCAATTTGCTTATCTTCATTACTGCTAAATTGGTCGACCCCGCCGGTAAAGTCATTCGTCAGACCGAGGGTGATTCTCTGGCGACCAATGTTGGCGCTTCAGCACAAGGTGGTGAAAAGGGCGCTCCAGCCAAGGCTGCTGCAGCTGCTCCTGCCGCCGCCGGTGACGATGCCGCCGCTACCGGCGATGACTTGTTAGAGTAATAGCGCTTGAGCTCGCCTACCATAGTAGTGACCGGGGGTATCGCCTGCGGTAAATCCCTCTTCGCAGAATATTTACGCGAAGAGGGGGTTTTAACCTTGGATGCCGATGATGTAACCCATGAACTGGAAGCTCCAGGTGGTGAAGCGGTTACGCCTATCAGCAATGAGTTCGGCAGCGAGGTCATCGATGAGAACGGCGGCGTCAACCGAAAGTCGTTGGCCAGAATAATTTTTGCCGATGAAGAGGCAAGAAATAAGTTAAATTCGATTTTGCATCCGCTTGTGAGAGAGCGCCTGAAAAAATGGGTGCATACTTCAAGTGATGCAGTAAAAGTTGTAGTTATACCACTGTTGTTTGAATGCGGATGGGAAGATGATTGGGATGTAATCATTTGCCTGTCCGCAAGTGAACAAACTCAAATGGACCGTTTGGTGCGTACGCGCGGTTACTCTGAATGGGACGCGAAACTACGTATCGCATCGCAAATGCAGGTGTCGGAAAAAGCGGCTCGTAGCCAAATCGTTATTCAAAATGACGGTAACGAGGAGGCGCTTCACTGTGAAGCGAGGCGCGTTGCCGAAATTCTCCGCACCTTGCGCTGAAGAGAACGATCATGGAAGAAAATGCTAATGTTTCCGGAGAGTCTAAACTCCCGGAATCTTCAACTTCGTCCCGTCGCATTTGGACCGCACCTACCGAGTTGCCACATGCGGCTCGTTCTGCGAAAAGCGCGGAAATGAACTCCTGTCACGAAAACGGCGAAGCTCACCCGCAGGCAAAGCAGAACAACAAACATAACAATCGTCAACGTGTACGCCAGCAAGGCCGCGGCAACGCCAATCATCGCAATCAGGCCCGCCTGCGTCAGGTAAATCGCGTGCGCGGACTTCCTGCGGATTTGGGTGCAGGTGATAACGCACCCCCGATGCCCGAGAAACCAATTCGTCTTTCCGATGCTGCCGAGGTCGATGTTAACGGCATCGCGCACGAGTTGGCCCACTCCCCGATTCCCGAAGCTGTTTCCGAAGTTCAGGAGGGAGGGCAAAGTGCCGATCCTGTTCCCAATCCTGCACTTCCGGAAATTTATCTCAAGGATCTCCAGTGTAAATCCGTGGCTGAATTGCTGGCATACCTGCCGAATCTTACCGAGGAGGAGGCCAGCAATATCCAGAAGCATCAGATAATTTTTGAAATCATCAGAAATTATCTGCGCAAGGGTGGAACGGTAATCACGGGTGGTGTTTTGGAAATCATGCCCGATGGATACGGTTTTTTGCGTTCTCCCAAGAATAACTACCTCCAGTGTCCCGAAGATGTTTATGTCTCCCCTTCGCAAGTTCGTCGTTTTTCGCTACGTAAGGGAGACCTAATTCAAGGTCCGGTTCGCGATCCGCGCGAGAAGGAACGCTTCTTTGCTTTGGCAAGAGTCGATTCGGTCAACAACAAACCGGCAGCCGAGGCGCGCCGCACTACGCATTTTGAAGATTTGACCCCGATTTTCCCCGACCGACGCATCCGGCTCGAGAATGATCCTACGGATCTATCCACCAGAATCATGGATGTTTTCACTCCCATCGGGTTCGGTCAGCGCGGTTTGATCGTAGCTCCGCCCCGTACCGGCAAGACGGTGTTGATGCAGAAAATGGCCAACGCCATATCGGACAACCACCCTGACGCGGTGCTGATAATCCTCCTGATAGACGAACGGCCCGAGGAAGTGACCGATATGCAGCGTAATACCAGAGCGCAAGTCATCTCGTCAACATTTGATGAAGCCCCGGAAAGGCATATTCAGGTAGCCGAGATGGTTATTGAAACCGCCAAGCGTCAGGTTGAGGTCGGTAAAGATGTTGTGATTTTGCTCGACAGCATCACGCGCCTTGCAAGAGCGTACAACACCGTGCAGCCCCACAGCGGAAGGGTGTTGTCGGGAGGTGTCGATGCCAATGCGCTGCACAAGCCAAAACGTTTTTTTGGTGCCGCCCGAAACATTGAAAAAGGCGGATCGCTTACGATTCTTTCCACTGCATTGATCGATACCGGCTCTCGCATGGACGAAGTCATCTTTGAGGAATTCAAGGGTACCGGTAACATGGAACTCAATCTGGATCGGGAGATTTCCGACAAGCGCATTTATCCGGCAATCAATATTGAAAAATCCGGAACGCGCAAGGAGGATCTGCTGCTTTACCCCGAGGAACTGACCAGGACCTGGATGTTGCGGCGCGCGCTGACCGGTTTACCGCCGGTCGATGCGATGGAAATGGTGATTAAGCGCATTAAGTCCACCAAGTCCAATGCTGAATTTCTCATCAGCATCAAGGAGTAATGCGATGTTTTACAAGGGAATCCGGGTGCTCGATCCAGCCTGCGATCGGGATGCGACCGTTTGTGCCGAACTTTGCGACGGCGTGTGGCGCGAGGTGTATTCCTCCGATTGCCCGAATTCGGCATTGAATGGCTCAGGGTTGATTTTGGCACCCGGGCTCTGGGATGTCCATGTTCATTTCCGCGATCCCGGAAATCCTGCGGCGGAAACCACTGAAACAGGATTGGCGGCCGCTGAAGCGGGCGGTTTTCGTCATGTGGTCACCATGCCCAATACCTCACCGGCTTGCGACAATGCCGAACTGATTGCGCGGCAGAAAGGCAATGAAGTCGTAGAATTGCTCCCGTCGTCATGCATCACCCAGGGACGCTCGGGGAGGTCAGCTATAGATTTTGAATCGGTGTTAAGCGCCGGTGCAGCGGCGTTTACCGACGACGGAAGTTATGTTGAATCCGATGAAATCATGCGGGCGGCAATGAGGTTTGCCGCCGCCGCCGGAATTCCGGTCATGGATCATGCGGTGGTGCCCTCAATTGCAGGTAGCGGCGTGGTTCGCGAGTGTGAGGCGGCGCGTCGTTTCGGTCTTGCGGTTTTCCCTGACGAAGCGGAAACGGAGGCTGTTGAGCGTGATATTGCGCTTTGCGAAGAGACAGGGGCGCGTCTTGATATTCAGCATATCTCAAGCGCCCGCACCGTTCAGCTCCTGCGCGAAGCGCGCCTTCGCGGGGTCAACGTCACCGGCGAGGCCACTCCCCACCATCTCGCGCTGTGTACCGCCGACATCGTTGAAGATGACGCTGCGCATTACAAGATGAATCCTCCCTTGGGAACAAATTCGGATATGATGGAGATTCGGCGGGGGGTTTTGGATGGAACGTTGCGGCTTTTTGCGACTGATCATGCGCCTCATACCGCTGAATCCAAGGCGAAGGGTTTTTCTGCCGCTCCATTCGGAATCATCGGTCTTGAGACCGCGTTGGGGGTTACCTGGCGCATTATGGTCGATGAATGTGCCATGAAACCGCTGGAGTTCATCAGACGCTGGACCCAGGGGCCGGCAGAACTGTTGGGGCGCAGTCTCGGCTCGGTCTTTGGTGCCCGCAAAAATGATTATGTGCTCATCGATACGCGCGGTCCGTTCAAGGTTGATGCTTCGTCATTCAAATCCCTGTCGCGCAATTGTCCGTTTGCGGATTGGCAGTTGCCGGTGAGAGCGCTTCCGCTATAGTTCCGCCGCTCCCCGAAAACAACGTTTCAATGCAAGATAACAAATGAAACGTTGTGTGATTTTTGATATAATGTGTGCGTTGAAAATCGCAGTGTGACGGACGGGTCCAAGTGAAAATACTGTTTTTGTTCATAGATGGTGTCGGATATCGAGATGTAGCGCCGGATAATCCGGTGAACGACTCGGTGTGTCCTACGCTTTGCCGGTTGATGAACAGCAGCGCCGTCCGCATCGATGCCTGTCTGGGAATCGCCGGACTGCCGCAAAGCGCGACTGGGCAGGCGACGATGTTTACAGGGGTCAACGCATCGGAATTCATGGGACGGCATTGCGAAGGATTTCCAGGGCCGTCGCTTCGCTCGCTTATCGAAAAAGACAACGTCTTCATGCGGCTGCGCGACGGAGGCAAGAGGTGCCGCTTTGCCGATGCGTATATGATCGATTCGATAGACGATTTGCGTATGCGCCGTTTCAAATCGGTCACGACCGTAATGTCACTCACTTGCCCGGAGGTCATCTCGACCGCAGATGATCTGGCTGACAACCTCGCGGTGTCACACGATATTACTCGCGTCTCGCTGCGGGAAAAAGGGCACGACATCGCGGTGATTGAGCCGGAGACTGCGGCGGAGCATTTGACGGAAATAGTGCGCGGTGCGGATTTTACGCTGTTCGAGTATTTCCAAACCGATCTGTCCGGGCATACGCGTCAGTATGAACAGGCGGCGGAGACTCTGCGCACGCTCGACCGTTTTCTTGCCGCGGTAGAGTCGGCGTGCCGCCAAAATGAATTTTTACTGATAATGACAAGCGATCACGGCAATATCGAGGATCTTAGTACGCGCGGACATACGCGCAATCTCGTGCCGCTGATAGCCGTCGGTCCAGGCGCCGACACAATGCTGTCCGGGGCGAAAAGTCTGATGGATGTAACGCCGAGATTGCTCAAGTTGATGTTGCCGCAAGATGCGGGATGATTTGAACACAGTTAGTGAATGGAGAGGTTTGCTATGCGTATTATGTTGCTTGCTTTGTTTTTGTCCGCCGTGGTTGCGGAGGCCGCACGTCCATCGCCGCGCAATTTTAGAAGTCTGCGCAGCCGCCAGGAGCAGGCCTCTGGATTCTCGTCGTCGGGAACCGGAATATCGGTGGGCAAGCCACGCACTGAACATGATGCGGTTGGGGCGGCGATGCCGTTTGTCGGGGGAGAGCGGAAGATAAAAAAAATCGTATTTCAGGGCCCAAAGAAGGGATGGGGAGTGACACGCAAAGCACTTCCGCTTTACAACGGTCAGGGACGTAAGATTGCCACCGCGCCGGCGGGACGATTGTTTACCTATAATGACGTGAAGGAGGGGAAAACCTCATCTTATCTGGTTTCAATTTTCGATGCACCTCCGCAGGAGGGCGCAGCCAACGGAGTATATCTTGTGGATTGCACCGGGGTCGCTTCGTATGAAGGCGACAGCTGGCACAATGTGAGCCCCATACTGGTCGAGAAGCTGGTGGCATATTTCAGTTTGCTGGGAAGCATTGAGGCTCGCAAGAAGGCGATAGCCATTGAGAACGACGATAAAAATCCGCATAAGGCGGCTTCCGACGAAGCGGTTGCAAAATATCGCGATTCTCTCAAACGGGCAACCGAGCTTGAGCAGAAAATGAATGAGGCTACCGGTTTTCGCCGCAATAAAATTCAGGAGGAGCTGCGTTCGCTGAAGTACGAACAGGCTCAACTGCGTATCGCCGCGCAGAAGGCGAAGGCGCAAGCTGACGCCTGGCGGAGCAAGAACCCGGAGCTGCAGCAGATAATTAAAAACGACGCGCAGATCATCGAACTTAATGAAAAATTGAAGGTATGCCAGAGCGATTCCGCATTTATGGCAATGATACCGCCCGAAGACTAGGGAGTTTGAAATGAAGACTTGGACACCATCTCTATTTAAAGCGGAAAAGGGTCGCCGCAAGCTGGCTTGCATCACCGCTTACGATTATTCATTCGCGCGTCTGGCGGATGCCGCGGAAATACCTCTGATTCTGGTCGGCGATTCGCTGGGCATGACGATGCTCGGTCATGATTCCACTTTGCCGGTGACTATGGATGACATGCTTCGTCACACCGCCGCGGTGGTGCGCGGCGCGACATCGCATTCGATTGTGGTGGGAGATATGCCTTTCATGTCTTATCAGGCGTCGATCGAAGACGGCATCCGCAACGCCGGACGTTTTTTGAAGGAGGCAAATGCCGATGCGGTGAAGCTGGAAGGGTTTTATCCCGAGTTGATTTCCGCGCTGGTCAAATCCGGAATTCCGGTGGTCGCCCACCTCGGGATGACACCGCAGTCGTTCAATGTCTTCGGGGGATTCAAGGTACAGGCGAAAACCCAAGATGCGGCAAGCACATTGGTCGAACAGGCTAAGGCGGTGTCGGATGCTGGAGCTTTTGCCGTGACTTTGGAGTGCGTACCGCCCGATGTGGCAAAGCTCGTCACCGAATCGATCTCTGCTTCAACCATTGGTATTGGCGCAGGCGTTTCATGCGACGCGCAAATCCTGGTTCTGCAGGATTTGCTGGGAATGACCGAGCGATCGCCGAAATTCGTCAAGCGGTTCGCCGATGTCGGAACAGTGGTGACCGATGCGTTCCGCGCGTATGCTTCCGAGGTGGAACAGGTTTTGTTTCCCGCTCCGGAGCACTGTTATAAAGAGGCGGGAATCTGAAGACAGAAAAGCCAAGAGCGAAAGCTCTTGGCTGGGAAGAGGCGGGGGCGGAGGGATTCGGACCCTCGGCCACCGGCTCGACAGTCCGCGGCACTAACCAATTGTGCTACGACCCCATGTCAAAGACAACGGGCTTATAATATCAGATTGAGACGATTACGGCAAGCATAAAAAGGAAGTTTTTAATGTTGGATGCGAAGGGAACTCAAGAACGCTTAAAGTGGTTGTGTGACGAGATCAACCGCCATGATCGTCTTTACTACGTAGAGGCACGTCCTGAAATCGGAGATGCCGATTATGACCGCTTGTATAACGAGATGCTGGCCATTGAGCGAGAGCATCCCGAGTGGGTGCTTCCCGATTCCCCCTCGCAGCGCGTCAGCGGCGCCCCGTCGACGGGGTTTGCTCAAGTGCGCCACGACTTGCCGATGCGTTCTCTGGATAAGACCCATTCCAAGGGGGAGTTACTGGAGTTTGATGCATTTTTAAAGAGACAGTTGCCGGGTGAAACCTGGGATTATGTGGTGGAGCCTAAAATCGACGGAGTATCGCTGTCGTTGGTCTATCTGGACGGCAAACTGGTGCGGGCGGCGACCCGCGGCAACGGCGAGGTCGGTGATGATATTACCGCCAATATGAAGACCGTTCGTTCGATTCCACTTTCGATTGCCGATGCTCCGTCGGTGCTTGAGGTGCGCGGTGAATGTTACATGACGCGTGACGGTTTTTTGAAGTTGAACCGTCGCGAGGAGGAGGCGGGGCGCGAGCCGTTCGCCAATCCGCGCAATGCCGCCGCCGGCTCGATGAAGCAGCTCAATCCAGCGGAAACGGCGCGGCGTCCTTTGGAAATGCTCGCTTACGCTTCGGGGAAAATCGCAGGTGAGACGTACGCGACGCACAGCTCGTTGACCGAAGCGTTCAAGCGGTGGGGCTTCAAGACCGCTCCATGGGCGCGTCTCTGTCCCAACATAAACGCGGTACTCGAGGCGATTGACGAGTTGGAGACTTTGCGCCATTCGTTTCCCTTTGAAATCGACGGAGCGGTAATTAAGGTCAATCAACGCGCTCTTTACTCCAAGCTGGGGGCTACGGCCCACGCTCCTCGCTGGGCGCGGGCGTACAAATACGCGCCGGAGCGGGCGAAAACCACGGTTCGCGCAATTACCGTGCAGGTGGGAAGAAGCGGGGTGCTTACTCCGGTTGCGGAGCTTGAGCCAGTGGCACTGGCTGGTTCTGAAATCTCCCGTGCGACCTTGCACAATGCAGATGAAGTCGCAAGGCGCGATGTCCGTATCGGCGATAGGGTTTGGCTGGTGAAGGCGGGTGACGTTATCCCCGCGATTGACAGCGTAATCAAGGATGAGCGCACGGGGGACGAGATCGTTTTTCAGATGCCGTCGTTGTGCCCGGAGTGTTCATCGCCCACATTGCGTCTGGAGGGTGAAGTCGCCTACCGTTGTACCAACCCCGAATGTCCGGCGCAACAGATATGCCGACTTGAACACTTCTGTTCCGGCAATGCGCTGGACATCCGCGCTATCGGCGGCAAGATTGCCGAGGTTCTGGTTCAGAGCGGTCTGGTTGCAAATCTGCTGGATGTCTTCACGCTGGATGCGATGACGCTCTCCGAGCTGCAGATCAGCGATGACAGCGGAAGCATGAGAAAGTTCGGCAAGAACGCGACAACCGCACTGGCGTCGATTGAGGCGGCGAAAGCGTTGCCCTTGCACCGTTGGCTGTTTGCGCTTGGGATTCCCGGTATCGGCGCGACGGTTGCCGAACAGGTGGCCCAGTTGCACTCCGATTTTGCAGATTTGGCATCTCTTGCGATTGCGGGGCGCACCGCTGATTTTTACGATGCCGTCGAGCGCGCGTCGTCATTGAACCCGAAGGCGGCCGCGAACCGCGGATTGGATGGCGATAAGCGCGACGAGTTGACCGAGCGATTTTTGCGTTGCTGCGGAGAGATCGGCGTTCTCGGTGACGAGCTTGTGGCAAAGGGGGCTGCGCGGAAAGTTCCCGGCACGCAATTGCCCGCCCAGTACATCTGCACAATCAAGCCGGAGACGGCAAAATCGTTGAGGGCATTTTTCACTTCGGCATACGGGCGGAAGTTTGCGGTAAGGATGCAGGAACTCGGGATCGTTGCCGCCTCCGAGAAAAAAGAGGTGGACAGCGATGGTCCGCTTGCTGGAATGACGTTCGTGCTGACCGGTACGTTGTCGTTGCCCCGGTTGGAAGTGGCAGCGGCGATCAAGGCGGCCGGCGGCGCAGTGCAGGATACGGTAAGTACAAAGACCATGTATCTTGTGGCCGGAGCCAATACCGGGGCGTCGAAGACGGCAAAGGCGGAGAAGCTCGGCACGAAAGTGATTGACGAGGCGGAATTAAACGCGATGCTTGAAAAGGGGAGGGCGAAGCCCGATGAGCATTCGCAAGCTTCAAGCACTGAAGTCGGTGCGCCAGAAGTGAAAATAGCGTCGCGAAAAAAAACAAAGCGCCCTGGTGATTACACTCAGGGCGATCTGTTCGGTTTGTAGGATGCCGCTTATTCGGTATCAATGGCGAGCCGTGCGAAAAAACCGTCGATGATTTTTGCCATCAGGGGCGTGGATTTTTTGCTCTGTTCGATGACCTCTTCGTGGTTCAACGCTTTCCCGCCGATGCCTGCGGCCATGTTCGTGATGCAGCTCATGGCGGCGACCGACATGGAGCAGGCAAGAGCGAAGGTGCACTCGGGAACTGTCGACATGCCGACGGCGTCGGCTCCCATTCTTGCGTAGGCTCGGATTTCCGCGGGAGTTTCAAATACCGGACCGCAGGTAAAAGCGTAGATGCCGTGGAAAATTTTCACCCCGGCGTCATTGCCGGCGGTCTGGAGCTTGCTGCGCAGGTCAGAGGAATATACCTCATTGAGGCAAGGGAAGCGGGGACCCCATTCATCCCGTTGCGGCCCGATGAGCGGATTGATGCCGACGGTGTTGATATGGTCGTCGATAATCATGAAGTCGCCGGGCGAAAAGTTGTAGTTGACGCCGCCTGCGGCATTGGTCACCAGCAGTTTTCGGCATCGCATACGCCTCAGCAGTTCAACCGGCATGACAACCGCCTCCATGCCGACGCCTTCATACCAATGGCGTCTTCCGGCGAAGGCGGCAATGGTCAAGCCGTGGCGACGGTAGATTTTCAGTTCGCCGGAGTGTCCGGGCACGGCGGCGGCGCCAAGTCCGGGGATGTCGGCATAAGAAATAACGGCAATCGGTTCGTCGGCAATCAATGCGTTTCCCCAGCCGGAGCCGAGGATTATTCCGCAATCAATTGGGGTTTCAAACAATTCTGGCGGCAGCGCTTCGGCTGCTTTGTTAAAGATTTCCATATTCATGGTAATATGATAGATTGCATCGCTTCATTTTGTCAATAGTTCTGTCGTAATGTTCCCTTTACCCGGGCAGCGGAGAATTGCTATAATGACACGATGTTGCATGGGAGTATTTGCCAGACTATGCTATGCAACAGGTTTTGTTCGGCTAATTGATTGTGCGATTCAAATGGGATGTTACATTATGCATGTAAAGCATTTCGCTTGCAGGATGATTTTTTCATTCGGTGTTTCTTCTGTCGTGCTCGGCGGAGAGTGTCTTTCATTGAACAATTCCTCCATTGGAGATTATCCGTATTCACTGCCCCGGCTCACGGATGTTGCCGTAACCGGCGGGTTCTGGTTGCCCCGTATTGAAACAAACAGAACTGTTACATTAAAGGCGAATTTCGCCAGGTGCGAGGAGACCGGTCGCATTGCCAACTTCACCAATGCCGCCGTGCGCGCATGGGGAAAACACAAGGGGGCCTACTATAATGACTCCGATGTGTTCAAGGTGATGGAAGGAGCGGCATATTGCTTTGCCGTTCATCCGGATGCGGATCTCGAAAAATATATGACTTGGCTTATCGGGGAGGTGGCCAAGGCGCAAGAGCGCGACGGATATCTTTACACGGCAAGAACGCTTGGCTCGCCAAGTATAAGAAAGTGGGCCCGCTGGGAATATCTCAGCCACGGGCATGAACTTTACAACATGGGGCACATGATTGAGGCGGCGGTTGCCTGGAAAGAGGCCACCGGACGAACCGACTTCTTGAAAGTTGCGCAGAAGGCCGCCGATCTGTTGTGCCGCACTTTCGGTTATGGCGAAACCCAGATTAAAGAGACGTGTGGACATCAGGAGATTGAGCTTGCGTTATGCCGCCTATATCGAGCAACCGGCGAGCGCAGGTATTTGGAGCTTGCGAAGTTCTTTCTCGATATGCGCGGGCGAAAGGATTTGCGAAAGGTCTGGGGTGTCGATTTTCAGGATCATCTGCCGGTGGTGGATCAATTTGATGCCGTAGGTCATGCCGTCCGTGCCGCTTACATGTACAGCGGAATGCTTGATGTGGCGGCGATGCTCGGCGAGAAAAAGTATTCGAATGCCGCTTCTAAATTGTGGGAGGATATGGTAGGCAAGAAGATGCACCTGATTGGAGGAATCGGAGCGAAATGGCAGGTTCATTATCCTGAATGGGGGTGGGCGAACGAAGCGTTCGGCATACCCTACGATCTGCCGAATGAGGAGTCGTATCTTGAAACTTGCGCCGCCATCGCAAACACGCTGTGGAGTATGCGCATGTTCCGCACGGAGGGCGATTCAAAGTATATCGACATTGCCGAACGGGCGATTTACAACAATGTCCTGAGCGGAATTTCGCTTAAGGGCGACGAATTCTTTTATCAGAACCGAATGGCCTCCGCCGGTCAGATGCAGCGTTTCAAGTGGACTGGGTGTTCGTGCTGCCCGGTTAATATCGTGCGCTTCATACCGCAGATTCCACGGTTCGCTTATGCGACCAAAGGTGATTGCGCGTATATAAATCTTTTTATCGAAAGCAAGGCGAAGTTGAAGCTTAGTTTCGGGGAAATCAGGCTCTCTCAAAAGACGGCGTATCCCGGGAACGGTAATGTTGAGATATCGGTAGACGATGTAAAGACTCTTAACTCTCAACCCCCGACCTCCAGCTTTAAACTGAATATTCGCGTTCCCGGCTGGTGCGTAGGACAAGCGGTCCCAAGTGATTTATACACGCAGGCCGTGCCGGGAACATTGAAGGATTTCACGCTCAAAGTCAATGGCGAGGCGGTCGAGGTCAAACCCGTTAAAGGCTACTGCGTGCTTGAGCGCCGCTGGAAGAAGGGCGATGTCATAGAGGTGAAGATGAATATGCCTGTTCGTCGCATCAAGGCGCACGAGAAGGTGGTGGCGAACAAAGGAAGGGCGGCGTTTGAGCGCGGACCTGTCGTTTATTGTGCAGAAGGGGTGGATAACGGCGCACGCGTGCGCAACAAGGCGGTTGCGTTGGATGCAGCGGTTACGGAATCTTCCTGCGATATTCTTGGAAATGTTTTCCCTGCGTTCAGCGTGCCGGCCGTAACCATAGAGAAGACTATCAGAGGGTTTAAAAAGTCACCGGCCACATTGAAGCTTATTCCGTATTTTGCCTGGTGTCATCGAACCGTCGGAGAAATGCAAACGTGGTACCCGATTGAGGCCACACCTGAAAATGCGCTGCCGGCCGTAAGTGTGGCGTATTCGCATTGCCACGCGTTAGATACGGCCAATGCGCTTTTTGATGAAATTCTTCCGAAGTCGTCGGCGGATGCTTCAATTCCCCGCTTCACCTTCTGGAGCCATAAGGGTACGGAGGAATATGTGGAGTGTTCTTTTGCGGGGATTGAGAGCGTCAAGGGAGTTGATGTGTATTGGTATAACGACAAGGATACAGGCGGAAAGTGTCATCTGCCTGAATCCTGGAGTGTTCAATGGCGACCGGCCAAGGACGCGCCTTGGCAACGGATAGAAGGGGATTGTCCCGTTCGCAACAATCAGTTCTCGTCGTTTGAATTTCCAGCGGCGGTTAAAGCGCAGGCACTTCGATTCAACGTTAAACTGCAGCCAGAATTGTCGGCGGGTATTCTTGAAATGAGAATAAAGTAAAAAAGAGGTATGACAATGAAAAGAATGTTTCTGTTTTTCGTAATGACATTTGCTTTCATCCGCGTGATCGTCCCCGCTTTTGCGGAGGATGCGTCAGGTCCTGCTGCGGTTTGGGAAAAGTCGTCATGGAACGATGGTTTTGCCCGGTCTAATAAAAACATCCTGCTTAATCAAATGCCGGTTGACGCGCCGGATCTGATGACAATTAAAAATCCCAATAACGGTAATCTGATAACAGAAGGTTCTCGAGCCTATGAAACCTTGACCGACGGGATAGCGATGATAAGAGACAAATCGTATACTACCTGCCTTCCGAGTAATATTTCCCTTGCATATTCATTGGAGAACGATGTTGACATATACGAGGTGAGAATTTATTCCACATGGGGAGATGGCGGGCGTGATACCTTGACCATAAACTCCGTTTCTGCTGTCAAGGCAAATGGCGATTCGATTACTCTTTCGCCCGGGGCGGTTACCCATTCCGGCGAAGGTTCTTGCGCGGCGGTGGTGTTGAAAATGAACGACGGGTCCTCTTTGTGCACGGATGTGAAAGAAATAATCTTCAATTTCGGGGGGCATGAGAATGGTTATGTCGGTTACGCTGAGCTTGAGGTGATTACAGATGAAGAGATTCAATACTCTAAAATTGTAGAGATAGGTGAAAATGAGGAAAAAGTAATTTCAGAGACACCGCAAGATCTGACCGAAGCGTACGGCATGATGGGTGGCGGTCTTACCATTACCGGATCTGATACCGTTGTTGTGCAGAATACCCCTATGAAAAATATTAGCAGCGATGGGGTGTATTTTATCAACTTCTGGCCGTGGATTAAAGGTACGGTCACTGTGCAGGACGGCGCTTCGCTTGAAAGTAATACGTCTTTGTTCTGGGGATCGGGACAGGGAGGCAACTACAAAGCGAATGAAAGGAAGTTGATTATACAGTCCGGAGCCATGGCGGAGTTTTCGCCTCCGAATCGTGAAGTGCACATTGTAGGCGTTGAGAACGGCACGGTAGGTGGAGCGTATGTAATGGTTTCTGGAAATAATTCACGGCTGCTGGTTAACGGCAATGTGTATCTTGGGAACAAATCGGATTATGCAGCACATGCCGGGGGTATGGAAATTTGCGATGGCGGTTATGTCGAGATGGACACGTTTTATCTTGGTCATCATACCGGTGCGTTAAAATTGAATGTTGACGGAGGGACGTTAATGGCTTCGGGGGGAATTTATGCATTTAAAGACGGAAAACGTTGGACGGCGGCAGATATCAATTTTAAAGACTGTGTGATTGAAACGCCTGTTTACAAAATGGGGTATCCGCATGGCAACGGGAAAAGCGCCGTTACTTTCAACGGGGCAACTTTTAAGCCGGCAGGAACTCCCTTGGCAAAGTTTATCGATGCCAGCCCCGCAGGTGATCCTCTCTGCCCGCATATTCTTACGGGTAAAGGGCTTGTTGTCGAGTCCCCGGCAGGTTCAAGCCTTGAGGTTTCTGCCATGCTCCAGGGCGATGGCGGTTTTGAGAAAAGTGGAGCGGGCTTACTCGTTCTTTCGGCTACGAACACCTACACGGGAGTTACGGTTGTTTCTGCAGGAACGCTCAGATTGGCCGGGCGGGTTGCGGGAGCGATCGAGGTTAAGAAAGACGCAGTGCTCGCGCTTCCGCTTCCGGATCAGGATGATGTGCCTTGCGTGCCGTCATTTGCGATGGAATCCGGCGCATCTTTGGTCGCGATTGATCCGCAGCTCCCCGAAGGGGTTCGTCAGGTAAAAGTTCTTGAGTCAGAAAGTCCAATTGCATTTCCTGGGGCTTCGCGTGATGCGCAAGGAAATACTTTCTTCGTAAATTCGCGACCGTCCGGCGGCAGTGTGCTTTACTACGGCAAAGTGCCTGGACTTGTCGTTATTGTCAGATAGGGCGATCGTTGGGTGTTTTAAATCTTGATAGACCTCGTCAGTTTTGCTTAAATAACAACTGCTTTTCGCAGGTAGTTTCGCAAAAAAAGGAGTAAGTCGATGAAACGGTCCGCGCTGATTCTGACCATGATGCTAGCTGTCGGTAATATTTTTGCCGAATGGCGATATGACAGTGTCGAAAAAACCGCAACAGATGGTGTCTGGGTACTTAAATTCACCGAAGGCTCAAGTAGCAGAACTTTGGTGCTTGGATCTGGAACCGAGGGCAGCGCAGTTGAGTCCGGCAGCGGAAATTTGGATTTGAGTTCGTTTCAAGCCGATACCGGCTATGAAATCATCGCCGTCAGTGCCAGCTCCTTCAAAGGGGTGCCAATCACATCGTTTACTTCACCGACCGTAACTGAAATCGGACAGTCGGCTTTCCAAACGAATGATACAATTGAAACCTTAAATTGCCCTAATGTCATTAAAATTGCACTGTCCGGCTTCAGAACCGCCACCGCCCTGAAATCGGTCGTGATCTCTCCTGACGTCAAGGAAATAGTCAAATACAGTTTCGAAGGGACTACGGCATTAACTGATTTTTCTCCAAGAACCTTTCTGGCACTTAAAACGGTGGAAGATTATTTGTTTCAAAACAGTGCGATATCGGGAAAACTTTCATTTCCGGTGGCGACAACGGTCAAAGGCAATGCTTTTAACGGATGTGCCAATCTTACCGAACTGGAATTTCCTTCGGTGACATCGATCGGAGGAAATGCGTTTTCAAAAACCTTGTCATTGAAAAAAATGGTCTGGTCAGAAGCTTTGGAGAATGTCGGCGGCTTGGTTTTTTATCCGAATTGCGCGGTAGAAACGCTGACACCGACCAGATTTCCCAATCTGGCATCTGTCTCAAGTCAGACTTTCTCCGGCGCAAAATTTCTGAAGGGCGATTTTGAATTTCCGCTTCTGACTAGCATTCCGCAGAATTTTTTCAACGGATGCAACTCGATAAACTCAATCAAAGCGGTCTCGGCAACACGCATCTGCAAGGGTTCTACTCAGGCGTTCAATAACTGCCTCTCTATGACCAGTGCCGTTTTCTCCGCCTCGCTGGAGGCTATCGGCGGTTCAGCCTTTAAGGGTTGTACAATGCTTGCTCATTTTGAGCCGTATTTGCCTGACACGCTTACATCACTTGAATCCTCGGCTTTCGCTTCCTGCCCGGCACTGACCAAACCGCCAAAGTTTATCAGCAAGAATCTTACCACCATCGGGTCATCTGCATTTTCTGATACTGTAAAGAGCTGGAAGGATCCGGTTGATATATATTCTCCGATTTCGACAATCGGGCAACAGGCGTTTTGGGCATGCAATTCAGGACAGGTCTTTAATTTCTATGCCGATGTGGCCCCCCTGCCGCTGGCAAAAAATTCAATACTCTGCGCGTCGCGCGCCGACAAGTTAGACGGCATGGCGGTGCTTTGTGTTAAATCCCGTAAGGCGCTGCCGGCATGGGAAAGCGAGTGTGCGGCTAATAGCGAAGCATTCGAATCGCTGAAGTCCCGGGACGATTTCCCCGCGGGTCGCGTTATCGGCGTGGTCAGCGTGCTGGACGGCAGCAACAAAAAGAAATACAATTGGGTGGTGGATGATACCCCTCCGGCAGGATCTGTCATTCTCATGATGTAGAATATTCATCAGCAAGCGAGGACGAATGTGAAAAAAGGGATATTTATATCCTTCGAAGGACCGGAAGGCGGCGGCAAAAGCACCCATATTCGCGACTTGGAGTGCTTTTTGGAAAATAACGGAATTAAAACGCTACGCACCCGCGAACCGGGCGGAACGAGACTCGGCGAGGTGGTGAGAGATTTACTACAAAACAACCTCGCCGGGGAGGCACCTTCATCTAGGGCGGAAGTCATGCTCTTTGCCGCGAGCCGCGCGCAGCTGTGCGAAAATGTAATCCGTCCCGCATTGGACGAGGGGACTTGGGTGCTGGCCGACCGGTATGCCGATTCGACCTATGCATACCAAGGATATGCCAGAGGATTCAATCTGGCGGATCTGAAGGAAATCACCAGATTCGCAACCGGTTCGCTGGTTCCAGATTTGACCATACTTTTGGATTTGCCGCCGGAGGCAAGCCGTCAGCGTCTCGCCGCACGGGCCAATGCGCCCGATCGCATTGAAAGCGAAGGAGAGGAGTTCCATCTCAAGGTGCGCAACGGTTTTCTGGAGTTGGCGCGCGACAACCCTGAACGATATGCGGTTATCGATGCCAGAGATTCCCGCGAGGCGGTATCCGCACTTATCGAAGCGGAAATAAAAGCCCGCTTCCCGAATCAGGTGCGGTCATGAATTCAAAAGACGCATTTTCGTACATCCGAAACGCCATCGACTCCGGCCGTCCGGCGCAGGCATACCTCTTCTCTGGCTCGGTCCGAGGAGTAGGTACGGAGCTCGCCGAAAAGGTGATTCAATATCTGTATTGCACGAGCGCTTCGCGCCCCTGCGGAACGTGCGACGCTTGCCGTCATGTCGTCTCCAGGCTCAATGTCGATGTGCATTGGGTATTCCCCGAAAAAAAGTCGCGCATTATCGGAATCGATCAGATGCGGGAGAAAATCA
>JAZQGX010000208.1:0-3145 GCA_045540275.1 Kiritimatiellia bacterium | reverse complement strand
CAAAGCAGTCGCCGAAGGGAATGTGAGAGTTTCTAATACGGACGATTCCTTGCAGAGGGAAACGCATAATGCGTTCGCCTCTCTTTGTATTTCCGTATAGGCATTTCTCACAGCCTCCTTCGAGATACGAAGAGAGGTTTTCTTTTTGTATTCGATTGCCGAGTGGCGAACAAACAAAACCACGCCACTTGCCAATCCGCGCCGCAGGTGGAGTGCTCAACAACGGGCGTGGGGAATGGAACGAAAAAGATGAAAATCAAAGTCGAAGTGTTTAGGGACAAGGAATGTAAGGATTCTTTGGCCCTGCGAAACAAAGAGTTCTCGGTCGATGTCATGGCAAAGTATTCCTTTGTGCAAAAACCAGATGGCACGACTGAGATTGATAAAGCGTTCGCTTGCGAATTCGTCAAAGAAGCCAGCAAGAAAGTTTCAATCAATCTCGACATGGGGACGCCTAATCGTGATGATGGGTTTGCAAATCTTGAAGCAGAAGATAGAGAATGGAAATGTGAAAACGGGTCATTTATGGTGCAATTGCGATACTGTGGTGTTCACGTTTTGCTGAAAAGTAATGAAAATGGGCAAATGGTGACTGCTAAAGACAAAACTAAGCCCGATGAAGTATTTTATTTGAAGGGGATATTTGAATAAGGGTGGAATCGGCATAGACCGGTGTATCTCATTCAAAACAAGGAAGAATAAAATGAAAAGCAACAAACTACTTGTAATCGGCATCTGTATAAGCTTGCTGAAAATGGCAACATCGGTCTATGCTGAAACCGAGAAGGTTGGCGACTACACCTGGCAATACTTTGTCCGAGACGGCAAGGCGTGGATCGGGTCGCAGGTCGCAGAGACGGCGGCGGTTTTCCCGAAGCCCGTCGGCGAGGTGACTGTGCCAAGCGAACTTGGCGGCTATGAGGTGTTTAGGCTTGATTCCTATGCGCTTTATGGATGCGATGAAATGACAAAACTCGTCATTCCCGATTGCGTTCACCAGATTGGCGGTTCGGCAGTGGCGGGATGTTCCGCTTTGGGCGAGGTTTTATTACCGGAAAATCTTGAATATGTTGCGAGTAAATCTTTTTGCGATTGCACTTCGCTCAAAGAAATGCTAATACCAGAACGGGTCGAGAAGATAGATGCACGAGCGTTTCAGGGATGCACGTCGCTCGCCAACATTGTGATTCCTTCAAGTGTACGAAGAATTGGGCAGGATGCATTCTACAATTGCAAATCCTTGACGGATGTGATCGTTCCGAATAGCGTAACGAATATTGACAAGTATGCTTTTTCGTGCTGTACAGGATTGAGAAGCCTGACATTGCCATTCATAGGCTCGCAAAGGGGAAATGCTGGGACGGAAGAGTCCGTGTTTGGGCATCTATTCGGTGTGTCAGCGTATGAAGGTCTCACAAGAGTGGTGCAGACTTGCTCTGGAACATCCCAAATTACGCGTTACATCCCGAAATCGTTAACTCGCGTCGTGATTACTGATGAGAGCGTAGTCGCAAAAGGTGCATTTGATAACTGTTATAGCCTTGAAGAAATTATCATAAATGAAGGCATCAGGAGTATAGGGGAATGGGCATTTAATGCCTGTCCCTTGATTGAAATGACAATACCTAATACAGTAACAAACATGGGTTATGGAGTGTTCGGATATTGCGACAAGTTACAAAGCCTAACACTGCCTTTTGTCGGGGTAGAGCGCGGAGCAAAGGACACCGAGGGTGCCATCTTTGGACGTATTTTTTCAGGTGGAAATTTTGCTGGCGCAATGCCTGTTGTGTTTAGGTATGATTCGACAAATACCTCGAAAACAAAAACTCACTATTTGCCCAAAACATTAAAGTCGGTATTTATTACGAACGAGACAATAATACCGTACGGTGCTTTTCAGAATTGTAGCAATCTGACGAGCGTAGTGATTGGAAATAGCGTGACGAATATTGCAAAAGGTGCGTTTTCGGGATGCGGCTCATTGGAGAGTATGACATTGCCGTTTACAGGAAAGAGCAGGGACGCGTTGGAGTGGAATATCGATCACTGCGAATGTTCGCTGGGATATATATTTGGATCGGATTCATATTCAGGAAGTGTCGGCGTGAAGGCTTATGGATCAAGCGGATTTTCGTATTACTACTTGCCTGCGAAACTGACAAGTATCGCAGTAATTGGTACGGAACAGATACGCTCTTATGCCTTCTACAACTGTACAACACTGACAAACATAACGATAGATGCGGATGCCAAGAGCATAGGCTATCAGACATTTGGAAATTGCAAGGGCCTAAAACAGATTGAAATTCCAGATGGTGTGGTTGGTTTGGGATCAAATACATTTCGTGGAAGTGGACTGGAAAGTATTTTCATACCTTTGAGCGTTACGGATATGACAGAAAGAAAGGGGGCCAATTTCCTAGACTGCACCTCTTTACACCTCGCTTATATTCCGCGGCGATTCAAGGACAAATTGCCAGAATCTACATTTCAGAACTGCGCTCCAGATTTGCAAATCATCTACTATGACGAGAACATGAAGTTCTTCGACGAGACGCTTGCAACCGAGGATGGTTCTTCGACAAACATTGTCGCAGTCTGCACGAACGACTGCCGCGTTACATTCGAGTGGAAATGCTCGTGCGAACCGCTGTTCAAGAACAATCCATACGACTATCTTTCCTTTGAGATTGACGGCATGCGGCAGGATTTCATCTGCGGCGAGACGGGCTGGCAGACAAAATCATACGAGGTGTCGGGTGATGGCGAACATACTTTCCGATGGATTTACCAGAAGGACGAGCAGGATTCGGCTGGCGAAGACTGCGGCTGGGTGAAGCATGTCGTCGTCGCGCCGCGTGTCACGCTGGCGTTCGATGGCGACGAGGCGACGGACGGCGAAGCGCCGAAGACAATGTCGTTCTATGCGGACGACGAGACCGTTACGCTGCCCGGTTGCGGTACGTTGTCCTTGGCGAAACATTCTTTTGCGGGATGGAGCGATGGCGAGAAAGTCTATGCGGCAGGCACGGCGTGTCCATACCAGAAGACTGTGCAGACGCTGACGGCGGAGTGGGCGGCGAACACGCTCTCTGCGCCTGTCATCTCCGCGCCCGCGACCTACGAGGCGGATCCCGCCACC
>JAZQGX010000207.1:0-8199 GCA_045540275.1 Kiritimatiellia bacterium | reverse complement strand
CTTACCAGTTTGTCTTCCTAAGACCGCTTGGCCTCCGACTTGGTGGGGTTGATTGGCCGTGTAGAACATGTAGAACGTGTAGATTATGTAGATGTTGATTGGGGCGATGTGGATGCACATATCGTGAGACTCGCAGACTTCGGAAAGAAGTATTTGGAAGTGGCATTGGCATGAATATACTCTTTTATCAGCATCAGTATCCAGCTTTTGGCGGCATTGAGACCGTGACGACGATTCTTGCCAACAGGTTTGCCAAGGACGGGCATCGTGTATGCATCGTTTCTTTTGTTCACAAAGAAGGGTCCAATCTGCTAGGGAAACTGGTTCAGGGCATCGAGTGGCGCGAGTTGCCAGAACCTTATCTTGACTCTCCCTCCAATCGTTCTGCATTTCTGTCGATTCTTGTCGCATTTCAACCTGCTAAAATCATCTTTCAGGATTCCTATGCAAATATCCACGATATGTTGTTTGATGTTGTGGAGATGTGGCGTAATAATTATTGTTTACCATCTTTGGTTCCAGAAGAACTTTCGGCACCATGCCTATCGTGCAATGCACAAACGAAACATAGGCATGAAATCGGATTGTTGAGACGGCTTGCGATATCTATTTTGCGCCCATACCTATATTTGAGGCGCTTTTATTACGAAAGTTGCCGGCGTAAACTGCTTTTTGACAAGTCGGACTGTTATGTTGTCCTTTCAGGCAACTACTTTTCTCAGATAAGGAGGTTAGTCGGGAAGAAACGGATGCAAAAACTCTGCGCCATACCAAATCCAATCGTGGGAGAAACTTATAGTGCTAATATTGTAAAAAAGAAAACTATCCTATTTGTAGGCTCATTAATCACAACAAAAGGCGTTGAAAGGCTGTTGCAGGTATGGGCAATTATTGAAAAAAAGTATCCTTGTTGGATATTCAAGATAGTTGGTGACGGGCCGAAGCGGATGGAACTTGAAGAAATGGCAAGGCGTATTGGCTTGCAGCAGGTTTCATTCGAAGGATTCCAGAAAGATCCCACGCCATACTACAAGGAAGCATCAGTGTTTGTAATGGCATCTAATTTTGAAGGTTGGCCTATGGTGCTAGGCGAGGCAATGAGGCAAGGATGTGTCCCTGTCGTTTTCAACTCATTTGCATCCGCATCAGACATTGTGGAGGACTTTGTTAGCGGCTTTTTGATAAAGCCGTTTGACAAAAAACAATTTGCGAAGCGGTTGGAATGTGTGATGAAAGATGAAGATATGCGCATGAAAATGGCGCGCTCAGCGATAGCAAAAACGAACGAATATTGTCTCGATGGCATTGTTGCCAAGTGGTACTCCCTTCTTAGTAGGGGGGCTAGGGGGGTTATTGTCGTTGAACACAGTTCGCCATTTGGGAGATTCTAGATAATGAAAGTCCTTTGGTTTACAAATATAGTTCTTCCGGGATTTGCAGAACGGATTGGCCTTACAAAAATCAATCAAGGGGGATGGTTGCCATCGCTTGTTGATGCAATCCGGAAGTATGCGCCCCAAATCGAATTGCATATCTGTTCAGCAGGGCCTGAAGGTCTGCAAGAGACTATAAATGGCGTCTCCTACTATGCGCTTGGAAGTGCATACGATGGTAGGCTTGTTCATCGTCCGTCATGCAGGTTTGCGCGGAATGTCGTTGAGCTGGTAAGAGAACTCAAGCCGGACTTGATACACTTCCACGGATCGGAGGGTTTATTTGGAATAATTCCGCATGAAGCATACGCTGGAACTAAAAGTGTGGTCTCCCTCCAAGGAATTTTGCAGGGTTACTACCCACATTATACCGGTGGTATCAACGAACTGGAAATAAGCAGGTATCGGAACTACCTAAATGTTTTGCTTACGAGATATACTGTGACACGCGGAGCCGAGAGTTGGCGCGTCCGCATGAGTGAGCGTGAAAAGGGCGCTTTATCTAAGGCAGAGTACATTTTGGGCCGGACCGAATGGGATAAAGCTTGGGCAGAATATCTTGCTCCACAGGCAAAATACTTTCATGTTGGCGAAATTCTCCGACCAGAGTTCTACTGTGGAATTCGTGATGGTAAAGATATCCGGAAGCATTCGATTTTCTGCGGTGGTGCTATGTCATATCCGCTCAAAGGTGGACATTGGCTCTTGCGAGCCGTTGCCGCGCTTAAGCGCAAGTTTCCAGATGTTCAGCTGCGTGTTGCGAATGCTGCCAGAGTAAAGCCGCAAATAACGGTCTCAAGTTGGCTTCGGCGCAACGAATACCAGCGATATCTTTGGCATATAATTAAGGATAATCACCTCGAGGAAAATGTTGTTTTGATGCCAAGTCTTACGGCGGAGCAGGTTGCGGACGAACTACGGAAGGCAGAGGTGTTTTGCTTGCCGTCAATGTGCGAAAATTCACCAAACTCAATTGGAGAGGCTATGATGCTTGGTGTGCCCGTAGTGGCTACTGATGTTGGCGGTGTATCGTCAGTAATTGAAAACGGAAACGAAGGGATTTTGGCTCCGTCTGGAGACCCTGCGATGCTAGCGGCGGCAATATCCAGTCTATTTATGGCACCAAAAATTGCCAAAGTGTTTGCCAGCAACGCATACGCGGCGGCAGAGTTAAGGTACAACCCTGAAGGTGTTATTAGGCAATTGCTTGAAGCATATGGGCGCATAAAGGATGGGGTTTGATGATGCCGAGATTTCAAATGAGTGAATACGAACAGGATTTGTCGTCTGTCGAGCGGGCGATTATGTATCGTCATGTTGTGATTGCAGTTTTTTGCCTTCCTGTATATATGGCAGAGCCTGTTCTTGCTGGACTTATTCTCGGACCCTATGTAATGTGGATGGTATTTGCGGCAAAGCCTGCGCTTCTACTGCCGTTGATGATTCACATGATACATGGCTCGCAGCAGAGGTATTTGGCGCTTCTTGCGTGTTTTATCTATTCGCTATTACACGTTGAGGCAATCGCTAGGCGGAAAATGCTGATGCCATTTATTCTCTATCTGCTGTCGTTGCCTTTTTTTATTTGGTATACAGTTATGCGCTACCGTGTGTTCGGTGGTGGCATAGGCGCTGGTGGAACATTTGAGGGGCTAGGCTACTATTTTGGGATATCCGCGTTTTTCTGGGGTCTTGTTGCTGTAAGACGTATCCCCCCAATAGTGATGCGGGGATTTGTAATGTTGTGCCTTATAAACATAGTTACCCATTTCTTGTTTTTTATGAAAATACCATTCACGCGTTTTTTGTTTTGGTCGTTACCGTTTCTCGTAGCGCTAGCATTTTGGAATGCTTTTATTTCACCACATGTTGGTGCTCGATCATGGGGTGTTATGGGGTCTATTGCCCTTCTGGTCTTGCTGTTGGGGTTCTTGGGAATGGGTGAAATGCCGACGACATTTACTATATTGGGAAATGTTATGTTATCGGTAATAGTTTTGGTGTTTGCAAAGTTTGCGCCGAAAATGCTTTGGCTTCTTGCTCCCGTAGTTGTTTTACCATTACTTACGATATGGATGTTTCACACTATTGATAGTTGGTATGTAAACGAACGAGGGCGAGGTAGTTCGATTGCATACAACGACATAAAGGTAAGGGACTTGGAGTCTTTGAGATATAAGCTTTTCCGCAAGACAATGACTGACCGAGCACCAGTATGGTACGCCTCGTGGGACGCTGTCAAAAAGCAGTTTGAACGAGACCCGATATGGGTTGATGTAGAGCAGACCTTTGGCGACTACTCATTTACCGACAATTTGGGGCGCGCGCGAGAGGTCACGATGGAGCTCGCCGCCCACAATATGCTCCTTGAGATGCTGAGACTTTACGGCCTCTACGGTGGCCTCGGAATATATTTGTTGTATTTGATAATTCCATCGATGCGAAAAGTCAGAGAATCTTTAAGACGTCATATTGCGACTCCGTATGCTCCAATCCTTGCTTGTTGTATTGGACATATAATCATCGGAGGACAGACGGGACAATATCCGATTTCACCTCAGTTTACTATATATCTGTTTGGCTTAATGGGGGTTTGTGTTGGGCGTCTCACAGAAAAGGATGCGATTAGATATTATCCCTTACTGGACGAGTATCGTGGAGGGATACGATGATTGTCCTTGCTGACATAAACAGCTGGAATGTTGGTGGATGTTCTCAAGGCCATTATCTTGCGGTCGCTGAAAACTACAATCGCATATTCCGTAAGGTCGATTTCAAGGTGGCTGGTGGCCCGGTCTACAAAGGCGTATTTCCAGCGTCTAGGTATATTGAACTTCCCTTTGATGTGCTCAAGGGGCAAAACGCCATTCTGCGTAAGTGGCACAACGTCAGAAACTTTCTAGTTCTGATGTCGAATTTACATGATGGCGACACGGTCATTTTTCAGGCAAGTTCACAGTTCGCAGTCCTTTTGTGCATTGTGATGCTCAGCCGCCGTAATGTAAGGATATTCATGATTCAATACAGCAAGACAGAGTGTCTATCAAATGTTGTAAAGCGTACGCTCTGGAAGCTGGCAAAATGTCGGATACGGGGTGTGATTTGTCCAAGCGATGAGACTGGTGAGGTCTTCGGTCTTCCCTATTGTGTCGTACCTGATTACATAGCGATAGGCGAGGCATACGATAAGAACGAGGTGCCCTCATTTGATTTTGTCTTCTGTGGTACGATTACAGAGAAGAAGGGGGTTGTAGAGGCGGTTGGTTCGTTGGCCCCCAAAGGATTGAAGATTCTAGTTGCAGGAAGGCCATCTTCGCAAAATGATGTAGATTGTTTGACTGCAATTCATAATCAATACGGAAATGTGATGCTTCGACTCGGATACTTGAGTGGGCGGGACTTTGACGACGCAATATATTCCGCCAAGGCTGTTGTATTGAATTACGCCGAAGCATACTCAGCTCAAAGCAGTGGCATAGTGTTTGATGCATTGTTTAGGCTGCGCCCAATACTCGGAAGGCGATGCGTGGCACTGGACTTCATTGAACGATACAACATGGGAGAGCTATATGAAGATATTGACGATGTGGATATAAACAGGTTCTTGTCTTTTGAGAGACTTGCCGATCACAAAAGACATATCATGAAATATCTGGCTCAACATCTCAAATATGAGAAGACACTCAAATCGTTTGTTATTGGAGACTCCTATTCTACAGAAGCGTCATTGGAGAAGAGGAGCTGTCAATGACTAAGCGATATTTCGAGTTCGATGCTCTTCGTGCAGTTGCCCTGGGAATGATTCTCGTGTGCCACTTCATCAGAAGCATTGGATTCCACAGATTGGATATTCCGTTGGGATGTATTGGCAACATGATCTTTTTTGTGATGTCCGGCTGGCTTCTTGGATTGGCATGGGAAAACAGGAATCATCCGCCTTATGGATGGGATTTCCTGAAAAGACGGCTGTTCCGTCTTGCCATTCCGCTTTGGCTGTTCGCGATTCCTTATATGGTCTGGTTCAAGGCGAGCGGGCACAGCCTTGCCTTAAAAGATGTGTTCCTGAATCTCGTTCTGCTTAACTGGTTTGCCCGAATTCCTGGTATGACGCCGTATTGGTTCATTACTGCCATATCAGTATTCTATGTTGCCGTGATTGTATTGTCGCGTGTCAAGTTGTTGAAAGCACACCCTCTTGCCTTGGCGACCATTCTCGCCATTTCTGCGATACTCGTCCAGACCACCCTATCACTCCAAGGAATCCGCTACGGGTACATTCTGGTCATGATGCTGTGCGGCGCAATCGCATTTCTCAACGCAAACCGTCTCTTGTCTTTTATCCAAGGACAAAGCACAAGCCCAATGATGATTTCAATCAAAACTATGTCTGGCGCCATTCTTTTCCTTGCATTCTGGTGGCTCGTTTGTAGGGATATCATTATCGTTGGCACTCCCCTATGCTACTACTCGACAATACCAATCGCACTTCTCATCACTTCGCTAGTGTTTGCTCTCCCGGTTGCAATCCAGAAAGTACCTACTACGGCATTTATCAGTTCCATCAGCTATGAGGTTTATCTCGTTCATGCCGCAATGCTCCTATGGACAAAGCCTGTTTCTGACAACATAGCAAGTTATGCCGTGCTGTTTCTCGTGGGAACATTCGTGCTTGCGATTTCTTTGCATTACGTCAGTTCATTAGTCATTAAATTCATGGCGGGGAGGAGCACATGAAAACTGACGAATCTGCTTTTTTGCGTCACCTGTTCGCGTCACTGAACACTACAGCCATACGACATGCCGTTCTGCGCAATGCCGAGACATTGCCAGATTCATTGAACGGTAGCGATATCGACATGCTGGTATCTCAAGGCGGTTTGGATACCGCCGCACACTGCCTTGTGATTTCGGCAAAGACGTGCGGCGGGAGGCTCATGGCCATGTTTTCATATCCGCATTTCCGGCAAATGCTTTTTCTTGGATGCCACGAAACACGATGGTGGGGATGTTGCATTGATCTTTTTGAGGGTGTGTTCTGCCAGGGCGTTTTGCCATTGGCGGACGACGGCCTTTTGGAAAAGCGGATCAAAACAGATAAAGGGATCTGGACACTTGACCGTGCGCGGGGGCATTATCTTGGTTTTGTAAAGGAACTCATCACGAATAATTCACGATCCGCCAAGTACTTCGACGGCGCAAATGCTGCAATGCAACTTGGTAAGGACGACTTTCTTCATTCCGATGCAGTTAAGCAATTCGTCCGTAAAGCCCTTTCAGGCGAATACCATTCCGCAAAAATATTTCGTTTATCGTGGTTACTCTCTTTGGCCGTGCAACATCCGCTGTTCTTTTACAAGAACTGGGGCGGTATGATGATGTCGAGACTGAAACATCTTTTGTGTCCGGAAGGGAGGATGATTGCCGTCATGGGCACGGACGGTTCAGGGAAAACGACCCTCCTCGACGCCATTAGCCCAGTTCTCAAGAATATGACACATGGCAAACTTGTCATACACCATCTTAAACCAGATTTGTTTCCGCCGCTTGGTCGGTTGCGTGGTGTTAAACATGAAGAAGGTCATGTATGTGCGACCCCACACGCATCAAGACCATCTGGATTTGCCGGATCGCTTGCGCGCCTTTCATACCTCATGTGCGACTACATTCTTGGTTACTGGTTTAAAGTGCGAATCAGGCTTTCCAAGACGCCAATTACCTATTGGATTTTTGACCGCTACGCCTACGACATGTTGATTGATTCGCGACGGTTTAGAATTAAGTTGCCACGTTGGATAATCAAGGCATTTCTGTTCTTTCTACCACGGCCAGATTTGATTCTTTGTCTTGGCGGTGATCCTGGAAAAATATACGCCCGTAAGCCGGAGACAAATCTTGAGGAAGTGAAGCGACAAGTCACTGCTCTCAAGAAGTTCTGTGATGGCAACCGCCGTGCTGTTTGGATTGATACGACGAAATCTATCGAAGAAAGTGCCGATACTGCGCTGACTGCCATTCTTGAACACATGGCAAGGAGATGTGTACCATGAGAATCGTTTGGAGCGGAGTGCATGAACGCAGAAAGGCGCTGGAAACCATTCTGTACACTCTAGCGACATTGCCAGAAACAGATGTTCTTGATGTGCTTGGCGAAGGACGCGAGACTGCAAGATGGAAAAGCCTAGCTAAGCGCCTTGGTGTTGCAGACCGCATAATCTGGCATGGTTGGCTTCCCAAGGACAAGGCTCAGAATATTGTGTCTAAAGCAGATGTCTTTGTCATTACAAGTCTTCACGATCTTACATCAACGGTTTTGCTTGAGGCGCTTGCTGCCGGAAAGCCTGTCGTCTGTCTCGACCATTGCGGATTCTCCGATGTGGTGGATGAGACTTGTGGTATCAAGATTCCTGTCGGGAAACCAAAGGATGTGATCAGGAGTTTTGCAGAGGCATTACGCAGCCTTCAGGACACATCACTGCGAAATCGGCTTTCTGATGGCGCAAAGAAACGTGCGGCAGAATACGCATGGACTAAGAAACAGTCTGTAATCAACCGGTTGTATCTACCGTCATGGCGAAAGGTTCTTGTCTGCGTCTATACCTGTTCGCCATATCGCGGCAGCGAACCAGGCATGGGGTGGAACTATCTGCGCCTTATCGCAACTGGGCGCGAGGTCTGGGCGATTGTCGAGCAGGAGAAATGGGAAACTGACATAAAGAAATGGCTCTTGGAACATCCGAACGAGATGCAGAACGTGCATTTTGTCTTT
>JAZQGX010000206.1:0-6553 GCA_045540275.1 Kiritimatiellia bacterium | reverse complement strand
CCGTGAACGAATAGACTGTCCGATCCATGTTTTTCTCCTCCGTTTTAAATTCCGCCACAGACTCGTCAATCCCCTCGGCGACACCCTTGATGAAATGGCTGGCGCCCGACCCGACGACCTGTCCGGCCTTGCGCACGGCGGCATTGCCCAGAGAGACCGCCCTGCGGGCCGCCGACGCCCCCGTCTCGGATGCTTTTTCGCAACCGGCCACGGCAAGGCACACGCCGAACGCGGCCATGATCTTCAGAACGTTCATGCACAGCACTTCTGTTGGGAGTTGATTGATCTTTTGAAATATTATATCACATATCAGCGCGTCTGTGCGGCACCGCGACAATGTGGAATATTCTCGGTTTTCATTCTACGAAAGCGCTTGTGTCTCTGATTTTACAATGCGGGATATGTTTCGCGAAGTGAAAGGGGCTTTGTGCAGTGTGTGAGTGTGTTGTCTTTCCAGCGCGCGGCTTGCTTCGCACACCGTTCGCGACCGCCTTCGGCGGCTCGGTCTGCGGCCTCGGGTGATATTCAACGGTGCTCACGATGTCAGGCCGGGCGTTCTGCGCGCTGTTCTAGATTAGCTAGACCGGGCGCGATGCGCGCTATTCTAGACCGGGCGGCAGAACTGCCGCGCTATTCTAGATGTCTAGGATTCTAGATGAGCCCGCGTGAGCGGGCGGTCTCGCGGAGCGGGCGGCGCGAGCGGTCTAGCCCACCTCGAATTGCCCCGCCGTGCGGCGCACAATTCGGCACTGCGGCGTGTTGAGGACAATGCGCCCGACCATCAATTGACACGGAACAGGACTGACAGGGTCCCTCTGGTAGGGCGGCTTGTCCTCAAGCCGCCCTACCGCATTCCAGTGCTGCGCGGACTTGCGTCGGCGGGGCTCAGATCCGCGTGCCGAGATCGAAGGCCATCTGCATGAACTTCGTCGTCTTCACGGCGCCCGGCTCGTAGACGCCGCCGGCCTGGAGGAAGCCCTTGATCGCCGCGCCCTCGAAGCAGTCGACAAAGCCCTGGAGCGGCGCTTTCACGATGTCCCAGTCCGTGTCTTCCGCCATCGTCGCGACGAGATAGTACGGCTTGCCGTTCGGCTCGGGCCACTTCGCCACGCAGCGGTCGAAGAGCGCTTTGAGCTGACCGGCGATCGAGAAGTAGTAGACGGGCGTGCCGAACACGACGGCGTCCGCCTGGCAGATCTTCTCGACGATCGCGCTGGCGTCGTCCTCGATCACGCACCGTCCGAGTTTCTGGCACGCGTAGCAGCCGGTGCAGAAGCCGATCGTCTTGTCCTTGAGCCGGATGACCTCGGCCTTGTTGCCCGCGGCCGTCACACCTTTCGCGACCTCCTCGCAGAGCGCGTGTGAATTGGAGTCCGGCCGAAATGAAGCCGAGATGATCAGCACGTTTTTGCTCTCTTTCATCGTTCAGTTCCTTTCTTGTCTTTTCCCTTCATTTGTTCCGCAGGGGATAGTATACCAAAAAAGGCCGCGAGGCCGGTTGAGTTCGCCGGATGCGTACTCCGCCCTGAAGCCGATCATGATGTTCGACGGAAACGGCCATGTCTGCGAGCCGCAGGAGCGGATGTCCTTCACTTCGATCGACGCCTCTTCGCGGACTTCGCGGCGGATGGCGTCTTCAAGGTTCTCGCCCGGATCGACGAATCCCGCGAAGCCGCACGCAAGCGCCGCTTTGGATTGCGCAGGACGGCCCGGCGTCTCACATTGACAATTATCAAAATGATATGATAGACTATGCGCCGTCTGACAGGTCAAAAGGCATGGCAACCGACAAAACCATCGAAATCCTCAAGGCCCTCGCCAACGAAACGCGTCTCAACATCGTGCGCTGGCTGAAGGAGCCGCACAAGAACTTCCCGCCGCAGGGGGGATGTCTTGGCGAACCTGTCGACCTGAAAGGCGGCGTCTGCTGCACGAGCATTAAGCAGAAGATCGGCAATCTCTCGCAGCCGACCGTGTCCATCTACCTCGACATGCTACAGTCCGCCGGGCTGCTCCTTTCCGAGCGGCACGGCAAATGGACGTACTACCGCCGCAATGAGGAGACGATCCGTGCGTTCGTGCTGAACCTCGGACTCGACATCTAACCACCCACTCCCCGACAGCCAGCCATGAGGGACGAACCGGGAAAGTATATATAGACAATTCTAAATGTGTATAAACGAGAAATGAGAAAGGAGCGACAAGATGCATTTCGCAGACGGCATCAACCGTCCGCCCTATGAGACGGCGGACGGGTATCTTCAGACGACGCAGGGGTGTTCCCACAACCACTGCCTGTTCTGCACCTACTTCAAGGACCGGACGTTCAGGAAGTCGCCCATCGAGGAGATCGAGGCCGACATCAAGGAGATGCCGCAGCACTTCGGCGCGCCGAAGCGGATCTTCCTGCAGGGCGCGGACGGGTTCGCCGCCGACTACGACGTGCTGATGAAGACGGCCGAGCTGCTGCACCGTCATGTTCCGTCGGTGGAGGCCATCGGCGGGTACGCCCGCATCGACAACTTCTACGACAAGTCTGAAGCCGAGCTGCGCAACATGGCGGCCGTCGGCTACGCCAACCCCTACACCGGCGGGGGGGGCGGCGGCGATGTCCTTCTCAAGCGCATCGGCAAGGGCTACACGGCGGCGCAGGCGCGCGCGGTTCTGGAGAAGATCGACGCCTCGGGGCTGCCCTACGTCGTCAACTTCCTGAACGGCGCGGGCGGACACGGCTACGGACTTGAGAACGCGCGGCGCACCGCGTCGCTCTACGACGGGCTTCACATGACGATGGTGAACACCTCCATGCTGACGGTCGTGCCGGGGACGCCGCTCTACCGCGCGGTCGAAAAAGGCCTCTACACGGAATCGACCGAGAAGGAGAAGCTGGAGGAGATTCACGAGCTCGTGCGCTGCCTCACGAACGACACGATCTTCATGAACGAGCATGCGTCCAATTTCTTTCACGTCAAGTGCCGCATCCCCAAGGAGAAGGAGGCGCTTCTCGCCTACATACGGAAATTCGCCGACGGAAGCGACGAGAAGGATCTGCGCCGCTACCGCGAAATGATCACAAGAGCTTTCTGACCGAGGAGGATTCGCCATGAACTACAACGGAACAATCTACCGCCCGCCGATCGAGGCGGACACCTTTCTGCTGCCCGTGACCGAAGGCTGCTCGCACAACGGCTGCACGTTCTGCAACATGTACCAGAACGTGCCGTTCAGGATGACGCCGCTCGGCGACATCGAGGAGTATCTTCGCGGGGCGCGCCGGAACTACGGCCGCTACTGCGAGGAGATCGAGCGCGTGTACCTTGTCGGCGCGGACCCGTTCGCGCTGTCGGCGAACAAACTCCTTGAGCGCAGGGAGCTGATGTCGAAGTATCTTCCGAACGTGAAGGTCGTGACCATGTACGCGCGGACGGACAACATCGCCGCTAAGTCCGACGAAGACCTGCGGCGGCTCAGGGACGCGGGTGTGGACGATCTCTACATCGGCGTCGAATGCGGACTTAACGACGCCCTCGACCGGTTAAACAAGGGATACTCCGCCGACGAGACGCGGCGGCAGTGCCTCCGGCTGAACAGCGCGGGAATCCGTCACTGCGACCTGCTGATGCTCGGGACCGCCGGGAAAGGACGAGGACTTGAGTGCGCGCGGGCAACCGCCGCGCTCGAAAACGAAATACGTCCGCACAAGATGCTGATCAACACGATGACGGCATTCGCGGGAACGCCGCTCGACGAGGACATCAGGAACGGATCGTTCATCCCCGCCGGCGAGAAGGAGAACCTTCTTGAGGAACGCGAACTCCTGTCGCGTCTTGAACTCCCCGACTGCTATTTCTGGGCTGTCCATCCGCTCGACTCCGTGAAAATCGAAGGCTGGATCGGACACGACAGGGACAGGATGCTCGATGCGCTCGATTGGAGCATTTCCCATGTCGACGAGCGTGCAATCAACCGCACCTCGCGCACGGGAACACTATAGGAAACCGCCTTGCCACGCGCCGGCTGACGGCCCGGAAGCGAAACTTCGCCTGCAAACGCGTCACTTTGCCGCGTGTCGGGCTTTTCGCGTATAGGTTCTGTTAAAAATATTTCCGTCCGCCCCCTTGACAAAAGTTAGACATCTAACTATAATATGCCGCCATGAAACACGATGCTGTGATGTTGATGGGCAGAATCCACGAACTGACCCAGAAATGGCTGCGCGGGGAACTCGCCTCTGCGGGGCTGCCCGGCGTTGCACCGTCACACGGGGATGTTCTTGCCCTTCTGTTCACGAAGGGGGAGGCGACAATGCATGAACTCGCCGCGTTCGCCCACCGCACCAAGGCGACGACGACGGTGCTGGTGGACAAGCTGGAGGCGATGGACCTTGTGCGCCGCGCAAAGTCGGGCAATGACGCGAGAACCAAGGTCGTTGTTCTGACCGAGCGGGGCGCGGCTCTGAAAGAGGATTTCAAACGTATTTCAGACAACCTTATTTCGATGATTTACGCCCCGATTGGAAAGACCGGGGGCGAGAAGCTTGAAAAACTTCTGAACAAGGTTCTGGTGAGCCTTGAGAATAACAAAGAAAGGACAAATAGATGAAGGAGATAAAGACAACGGCAGACATAGCCAACGCAACGGCAATCGATCTCGGCCCGCTTGCGGAAATCAAGGACTACGTGCTGGAACTCGGACCGGGCGTAAAGATTCCCGGAAAGGTGTTTGGCGGCGCGGCAATCAAGGCCGGCGGCGCGGACTTCTCGCTGCAGGTGTTCGCACCAGGCACTGAGGGCGGTTTCTACCACACGCACAAGGAGCATGAAGAACTCTACTTCTTCTTTTCGGGCGAAGGCGAATATCAGGTCGACGGCACGAACATCCCCGTCAGGGAAGGCTCGGTCGTTCGCGTCTCGCCCGCCGGCAAGCGTACCGTCCGCAACACGGGTTCGACGCCTCTCACGATGCTCTGCGTCCAGTATGTCGCAGCCGCGCCCGGAAGCGTCAACGCTTCCGACGGCACGATTCTTCCAGAGCAGGTGAAATGGTAATTTGAGAGCCTGCGGCGAACGCTGCTTCATGCATCGTCCGCTTTCTGCCCCGCAAGCCCGCCACGTTGCCGCGTGTCGGGCTTTCTGCGTCTTGTCGGGCAATCGTCCGTCTTCGCGCCGGGCGCGGCACGGGCCAACGTCGCGGCGGTCGACGCGGCTACGAGGAGTCGCCTTGCCTGTCGCATGGAGGTGTAACGCCGTGGTGGGCGTAATATCCGCGCCCCCATTTGTCCATCGCCCTGACGATCGCTGCGGCTGATTTGCCAAGTGTCGTCAGGGTGTATTCGGTTTTGGGCGGAATGACGGGATAGACCTTGCGCGAGATTATTTCGTCCGCCTCAAGCTCGCGTAGCTGCTGGCTGAGCATCTTGGCGGTCGCCTGCGGAATCTTGCGCTTGATGTCGCTGTAGCGCATGATGCCGCTTTCCGTAAGCCACCAGACGATGATGGCCTTGTATTTTCCGCCGAGAATGGCAATCGCAGCCTCCACCGCGCAGTGGAAGCCTTCAAGTTTCTTCCTTGTCATGATGTATGGTTTCCTTTTGGGAAGTAGGCTACAAAATAGTGCGTTCTTGTCATTTGGATGCACATTATAGTATAATCTGCGGCGTTTTGCAACAGCAAGACTTGAATGGAGATGAAATGATGGTTCAGATAGACTACTGGTCGGACTACGCCTGCCCCTACTGCTACATCGGCGAGGCGCGGCTCAAAAAGGCGGCGGAAGAGACTCTGCCGAAAGGAGGATGGACGCTCAGGATGCACAGTTTCGAGCTTGATCCGTCCGCCCCGCGCAGGACGGAGACCGACACCGCGACTCGCTTCGCGCACAAGTACGGTCTTACGCTTGACGGCGCAAAGGCGCGGATCGAGGACATCTCGTCGCTTGGGCGGGCCGAGGGGCTGGACTTCCGCTATGCAACGACGCGATACACCAGTACGTTCGACGCCCATCGCCTGACGCATTACGCGCAAAGCCTCGGCGACGATGAGAAAGCGCACAAACTCGAAGGATTGCTATACGCGGCCTACTTCACGAAGAACCTTGAACTCGCAGACCACGCCGTTCTGCTCGACGCGGCTGGAGAAGCGGGACTCGACAGGGGCGAAGCCTCCAAAGTCCTCTCATCCGGAAAGTTCGCCAACGAGGTGCGCAGGGACGAGGCTGCGGCGGCGAGGATGGGCGTCCACGGCGTTCCGTATTTCGTCATAAACGGCAAGCTCGCCATCCCAGGCGCAATGTCGAAGGACGATTTCGCCGCCGCGCTGAAACAGTTTGCAGGCGAAGCAAAACCTGCCGGGGAAGCGAAACCGAAGACGCACGTGTGCGGGCCTGACGGATGTCGGCTCGAATAAGGGAGGCGCGTTATGGTCGCAAGAGTTATCGTGCGCGACGTCTTCGAGACGAACGCATATTTCGCCATTGACGAGGCCACCGGGAGCGGTTTCCTGATTGATCCGGGTGCAGAGGCTGCTCGGCTCTACGGCATCTCGCGCGACAGGGG
>JAZQGX010000205.1:0-11080 GCA_045540275.1 Kiritimatiellia bacterium | reverse complement strand
AGATCATAAAAGTCCGTTTGAAATGAAACAATCCCAGACATACCGCAGAAAGCAGAAGGGTAACCTTGTGATGGACCCGAACGATTATTCTACCTACCCAAACGGAGTGGCGTGGCGCAACCTGCGCCGGCGAGGCGGGCTCATCTCTCCCCACGACGCCTGGCAGCTCGCCGCCATCCCCGCCTTCTTCTATTGGATCTTCCGCGGCCCAATCGGATTCTTCAAGAAACGGAAGGTCCGCAGAAAGATAAACCGCAAGCTCGATAAGTCAAATACCGAGTCTCAAACGAACGGATAATTCACACCTTTGCTTATGGAATTCGTGCTATTGACGAAAGAGCTTCCGGAAACGGAACCGAAAATGAGGGTGTACGAACACTACGTTGTATTCAATTCGGCGGCAGTGACCATGATGGGACTTAATGACGAAGACTACGTCCAGTTCGCACACCCGGCCTTCGGAATGAAAAAGGAGACCTACGTCCGAAAGACCGACAGGGCGGTCGGATCGTACATCGCAAGAAAGAGAAGAAGTACGATGAGGGTGGCGAGCAGGAAGCTTTCCGCCCTGCTGGCCGAAAGACTCGACGGCGTAGGGTGCTACCGAATCTGCCCGGAGGACCCCGTGCCGGACGAAGGCGGAACATGGTACAACATTTTCTTCAGGAACTATGATAAAAAAGATACCGATTAAGGGTATTTCCCGCGACCCCTCGGGGCAGATATCCGGAGACGGATTCTGCTCCGAGTCGCTGAACGTCCAGCTTGACATGGGAGAGGTGGCTCCGGCCATCAATCCAAAGCGAGTGAAGGACGCCGCAGGGAACGAGATTTCCGTGGAAGGCGATATCCTGTTCATTCACAAGGGAATAGGATACGAGAATCTCATCTACCGCAACGCAAACGTTCTCTCGTACGTCGCAGTTATCGGAAACGCCGATTCCGGGCTCGTCTATGACGGGCTTGCGTATGACGAGACCGTAAACGACATCACCTCCATCGGGAACACGGTCATCGTGTCAACGTCGAAGGATATGTACTACATCCTTTGGAAAGACGGAGAGTACAGATTCCTCGGCAATGAGATCCCGATTCCGGCCATCCATTTCCGGATGGGGAATCTGGAGGAGATTCGCACGGAGCCGAATGTGAACCTGAATATTGATTGGGACGATCCGGACATTGAGGATTTCAAGGCCGGATATAACCGCGAAGGCGAGGACGAGGCCCCCATCTTCCCTCACAAGGCAATAGGAGACGTTACTCCTTATGCTCTCGCATCGAAGCGTTACGTATTCGACTCCGAGTTCGAAAAGGGGTATTGGGCGGGCTATCTTGATGCCGTCTGGAGCGAAATCGACCAGCAGGTCCAGGAACAGACAAGGCTCGGAAGGGCCGTCTTCCCCGTCTTCGTGAGATACGCCGTAAGGCTTTACGACGGGACGGTCTACGCTCAGTCAATTCCCATTCTCGTTGGTTCGGACATCGGGAAGTTCGTTGACGTGAAGTCTCTTATCCTTCAAGAGAATTTCATCCGCTCCGACGGGGCCGAGGAACACGGGCTTACCATAGCGGCTTCCCTTATAAAACTCGCAAAGAGCTACGAGCTCGTGATGAACGCGGACGGGCAGGGAATGAGGCTGGAAGGATGGGAAGACATCGTGACCTCGGTCGACATCTTCGTGTCACCCCAGATAATGCCGATGCAGAGGAACGCCGCGAAGTTCAACCTTGAGTTCATGCGCGAAGATACCACCGCGCTGAATATCGTATATCGAGCATATTATGTCCGGGACTTCTTCCTCGATCCGTACTATACGATGGAGAGCCAGGACAAGCTCGTTAGATACTATCAGAACACCTATCTCGCGAAGTCTTTCTCTGTGGACGAGTTCAAGAGCCTATCTGGAGACAATCCGCTGCAAATAGACTTCTCGTCGGATTACATCATGGCACAGGAGGTGCTCAAGGAGACCTCGCAGAGTATGCACCATACGGTAGGGAGCCGCCTGTTCAGTTACAACAAGAGGCTTCTGCTTGCCGACACCACGCAGTCGGTCAGCCACGGCTATCAGTTCCTCCACTCTACGAGATGGGCTGTTCCCGGTTCGACTGCGACGCCGATCCGCTTCGTGTACTATCTTCGTGGAGAAGGCGGAGACGCTACCGTCTTCTGCCGCGATGCGAACAACAACACGCAGATCACGCCGAAGAGGGCAAAGGTTGTCAGCGGCTCGCAGATGGTTTACGAAGAAGCTCCCGTGTCGTGGCTTGCGTATCCTGACTCCAGGTGCTATCGAGTTGACATCTATTTCTTGGCGTCTGGTGGACAGGTCTTGTATTCGTCGTACAAGATGACTCCGATGGACCAGATAGATGTATCCTTTGTGTTCTTCGGATTCGGCATACCGGTTATTCCGGTGGGAATCGCTCCGAGCCTAACTCCAGCCGAAAAGACCACGTTCAGAATTCCGAACACGATCGCCGTCTCGAAGCCGAACAACCCGTTCATCTTCCCGGCGGAGGAGGCAATCACGTTCACGGCCGGGGAGATTCTAAATCTCGCGGTGGCCAACGTGCCGCTCTCCGAAGGTCAGTTCGGTCAGTTCCCACTCTATGTCTTTACCGACGAGGGAGTGTTCGCCATCACCGTGGATGCGGAAGGGCAGCTTCGAACCAGCCACAACGTCAGCCGTGACGTGCTGATCTCGAAGGATGCCGTTATCGGCATCGAGCAAGGGGTGTTCTTCGCCGCCGCAAGAGGCCTCCTCCTCCTGCAAGGCTCCAAGGTGACAAAGGTTTCTTCACAGATGGAAGGACTTCCTGACATTTTGGCAGAAGAACTTCTCGGTCGGATTAGTGACCAGCTCTTGGGGTTCTTCCCGGATAACCCGCAGGCGTTCCGATACTTCCTGTCCGACTGTTTCCTCGCCTATGACTACGCGAACACGCGCATCATCGTCCTCAACCCGAGGTTTAACGCGCAGTACGTGTACAAGTTCGACTCCCAGTCGTGGCACCGGCTCCAGATAGACTTCGCAAAACCAGTCCGTGCCCTCAACTCCTTCCCCGAGGCGCAGATCGTGATGCAGAGCGGAAACCGGCAGGCCGTCCTTGACTTCTCCGTCCTCGCGGAGAACGAAGATGCAGAGCCGTTGAAGGGATTCATCTATACCCGAGACTTGAGTCTTGACGGTGCGGATATCTACAAGACAATCTCGCGTCTGAAGGTGAGGGGCAGATTCAAGGACGGGCACGTCAAGTGGCAGCTCCAGGGCTCAAATGACGGAATAGACTACCACACGATTCATTCGCTCCGTGGACCTTCATGGAAATGGTATCGCATCGTCCTCGTTACGCTCCTTGACAAGGATGAGAGGATATCGTACATCGAATTGGATTACACGCCAAGATTTACGGACAAAATCCGTTAATACACCTCTTTTTTACTTTTTTCGTCATAATCGATTAGGCCCGGTCTCGCAGTGATGCAAGGCCGGGCCGCTTTCATTTCTTTATCCTCCACTTTGTCGGGACTATCCTCAAGAACTTGTGGAACGGATAGAACACTCTCCGTATTGGTTTCGCTATGAGTTTCCGTGAGATGGTCGCCCTTACGTTCCCTGGCGTGGTTCCGTAGAACTTCGCGAAGTCGTCAATCGTTCCGTAGATCTCCATGTTCTCCGTAAGAGCCTTCTTCGCAGACTCCATCTCGGCCATCGTGCACAGGTTGTTGTCAACCTTGTACTTGTAATAGCCGAGGATCTCGGATAGAATTTCCTTTGCGTCCATTGTGGAAGAAATGTTTGTTTGCCATCAGGAGGAATACGAATGCGGATACACCGAGCGCAACATTGATGAGGGCAATCTCATTCTCGGTGAACGTGAACACGAAACTATCCACGTAGGCCTCGATTTGGGACGAGAACGGAATCAATATGGCCGTCCTATGCCACTTGCAGAGCTTGAGCAATCGCGAGAGGACAAGCATCCCTCCCGATGCGGCCGGCGAAACGAACACGATGGAATCCATCAGTCCGAGCAGGGAGTCCGGAAGGAACCAGGAGAAAAGCAGGTAGGCCGAATAAAGGAGAAGATATGCGAACGGGGCAAGCTGGACAAGCCTCGTCAATCTCCGGAGAATCCTTATTACGGAACTAACCGCGCTTTTTGGGTCTTGGCTGTCCATTGGCGAGAGTTTTCGGATGCGGGGCTACCTGGGCGCGGGTCACCTTCACGGGAGTCCTCGTGGTAGTTCTCGCTGCCGTCCTTGTCGTATCGCGACGGACGGGAGCAGTTCTCTTTGCTGGGGCTGTTTTTCTTGTCGGCATATCGTATCGTTAAATGTTTATACTTCTAATCATCATCTGAAACCAATAGTCTCCGTAGAGCATCCTGTATTTCCTTATGCTCTCATTTGGAACAAGAGCAAAAGCGAGAACAAAAAGTAAGATGCACGTCATGGTATTTGTCCTTTATGTGGGGCCCCGGAGGGCCCCGGTCGTTATTCAAAAATTCTGGTCAGAACCTTGACTTAATCCAGGCTTATTCAAAAATCTTCCAAGTCAGTCAGTTAGGGTTTTAAGTGATTGAGTTATCCAATCCTCCCGATGATGTAATCTGCGATGTCGGGCCTTGTCCCGTCTTGGTAGATGGATGCCACATTACTTCCGCAGACATCTATATGGGTGCAGTACGGGAGTTGTGTCATATCCGTAATCGGGTCACCCGTTTCGGGGTCAATCCAATGGCTATGACCGCCCGTTGTAACCGTCTGGAAAACGAGTTGCGGAGTGGCCGCAGAGGAATAGCAGTTCAGCAGATTGAGGAAGGTGGAATAATCCGAACCCAATTCATCGTAACGGAAGAAATTCTTGTTGAATTGGCAATCCTTGAAGGTTACCGTATTAATGGCGGTCAGGTTGTTCCAGTTGTGGACATAGGCACAAATAGTATGCGTATCGTATGCCTTGAAGTCACACCGTTCAAACAAGATTTCCTGCCCTGCGTGTGAGCCGATTCCGATTGTGAAAGTTACATTTGCGTTTATCTCCTTGAAGAAAATCTCCTTGAAGGAGGCCGTCTTGAATCCGGTGTTGTCAATGTGGGCACAATACTTACAATCGTTCACTTCCAAAGTAAGTCCCCGGACATCTATATCGTCCCGGACATTGATGATGTGCTTGTATGCCTGATTAATGGATGAAAGGGACTGCCCGGCATAGGTGTCGAAAGAGTAATCGTCCGGGGTCACCTTGTCGGAAGTTCCATCGCAATACAGGACGGTTTTCCTCGCATCCACCCCTTGAATCGTGACATATTTCTTGCCCTTGATGTCGCACTCAAACCACCTGCCGATGGGGACGATGACGATGTACCGCTTGTAATAGGATGCGTCCGTGATTGCGTCAATGGTTTCCCGGACGGAATTGAAGTCAGCGAGATTCCGCTGCACCGTGACTGTTACATATTCGATGTTCTGCTCCAGCGCATCTACCCTGTCCTCCAAGTCCTCTTCCTTGTTTTCCAACTCGGACACCTTGTTGGAAAGGGTGTCGAAGACGCTATCCGAAACAAGAGTGTATCCGGCACTCCATTTGATGTGGTCGGACCGCAATGCCCATCCCGTGCTGCCTCCGTAGTTGTACCAGAAAATCTGCTCAAAGGAGCTGTCGTTGGCGAAATACGGCTTTGCGCCCTCCAAGACGATGTTCTCCCCGGCGGTCACATCTTCGTTCAATGTGATGTTGTTCTCGCCACTTGTCACGCTCTTGGAAATGGTTTTCCGCACCACCGAGAAATCGGAATTGTAAATCTTGATGCTGATTGTGGCCGATTCCGCATTGTTGAGATAGACGGATGCGAGTTTCCCGCCCTCCGACACGGGCATACCGATAACTTGCGATGCGGAAGAAGTCCCGGTCTTTTCAAACAGGCCGAAAGTCGCACTCCTCGATTTGAAATAATCGCTCACATTACCGTTTGCGACCTCATGCGTGACTCCGCCCTTCACGATCCGGGTGGTGTAGTTGTTGGGGGTGTTTTCGGTTATGGCTGTATCGTCGGCAAATTGAATTGCATCGAACTCGCTTTGAAGGGTCGCTACGGGGGAAATAAGTTGCCCCCACAGATTTACAGCCAGGAGGACCTTGTCTGGAGAATTGAGCGCCGTTTCAAGGCCGTACACAGACGCGCAGCTCGCAATCGTAAGGGTCTGACTAATCAAGTCAAGGAAAAGGCCGTCAAGATTGGACGCGAAGTTGTAGGTCGCACCGTTCGTTGGTAGCGAAATATATGCGTTGCCCGTGTTCCCGGTTGTTTTTCTACCGTATACCACAAGGTCGCCGCCGAAAACGAGGGAAACGGCTGCCCCGTTTTTCGTAATGGAAGAGACTGCCCTGCCTCCGGCGGACTTAATCGTGCATAGATAAATGGCTTGTCTTGCTTGCAGAAGTTTTTCGGAGAACTCCGCGAACGAAGCAGCCGTGGATTCTTTCACCGTATTATACACCCCCACCGATGTAATGTTCGCCCATACGGAAGAATTACCGAAACGAATGTACTTTGCGGTTGTCACGCCACAAACAAACGGGACGATATAATCTCCAGGAGCATAGGTCTTGCTTGCCGCCACGGTCTGCACAATCGGCCCGGTGCTACCATCTGCAGAACGAAGTGTGATGTCGAAAGTTGTGGAGTCCGTGACCGTAAAAGCGACATAATATTTCAATCCGTTCTCAAAGTCCACACCGATACTCCCCGAAGGATTGCCGGAAACGGATGCGATGGTGTCCCCGAAATTGTTCTCATTCACTTCGGCCCCCAACTGATCCATGTCATCCTTGAGGACCTTACCCTGCTTCGCCGACAGGGCGGTGTTCTCGTCATCGGTGGTGAGGTTGTCAGCGATGGAAGGGAGCGGGATGGCGGTGTCTCCGAGGTCAATCCAGTCGTAGGAGCCTTCGACGGCAGAGGTGATATATCTCTCGTATTCGTCGTTCTCGTCCGGTCCGACATAATACATCTTCCCTGCGGTCTCTGCCGAGGCCGTAGGGAGGGTTGCGACTTTCACGGGAGGCAGCTTGATCGCGTCCTGCAAGCCCATCACCAGAGAGACATCCGTCACCGGGAACACGGGCTGGCCGTTCTTCGTAAGTTGTACTGTATTTGCCATGCGTTCTATATTTTTGCGAGGAAATCTATTTGCCTGTTTGCGATATACTCATACCCTTCGGCGCTCGGGTGTACCCCATCTTGAGAAGTCATCTCTTCGGCGTTGTATGGATTCCAGGATATTTCGCGGAACTGGTCAAGGAACGGGATGCCCCATCTGACGCAACACGCGATCTGACCGTCGACATAATCGACCATTGGGATTCCGGAGCCCTCAAAATATGGATTCCAGCCCCTTTCCTGGTTAAGATATCGGAGGGATGTCAGGAAGCATATTTTAGCCGTCGGAGCCTTGTCCAAAATTTTCTTGATGCAGTAATTGATGCCTCCAGCCTGGGTGTTCAACTTGCTTTCATCGAAGTTGTCCGCGGAAGTATAATCTCCCTGCGTCCCGACTGGAACCTGTGCCGAGAAGTCGTTCCCGGACCCCCAGAGCAGGTAAATGTCGTAGGGGTCTTTCGCTGGCGCACAAGCGGTATCTACCTGAGAAGTAATGGTAGAAGAAGCGGAAGGAGTGAACCCGGCACCACCAACCGCATAGTTGTCGATTTGAAGCCCGAGTTTCTCTCTCCATTTCGACAATGCAGACTCTGTGAAATATCCAGACTGTGAGGATGCAAAAGAACCGCCGAATACGGCGATTTTCTTCCCATAGTTTTCCGAAGAAACAGCCTTCCCTGCGACTTCTAAATAGGATGCAGCCCTCTTGACCTTGCATTCGACACTTGCTGAAGCCAAACCGAAACGGACAAAAGCGCCGGTTGGATAGTCCGATTTTTTCAATGAGACATCTGAAGACGCACCCGATGTTCCATTAAGTGCAGCGACAAATGCTTTGTTGGCATCATAGATTGCCACCTGAGCGTATATCGCATTTGTCGGTTGGAATGCCTCATACAGAATTATGTCTGCCTCGAAAGGGACGTAATCCGATGTCCTCCGTGATGTAAGTGAGGAGTCAATCGTACCGTCAGCATATAGCGGAAGGCCTACGGTCTCCTTCCCGACATCCATCACCACGAAAGAAGACTCCATCAAGAAATCCACGTTGGGCTTCATCTTGTCGAGGTCGTCGACGGTCTCTTTAAGTGGCAGGACCATCAAAACCTTGCACTCTACACTTGGCGAAGCCAGGCAATATCGGATATATGCCCCTGTCGCATAATTCTCCTTTTTTACAACAATGTCGTCACTCCCGGATTCCATGGAGATTGCGGCAACAAAGTTTTTTTGCGAGTCGTATACCGCCGCAGCGGCATACGAAGAAGAGGTTGCCTGAAAAGCATTGAACAGTTTGATATCGGCGGTAAACGGGACATAATCAGACGTCCTTCTCGTCGTGAGGGTCGAGTCGATGGAGCCATCCGCAGAATTGATTAGTCCTACAGTATCATTCCCTATCTGGGTCTCAGCGTAAACCGTATTGTAAACAGGGCGAACCGCCTCAGACAGCTCATATACCCTTTTTCCAATCGCCGTTTCGCTTTGCGGTTTCGTGACGGTTATCGATGTAAAATCGATTTGGCACTCCATCAAGAGGTATCCGTCTGCAGGTGCGGTCACCACAACCTGATGAACGGTATAGTTTTTATCACCATATCCGCTGACTGCCACTCCTCCGGCTGGATAGACGGATGTAAAGCCGTAACGCAGATAGTTCCCGGATGTAGGGATGGTGAAATCTATCGTCAAAACCTCCCCGTTCTTGACTTCCGCAATATAACTATATCCATCGTTACCTGTTTGTACAGTGTCAGAGCTTGTTGGACGAAGGTTTCGTGTTGCGGTAAGTCTTTTTTGTATCACTTCTGATACGGCTATGTCTTCCTCCAACTCTTGCGTTTCCTCCTTCGTCGCAAACTCACTCGGATTCACCGGGGGCACGATTTCTCCAATAGGCTCTGCCTGGATCGATGAGTCTGCCAAATCCAGAGAGCGCTGGACTCCGCTATCGGTGTCGGCCTTGGGGATGCCACCGGAAGGCTTTTGGTAAGCGGTAGCACCCGCAGCCGCACCGGAACGGATCGTAGTGAGGTCGGCGATCACGTCCTGCTTGCCGGCTAATCCAGCCTTCGCCTCGTCCGCATTGCTCAAAGAGTCCTGCACCCCGTCGGCAAGGTCGGCAAACGGAATTCCCGTCACGGGCTTCTTGTAGGCACCGTCGGCACCGTCGAGAACATCCTGGACCGCTTTCGCTAAATCGGACTTCGGGATACCGTTGTTCGGCTTCTGGTACGCAGACGCCACCTTGTTCTTCTCCGTGTTGTCATAGTCGTTTGTGGAGAGACCCTTCCCATTAACCTTGTCAACCTTATCTTTAATCATCTCCTCCACCTCCTCCGGCGTGACACCACCTTCTCCGCCACCACCGAGAGCCGTCACGCGGCTGTCCGCGCTCATCTCCTTGATGAGCCAGCCGTCCGGAGCCTTGAACTCCTTCTTGTTGGCATCGTAGATGACATAAGGTTCCTCCTTCATCTTCGCGTTCTGGGAGATAAAGGTGGTTCCGTTGTTCACGACAACGGAGTAAAGGGGGTAGAGCCTACCGGACTTCCACCTACCTTCGAAATGCTCCTTGGGCTTCGTACTGATGGTCCGGATCGTCTGCTTCTCGTCTCCGGTGTCTATGTTTCTCGTGACCTTCATATCCGTAATTTTTTTTAATTTGCGTATGATGTCCCCGTCGTGCGGCTGGCGAGTTCCTTGAGCTCGTCCTTCTCCTCATCGTCCTGGACTTCCCCGACTGGCGCCTGTACAAGTTTCGGGAGAACGTACGGGGCGAGTTTTGCGATGGTCTCGCAACGGTCCTTCGGCTTCATCTCCTTCAGGTCCTTCTCGATCTGCGGAATCTGCTTCTTGATGAGTTCCGTAAGGTTGATGCGCAGCTCCTCCGCGCTTTCCTCGGCCTGCTTCCTGCGGGCTTTCTTCGCGGCCTTCTCGGCGACCTTCGCCTGCTGCAGCTCAATCTGGGAGGGCACAACGGCCTTGGTGGTCTTTCTCGGCATAATCAAAACAGTTTTGCGGGGAGGAACGGGGGACCGAACGGCTGGAGTGGCCGGGCGCTCACGTCCGGGCGGCCCCGGAGCGAGTTGAGGATATCGTTTTCCATCTCCTCCAGGCTCTGCTCCGTGTCAAGCGGAGGTATTCCAGCATACTTGTACCAATCGTACAGGGTCCCCCGGATGATGTATTCGTGGAGGTCGTCCTTGATGGCCTCCATTATCTCGGTGCGGAAGTCGTCCGGGACACGGAACACATAGAGATATTCAGGGAAAGGAGACTTCGGCCGGTTCGTGAAATCGTGCGAAGGGACCTCGGTGACGAGGTAGCGGATGAGCCGCTTGCGAATCTTCGCATCGCGATGATCCCGGTAGCGCGTGATTATCTGCGCGTCGTGATCCTCCTCGGTATCAGAAGCGACGGCATCCTTTCCGGTCTCGTTCAAGCTCTGCAAGGACGCCTCCATCCGCTTGTATGAGCGGGCGTCTATGTCGTTGTCGAGAAGTGTCTTCGACAGGCGTACAACAAGGTCTTTCATCGGTCAAGGTATTGGGGTGGACGCTTCTGGCGGAGCATCGCCTCCAACTGGGCGATTCCAGTCGCGGCAAGGGACGTGTGCTGCTTGGAGAGGTCCGCCTGCGAGACGGACGCATAGAACTTGTGGAGGGTGAGGTCTACAGCAATCTCATGGAGCTTCTGCGCAAGCGCCTTCTCCTTCCCGTAGAGTCGCCTTGCGCCTCCGATGATGACGATAGTAAGTTCCTCCGCATCGGTCAGTGAGTTATCGGCATCGTCAATGCCAGGCGCGTCGAGGAATCGGTAGCACTCTTGGATGAGTGTCGAAATGGCCCCTGCGAGGTCTCTCTTGATCTCGCCAAGCTTCTCCGTGCCGGCCTCAATCTTATAA